>CAYZMW010000014.1:0-15244 GCA_964479645.1 uncultured Melioribacter sp. | reverse complement strand
TAATATTCGTTACGGTATCTTCACCGACAATGAAGTCACCTTTCGAATATCCTCCCAAATAAAGGTTACCTCTTTTATCCATATTCACAGCATAGGCTTTTTCTTCGGCTTCGCCGCCAAATGAACCCATGCCCATAAAGTTACCGTCTTTATCGTATGCGGCATACATTATATCGTCGTCGCCCGCGGAAGCGAGAGAAGCTGAACCGTCGTCCGTTTGTAAATCGTCGTTAAACGAACCCGTAATAATTACAATACCGTTATCGGGACCATTTTGAGCCGAAGCATAAATTCCGTAACCGCTTTCGGCGGCATTACCAACAAGTGCATGCGCCCACAAGAAGTTTCCGTTCGAACCGTCAAGTTTAATAATAAAAACTTCGTTATCATCGACATATGGTAATACCGTTGAACCGAAATAACCTGTCGTATCGTCATAGTGTCCGGTTACGTAAACGTTACTTTCTTCGTCAACCGCTATGGCTTTGGCTTCTTCTTTATAAATGTTACCGCCTGTAACAGCCCAAATGAAGTTACCACCGCCGTCGATTTTCATGACAAACATATCTCTGTCACCGATGCCGTTCAATACAGCCGTTCCGTCATAAAACAAAGTGTCGCCCATATCGTCGCCGAAATATCCGGTTATATAAACGTTACCGTCAGCATCGGTCGCTATTCCCGTACCTTTTTCTTGATTTCCGCCTGCGGAATATGCTTGTTTGACCCATTGGAAATTACCGTCGTTATCATATTTCGCAATAAATAGGTCGAAGTTTCCCGTGCTTACCAATGAGTCGTTTTCCGTAAAATATGCCGTTCCGAAAAAAGCACCCGTAACATAAACATTGCCTTCCGCATCAACGGTTATTCCATCACCCTCATCGGGACTCGAACTTCCCGCACTACCTGCGGAAACAGCCCATTGTGCCGTTCCGTTTGCATCGTATTTCGCCACGTAAATATCATAATTTCCGGAAGTGGAAATTTGAATACCATTGCCGAAATCCATCGGGTCGCTTTTGAATTTACCCGTAACGTATGTGTTTCCTTCGCCGTCGGTATAAGAGTCGTAAACGTAGTCGCTCGAACTCCCGCCGGCAGAGGAAGCCCAATTAAATTGGCCGCTTTGCGCCATCGTAATAAAAGACATAAGCACAAGCGCCATACTTAAATAGAAGAATCGTTTCATATTCTTCCTCCTTTGATTAGTGAATAAATTTTATTCATTGTTCCTTTTAATTCGTATTATTTAAGCAACAACATTTTTTTCGTAACACTGTTATCTCCATATCGCAAAGTATAAAAATATGTTCCGCTCGGCAAGTTCTCAGCATTAAATTGGACGGAATATTCGCCGGAGGACTGCTGCGCATTAACAAGTGTGGCGACCTTTTTACCCGTCACATTAAAAACTTGCAACAAAACGGAA
Source organism: uncultured Melioribacter sp. (assembly GCA_964479645.1). GTDB lineage: Bacteria > Bacteroidota > Ignavibacteria > Ignavibacteriales > Melioribacteraceae > WGAL01. The sequence goes on along the minus strand of CAYZMW010000014.1, from coordinate 13,812 downwards.
TACCTATCGTTTTGTTTTGTAAAGGGAATTGAATAAGTAATGGTTGTAGAAGGATTAAAAGGATTCGGATAATTCTGTAATAGTGTAAAGTTCTTTACTAAAGTATTTTCTTCCACGGCGTTTGGCCCGATATGCGAACCGAGATAATCAAACGTATCAATATCGTAAACTATCCATTGTGAATTATCCGCATCGGTACCCGCCGAGGTCGCCCAATCGGTACAGCCGCTTGCAACCGAAGATTTTCTGACAAGTGTATGGTCTAACGTCGCATTCGGTACACCCGCAACATCCCAACCGCCGTTCTCAGGTACAGAGCCTTCCACGCCGATAATATCTATCAGCACAGTATCGCTTCCCACAATTTGAAACAAGCCGCGGGCATCGTCACCGCTGAAAGCCATTACGTATCCGTAATCGCGATAATAAATAGTATCGTTTGCAACCGCGAGAATTTCTTCGCAAGCTCCGTTATTTGCCATTACCCAAACTTCGCCGGGTCCCAAAACCGTTCCTTCGGGAAACGTGTAAACCTCACTGTTCCACAAATTTTCGTTGCCACTGTAACCCGACTTGATAATAAATGCGGACATATCCAAATCGTTGCCCGTGCCGTTGTAAATTTCCAAGGCTCTATTGTAAACACCGTCGGTGCTTGTTCCTTCGATGTATTCGGAAAAAAACACGTTAGCAGTTTGTCCGAATACAAGTGTGGAGGTTAGAGCCACTAACAAAAAAAATCCTTGTATCCTTTTCAACATATTTTTCTTTGCCTCCTTATTATTTAAGTAATATCATTTTTTTCGTGGCTATTAAATTACTAAAATTCGTGTTTTCTTCCAATCTGTAATAATATACACCGCTACCGAGCTTACTTGCGTCGAACGTAACGGAATATACACCTGGCGACATATCTTCATTAATCAAAACCGCGACTTCACGTCCGAGAGCATCGAAAATTTTCAATGTTACTCTGCCCGAACTGACAATGGAAAATTTAATTTTGGTTTCGGGATTAAACGGATTGGGATAATTTTGCATCAATGCGAAATCGCGAGGTTTATCGCTTTGCATTTCAACGTTAACGGGATTAACCGTTTTATAAACGTCGCTTGTTCCTCCGGTAACCCAAAGGTAGCCGTTTTTATCCGCATAACTTGAATATAATTGGGACGATGTTATAACGGATAAATCGGTAATATCAGTCCAGTTTGCGCCCGCGTCCATTGTTTCGATTACATTTACACCGCCGACTAAAATCCAATGTTGGTCGTCGAACATCACACCGCTTTTCATTTCGCCGTTGTAAACTCCCGTATTAACTTTTTCCCAATTTCTTCCGCCGTCCGCAGTTACAAATGTTTCGTCACCTATGGCAAGTCCGTTTTCGTTATCACAAAAAACAACTTGATTTATATCATCGTCAGGGTCTTCAACGCCGTTAACGGTCGCGTTATTCCATGTTGCTCCGCCGTCTTCCGTGTATGAAATTAAGATATCGTTACCAACCACAACACCGTTATCTTCATTGAAAAAATATAAGTCGTTTATTTGTTCCGAAAGTTCTCCGATATGTTCTTCCCAAGTATTTCCGCCGTCTGTGGTTTTGTAAAAAGCGGAGACATGGCTGCCGTGTTTTCCGACGACATAGCCTAAATTCTCATTAATAAATTGTACACCGTAATTATTTACTTTTGTGCTTGTCGTATCAGGCATAATATTAAACCACGTCAATCCGCCGTCGGTTGTTTTACTGACAACGCGATTATTTCTCGCTAAAAAACCGATAGAAGGATTAAGGAAAAAGATATCCTGTACGCTTGGACATACTCCGTCGGCAAACGCGTAAACGGGCTGCCAAGCGTTCCCTCTGTCATTTGAAATAATAACCAATCCGCCGTACCCTCCGACAGCCATCAAATCGTTCCCGTCATAGAAAGTAGCCCATGGCGAAGTACTGGGAATTTGGTTTGCCATTTCCCAATTTTCTCCGTTGTCTTCGGAATAAACGGTAACTCCACCGCTACCGACAGCCCATATTTTATTACCAATTTTGTTAAAGGCTTTTATGGAAAATCCGAACGGAGCGTTAACTCTATACCAGTTTTGACCGCCGTCGGTCGTTTTTATTACAACGCTACCGTCGTACGTCGAGCCTCCGCCTGCAATCGCCGTATTTTCATCAATAGCCAAAACGGCATATAAATTCACATATTGGCGATTTTCCGGCTCTTGCTGTAAATATGTCCAAGAAGCGCCGCCGTCGGTTGTTTTTAATAAAATGCTGGGTTGCAATCCGAGAGAGCGCGTTCCCCAACCGACAGCATATGCGATGCTATCGCTCGCCATTGAAACTCCGCGAACGTCAAGTCTTGAATAACCCGGAGGTAAACTGGGATTTGGCGCCTTTGTCCACGTATTTCCGTCCGAAGTATAATACAAATCCATTCTACCTGAACCGCCGCCGACGCAAATACCGTGTTCGGGCGAATAAAACGACATACTTTCAATATCGCCTGAAGTAACAACTAATTTGGAGTCCCATATTTCTCCCCCGTTAGTGGTTTTCAAAATTTCCGCAGAACTTGATGCGGCGGTTAAAATCCAACCTGTAAGATTATCCTCACCGAAATAAATTTCTTTTACGGCAAGCCCGTCATATTCGCCAACAGTAATTTGTTCCCAACTGTTACCGCCGTCGGTTGTCTTATAAATTATATCACCGAATGCCCCTAACATTCCTTCCATTTTGGAAAAGAAATAAATAGAATAAATACTACGTGAAGGATCAGGCAAATTATTGAACGATATCCACGTTTGCCCGCCGTCGGTTGTCTGAGCAAAGGTGCCCGAATTTCCACAAATCCAACCGCGATTTTCAGAATAGAAAAAAACATCGGAAAGCGGAGCGAAAGTATTCTCCACAACGCTTTCCCATGTTTGAGCAATTCCGAAAGAAGTTATAACAAATATCAAGAGTAAAATTTTTCTCATGACAACTCCTTTTGTTATTAAAATTTATAAAATCTGAATGTTATTCTCGCGTCCCAATAATCTCTTTTTACAGAGGAAGAATAACCGAGTCTTCCCCAAAAGCCGTAAACATCGATTACGAAATTGTCGGTTAAATTAATACCGAATCCGCCTGTTATTTTCTTAAAATCCACATTGTCGCCGCCGTAAACGAAATCATGCCGCATTGTTCCGAAAACAAACCCGAAACGTATGGAATAAAGACTGTTGATTAAATATTCACCGCCTAATTTCACGTTATGATTTGTAGATGACAACGAATTGAATTTATTATCGATGTATTTCGAAGAATCGGAGTTTGTGGCGGAAATTTTATACTCGAATCCCAAAAGCAATCCTGGTAAAATATTCGAATACGAACCGCCGAAACCAGCGCCGATATCGGAATAATCCCACTCCCACAAAAGTAAGGAATTATTTCTGTTTTCCGACCAACTGTAACTATTCAAATAGTCGGCAACAACTCCAAGCGTAATTTGCTCGTTTACGAAATATCTCGTTTTAATTTCCAGCGACGCATCTCTGAACCATGAATACCCGTCCACTTTCTCCATCCCTTCCACGGGAAAAATGGATTCAGTGGAACTCGTTTGATATCCGCCGTTTATTCCGATTTCCAATTTCTCACTCGGAGTATAATAAATTTCCCCGCCGAAGCGATTGCCGCTTTTCGATACTTTATATTTTTGTTTCGAACCGCTTAATTGTATTCTGTGCGTGTCGCCGCGATAATGATATGTAATCACGGTGAAAAGATTTACGTCGCTTGCAACAATTCTTTCTTGCGTGTTAAACATAGCGAAATCGGCGCCCAGCGTCAAATTGTCGTTAACGCTATAGGTTACTCCAAAAGTTCCGTAAACATTTCTGAAAACCGTTTCACCGTATGTGTAAACCTTTTTCAGTCCGTTTAATAAGCCGTATCCGAAAGTACCGCCGACACTAATTTTTTCAGTCAGAGGCAAACTGTGAGTAAATTCGAAAAGCGGCCCGTCGTAGACGACGTCGCCCGTAGTAGTATCCGTAAAAAAGAAAGCCTCGCCCGCATAAGTATCTTTCTTTAATGTCCGATAAACATTGCTTCGCTTATTGTAATAATAAACGGCGCGCCCTTGAAAAGTGCCGCTTTCGCCAAGCGGTTGTATTCCGATTACATTCGCGCCAACGTTGAAATTTCTTTCGGAAGAAAATCTTCTTCTGTAATCACCGTAATCGGCAGAATTAAATTGAGTGAAATCAAGTCTCGGCTTTTTTCGGCTCTGCCATAAATACGCGGGATTACCACCAAGTTGAAACGGATCGAATTTGGCATCCGCGTCAATTATGGAAAAAGACAAGTCGCCCATAGCGGCTGTTCGACTAAACTGGGCGTAATTCACCGAAGTAATAATAAACGTTAACCAAATAATATTGAGAATTGTTTTTTTCATCATTGATATCCGGGTGTTGGGTGTTCCAATATTGTCCAATCTAAAGTTCCGTCGTTAGTATCCATTCCGGGAATCTTTCTTTGCATCGATTGCCCGCTGTATTTCGGCGGGCTTTTAACCCAGCCGCGGTCAATTCTGTCGTCAAGCGTTTGCATTCGCGTTCCGCTACTTTGATATTCCACGCCGTCAAGAATTGTATCGATATCGAAGCCGTCAGCCCAAACGGTGTCGCGTCCGTCGGCAATTATCACAACGTCGGAAGTCAAACTAATATAAAAATCGACCGTTCTGTCCATGCGAATATTATACAAATTCGGGACGTCGGGATTATCAAAATCGGAAGCGGACAACTGATTGTAAAATTCCCAATCGGCATGGCTCAAATCAATACTTGTCGAAACAGTTTGCGTATGGTCGTAAGCCGTTTGAGCAAGCACTTTGAATTCATGAGGCATAATCGGGTAATTCGTTTCACCGGGGTGACCGGGAAATTTGAATATGTACGTCGCGCCGTCAATATCGCCGTCGTCGCCCCAATCGCAACCGGGTCCGCAATCATCGTTTCCCGAAAGTCGTGCAACGACAATTCCGTCAAGATAACGTACGCTGTCGCTACTGTTATATAATTCTATGTATTGATCGTAAAAGAAATAGAAATTATTCACAGGACCCGCAACATACAATTCATTAATAACTATATCTCCCGTGGAAACGGGTGATGCGGTAATGTCCAACTCCACGGTTTTTCCCGAATAAATTTCCACGTCCTTAATCGTTCCGACCATCAATAAAGACGGCACGGAAGGATGATAACCTTTCGCGGAAATTTGATAAACGGCGGAGGGAATATTCGTAACCGTTACTCTGCCCTGTTCGTCGGCGACAAAGTGCATGTTACCGTATTCCGAATTCAAAAAGATATCCGCATTCGGCAAGTAATCGATGCTATCGGTTACAGCCGCGGTATCCAGTTTAACGCTGATATCCGCTCTTGCTTTTCCGTCTTCAACGGTGGGCGGGTCTTCTTCGCAAGCGACGAATGCGAAAAGCAACGCGGACGTTAATATTAACAGTTTACGCATTTATATTTTATCTCCACAATTTATCGAATATCATACTGAATTCAATACCGTAATAAATATCGGGATTTCGTTTTAGTTCCACTTCTTTCCCGACTTCTACGTTATAATAGCGATAATATGCGGGGTCGTCAAGAAAGTTATTAACATAGAACGACACCTCGGCACCGGGGAAAAGAGATTTGGAAATACTGAAATTAAACAGCCATTTGTTCGGTTTTGAAAAAATCGATTCGTTATAACGTCTTACTTCCAACTGTCTTTCGGTTAGTTTGTCGTAATCGACAGGTTGCAAATCGTAATATTGATAACGTTCGCGAATGATTTGTTCGGCTCTCACCGTCACCCATAATCCCAAACGACGGTTGGTGTATTTCAAATAATAATTGATTTGCAATTTATCGCTCCACTTCCCTCGCGCGGGATAAGTCCAACCGAGCACGGTATCAACCGAAACGCCGGGGACGTGATAATTCGGATATTGCCCGATACTCGAATCGGGATAAAGACTGTAAACATACCCCGAACCCGGATAATTGTTGTAATTGTAAGAGCCGACGACCGTAAAATTAATATTCAGCGGTTTTATTTTTGCGGTTCTGATTTTAAATTCGATACCGCGCGAAAAAGTCTTGCCTATGTTTTCACTGATGCCGTATTGGTCAACATAATAAACGGTGCTGTCAACTTCGGTGAATACGGGACGGACAACGCTTGCCGGTTGATTTGTACGCTCTCTGTAATACGCGGAAACCGTTGTCCCGACTTTGTTCCAAAATTTTCTGTCGTAAGAAACTTCCGCTTGAAAACTCTTTATCCCTTTCAAATCGGGAACCCAACGGTTATATCTGAAATATTCCACGTTTCCGGTTTGGGGGTTTCTCCATTGCATTACTTCTTCGGGCGGGTACAAAGTACTGAGCGGCGGCGTCTTGGAAGATTTACCCGCGCTGAATCTTAACTGGTCGTTTTTCGTAAAATATAAAATCATGCTTACACGCGGATTAAAATAACTGCCCTGCCGCGATTTTATTATATCGCCGTCGCCCCACAATCCGCTTAAATTAAAAGCATACGGATTATACAAATCGTAACGAAAGCCGAGCAACATGGAAAAATCCACTAAAAGATGTCCCGTGATTTTATCTTCGGCATAAAAACTAAGTTGTGTCATTCCCGGAATATCGTCGTAAGAATACGAACGTTTTTTCGAATTATATCCGTAATAATTGAAAACCGTATCTATAATTATTCCTTCGCCCGTGTTGGCATCGTATTGCAAATCGCCGCCGACAAGAATTTTATGAATGTAATCGCCTGTAAAGAAAACGTTGGTATAATTAAAGTTTCCGCCCGCTGTCCACTGAACGCCTTTGTTATCGAGTTGTCCGATGTACGATGCAACCGTATCGCCGCTCGGTGTAATTACATATTCGGTTCTTAAACGCGATTTGTGGGAATCGATTTTTTTATACTTCACGTACGCGGCATAATCGATTTTCGACGTTGCATAATCGAAAGAATACTTACCCCATGTGTTGAAAGAAAGGCCGAAGCCGCGATTGTAATTCTTCGTTTTTAACAAATCGCCCTTGGGCTCTTGTTCGTCGTTAATACCTTGTCCGCTTATTTTATAATTCGCTTCCCACGTATCGTTAAATAATAATGTGGAATATACCAACTGTCCCGTATAACGCGTATATTCGTCTCCGACCACACGCAAATCCCTTTGGCTACGAGCGACATTTAGATTGTAACTGAGCGCATTTTTTGAATTACCCAAATTAAAACCGCCGCCAAGATTCGCTTCCGCCGTTGTCGGATTTTGTTTAACTTTGAGACGATTAGGTTTCGCCCCGATTTTTGTTCGAAGTTCGATGATGCCGTTTGTAAAATCGCCGTAACGCACGGACGGAAGTCCGCTAACAACAGTAATCGATTCCACATTGTCAGCTGGTATTGCGCGCAAATCGACTCCGCGTCCCAAAGTTCCGCCGCCGAATTTCGAACCGGTTAAGGCTTCGAACTGTAAATTCGCATTGTTCGATTCGGGCATTCCGTCTATAATCACTTTCGTACCGAAAGCGGAAAGCGCGTCGGCGTCGTCGCCGCGAACGGCAACTTGCCCCGTTTTATCCAAACCGGGATTATCGCTTTTCTGAACGCCCGGAACCAAATCCAACACGTCGCCGATATTCGTCGCTTGGTAGTGTTCGATTTCCGCCGCGGAAATTTCCGTTTTGGTTTCGGCGTCTTGCGGTATTAAATCGGCTTTTGCCGTAACGGTAATACCTCCGATATTAAACGACTTGGGCTTCAGTTTAAATTTAACTTCCACCCTTTTGCCCGCGAAAACATGAACCGTTTCCACCTTTGGTTCGTAACCTACGAACGACGCTTTTATTTTATAATCGCCCGACGGCACGTTCGAAATGATAAATTCGCCAAGATGATTTGTAGCCGCACCGTAATTCGTGCCTATTAAAATAACGTTGGCGCCTAAAACCGGTTTGTCGTTCTCGTCAACCACGACACCGTTGATTTTACCGTATCTTTGGTTCTGGGCTTCCGTTATTTTCGCGAATGAGAGAAAAGCGATTAGAACTAACGTAAAAGAAGTAAAGTTGCGTATCATAATAAACCGAAAGTATTCGAAATGCTTTTGACAAAAAACAATATTTGAATTGGAAAATATTAATTTTTTAATAAAAAAGAAAATCGGATATTAAAATATCTTTTGATTGATTTTAAGAAATTGTTCGCTTTCAAGACTAACCGACGAAACAAGGTCAAGGCGGATTTTATCGGATTCTCAAGGTTCTCTTCTAATATAATTATATCTTGTTAACAGGGTCTAAGAAAATTTTATATGTCGAATTACGAATGTTAATACGTAACCTAAATATTGGCACGTGAAACGCCATCTTTTTAAGGACTTCCTTTACTGTGTTTATTCTTCGATAAAAATCAACGTGTCTCCCGCGGGGTCAATAACGGAAAATTCAAGGAAATCGTTCTCGTTCAAATGTTTTGAGGAAAGAAATTCGATTTTGTTCGAAATTAATTTTCTGAAAAGTCGCGAAAGTTTGTTCACTCTGATTTCCATTTTTTGCGGTTGCCAATTTTCCGCTTTTTCAATCTTAAACCTAATTGCATCGTTGGCAATGTAATCGCCCTCTTGAAAATTCAACGGATAAAAGTTGAAATTTTCGAAATAAAAATTTTTTAACGAATCCGGCGCGTTTGTTCGCAGTTCGTAATATGCGCCGATAAATTCGAATTTGTCGTTATCGCTTTCTTCGTTTTCTCCAAGTAAATTAACAAGTTGAACGGCAAGAATAATCAACATTAAGAAAATAACGCCGAGCGTAAGTTTTTTATTTTTAGCAAGCGTGTTCATAAATCATTCAAAATAATCCGTATCAAGTCTTTTCAATTCTATCTTTTTATATGGAGCAACACCAATGTTATAATCTATCATCAATTCCGCCAAACGTTCTCCGTCTATTAAAATTATTCTTTTTTCGATAAAATCCGCATAATTTTTCGCCTCTTGTGAAAAAGAAGAAGTAGTAATAAAAACTCCCTTCTTCGCTTTATAACTATCCAAACTGCCCGCAAATTTTTGTATTTCCGGACGTCCGATATTCCCTTCCCACTTTTTCGCTTGAATGCAAATGGTTTCAAGTCCCAATACGTCCGCTTTAATTATGCCGTCGATCCCGCTATCGGCGTTTCCGCGCGTAATACGAGATTCGTCAAAAGGATCGCCGTACCCCATCGCTACAAGCAAATCTTTAACCAATACTTCAAAAAATTGCCAAGAAGAATTTTTTATTTTTTCCAACAACTCCAATGCAAGATTTTTTTTGTGTATTTTATATGCGGTAAGAATTTTATCTTCAGGTAATATATTTTCACTTTCCGCCGCTTCGTCTTTTTGACTATCTTTATTTTCATATCTGTATCTGCCCGAAATAAAATAATCGAATTCGGGAAACCGTCTTAAAAATTTAACATCAATCATTTCGACATTGCTCGCAAGAATATCTTTCCCCCTCTCCGTTATTTTGTACAAGCCTTCATCGGTTTTTGTCAGAATATTCGCTTTTAAGTAATATCCCAAACACGTATTAATCATAATAAACGAACGTCTCGGCGTGTCGTTTTGAATTAAGTTGTAATTTTCTTGTAAAAAATCCACTACTTCCGAACGCCTCAATTCCTCTTTTCTTTCGAAAGATTTAAGCGTAGGTAAAAAATATTCGGTTAATTGCGGTTTACTCATAATTCTCTCCCCATTTGTTTATTAAATCATCTCTCCGAGAAGTTCTTTGCGCGGACTTGCAATTACCACTTTGTTCACAAGCAAACCTTTTTCCGCAATAAGCGCCGCACCCGCTTCGACGGCGCTTGTTACCGCGGCGACTTCTCCCGTAAGCGTGCAAAAAGCTTTTCCTCCGAGAGCCATTGCGAGCCTAATTTCCATTAAGCGAACGTTCGCCGCCTTTACGGCCGCGTCCGCGCCTTCGATTAACGAAGAAACCGAAAACGCTTCGATAATTCCGAGCGATTCGAGTTCGCCGTAATCGTTGTGTCCCGAAAGCGCGGGGAAAATATCGGGATGAACGTTAGGAATTACGAACGTGTCTATTATTGCGTAGTCGAGAGTGTTTCGCGCGGCATCGACGGAAGATTGAACTTCCGCAACTTCGCCGCCTATCATAACCATATATTTCCCCGAGCAAATCGTTCGGGAAACTATTAACTCCACTTCCGCCGCTTTTAGCATAGTATCGGCGGCAAGCATTCCCCCCGCGATACTCGAGAGTTCTACAACGCCAAGCGAATTCATTTTATTTTCCTTTTCAATTGTTTACCACTTAATTTTATTCTTTTGCAATTCTAATAAATTCCTCAGAGACGTGCGTAACCACGCCGTTAATTGACGCGTGAATTACAGAGCCGAGCGCGCCTTCTTTCGGTCGCGCAATTACATCGCCTCTGTTTACTTTTGCGCCGAGTGTAACCGTCGGTATTGCCGGCGCGCCGACGTGCTGTTTGGTTAAAATTTTCACTTCCCGCGGTTCGGGAAATCCTTCGCGAAATGGTGAAGCGACATCGTACTTTGCCACGTCGAGTTTCTTTATCAAACGTTTTGTCGGGGTTTTGCGCCCCTTTTTCATCGGATGAACTTTCACCTCGCGTTTTTGCTCGTGTCGTTTCCCTTGCTCGCTCAAAACTTTTTTCGCTTGAATATTCGCCTCGCGCGGATAAAGTTCTTCGGGACAAGCGTAAAGCGTGCAAAGTCCGCACATGCTACACAAATCGGCGTATTCGTTCCAAACGGCGTCGCCCGAATGCGTAAAGCCGAGCGTGCGCATTACTTTATGCGGCTGAACTTCGTAGCCCAGCAAATAACGCGGACAAAATTCGGTGCAGTAAGAACATTGGTCGCATGCGGATTTCCCGATGCGGTTCATTTCCGCGAACGATTTCGAAAGACGCGCAACAAGATGATGTTCGCGCGGCAGAACAACAACCGCGCCGCTTGTTTTCGTTACGGGTTTCGATAAATCGTCCGAAAGTTTTCCCATCATCAAGCCGCCGTCGAAAAATGCGAAATCGCCAACCGTTGCGCCTCCCGCAAATTCGAGCAATTCCGAAAAGCGCGTTCCAACAGGCACCCAAAAAGCGGAAGGATTTTTTACCGCTCCCGTTACGACTATAAATTTTTCCGTAACCGCTTCGCCTTCGGCAGCGAGAGCGACATTATAAAGCGATTCCACATTGTTTACCACCGCTCCGACGTCAAGCGGAATTCCGTGCGGCGGGATTAATCTTCCCGTAACGTTGTAAACAAGTTCGTATTCGTCGCCGGCGGGGTAATAATCTTCCAATTCTGCAATTTCAATTTCTGCGTTTTGTTCTTGTATCGCTTCGGATATCGCTTCGATTGCCGCGGCGTTTTTGCTCTTTATTCCTATTACCGCTTTTTTCGCGCCGACGGCGTTTTTCATTAATTGCAAACCTTTCACAACTTGTTCCGGGAAGTTCACCATTAGTTCGAAATCCTTGTGCAAAAGCGGTTCGCACTCCGCGCCGTTGGCTATCATATATTCCACTTGAGATTGCGATTTGACGTGTGTCGGAAAACCTGCGCCCCCCGCTCCGACAACTCCCGCTTCGAAAATTTTTTCGCTTAAATTCATTCGTTCCCGTTCGGTTAATAATTTATAATCTTTATAATCTAAATTTAAATTTAGCAAAAGCGGAATTATTACTCGCGAAAAATTTTAAGGGCGACGCTTCGGTTATCGTTCTTCGAAATTAACGTGACGGCTTATTTCGTCTTTTTCGATTTCGATTTTCTCTTGGTTTTAACAAACACCCCCACACGCACTTGTTTTTCGGGATGAGTGTCCTTCGAAATTTGCTGAACAACCGCGTCGAATATTTCGTGTCCCGCTTTCAAGATTATTGCGATTTCTTTGTTTTGTTCGCGGGGAATGTAACCAAGTTTTTTGCCCTTGTACCGCAATTCCACCGCAAAATCGTCATGGACGTTTCCTTCTTCGTAAATTAAATCGATTTTAGTTCCGATTTTAAGTTCGTTAAAAACAAACGCACCTTCATAGTATGTGAAACCCGCAACATGAAACGATTTCAAAAATATATGCTCCATTACAGCCTCCATTTTTATATGAAATATTCGTTATGAAAATTAAAAAAATATAAGAAAATTACAAATTGAATCGGCATAATCATGTGCAAGAACGTTTTTGCGAAATTAACAATTCGGAAACGAAAATTTTTTTCGTTTTAGAGATTTTATTCAAGAAGCTTGACATAAGACCTTAACCGCGCGTGACAATCGAATATTGTTTTATTGCGGATTTTCTTTATATATTTGTAAAATTTACAAAAAAAATTAAGAGGAAAATTATGTTCGAATTTTTAGCGAAAGACCCCGAAGTTTTTAAGATTTTCAATCTTGAATTGGACAGACAGGAAAATTACTTGGAACTAATAGCCTCCGAAAATTTCGTCAGTCCCGCCGTGCTTGCCGCCGCAGGCTCGGTTCTGACAAACAAATATGCGGAAGGCTATCCGGGCAAGCGTTATTACGGCGGTTGTGAATACGTGGATATGGCGGAAGACCTCGCGCGCGAACGTTTGAAAGAATTATTCGGAGCGGAATACGTAAACGTTCAGCCGCACAGCGGTTCACAAGCGAATATGGCGGTTTATATGAGTTTGCTCAAACCCGGCGATACGATTATGGGTTTGAGCCTTGACCACGGCGGACACTTGACGCACGGTTCTTTCGTTAATTTTTCCGGTAAAATTTACCGCTCCGTCGGTTACACGCTTGACGAAAAAACGCAAACGCTTGATTATAATTTAATTGAAGATTTGGCGAAAAAAGAGAAACCGCAAATAATCGTTGCAGGTGCAAGTGCATACCCGCGCGACTGGGATTACGCGAAATTTAGAGAAATAGCCGACAAGGTCGGCGCGTTTTTAATGGCGGATATCGCTCATCCGGCCGGATTAATCGCCAAAGGCTTTTTGAATAATCCGCTCCCCCATTGCGACGTTGTAACTTCCACCACTCACAAAACTTTACGCGGACCGCGCGGCGGCGTAATCATGATGGGGAAAGACCGCGAAAACCCGCTCGGAATAAAAACCCCGAAAGGCGACAGATTGAAATTAATGTCGGAACTGATTGACGGAACCGTTATGCCAGGTATTCAAGGCGGTCCCTTAATGCACGTGATTATGGCGAAAGCGGTCGCTTTCGGCGAAGCGTTACAAGACGATTTCAAAATTTACATAGAACAGGTAATTAAAAATTCGAAACGCCTTGCCGAAAAACTGACGGAATACGATTTTAATCTTGTTTCGGGCGGAACGGATAATCATTTGATGCTCATCGATTTGACAAACAAAGGCATAAGCGGAAAGAAAACCGAAAAAGCGCTTGAGAAAGCGGGAATAACGGTTAACAAAAATATGATTCCGTTCGACAAAAAAAGTCCTTTCATTACAAGCGGGATAAGAATCGGAACAGCCGCGGCAACTACGCGCGGAATGAAAGAAGCGGAAATGGAACGCATTGCGGAATTCATTAATAAAGTCGTGGAAAATTACGATAACGACGAAGTGTTGCAAAGCGTTCGTGCGGAAGTAAAAGAAATGTGCGGACAATTTCCCTTGTATAAAAATTTAATGTAACCGAATAATCCGCTCTGATTCGGTTTATA
>CAYZMW010000013.1:0-29070 GCA_964479645.1 uncultured Melioribacter sp. | reverse complement strand
AGTATTGTCAAAATAATTTCGAACAAAAGCGTAACCAAGTCCGAAACCGCCACCAAGTATAAGTCCAATTATTACAATTAACTTTCTATTCAGTTTTGCAGGTTTATGAGCACGACGAGCTTTGTCGATAATGATTACATTCCCTGGGGTTGCTTGCTCGTTAATTTGCGCTTCCTGATATTTTTCTTCAATTAACAAATACAATTTCTCATTTGCCAACCTTTCCCTTTCAAGACGAGCCAAATCAATCGCACGCGTAGGCAGGCTGTTAAAATTCTTTTCATAATCATCTAAAATTTTTGCAAGTTCATTATACGAAGCTTTGTATGCCTGCGCGTTTATCTCTTCTTCAATTAACTTTTGCGTTAACGCTTTTACTTCTTCTGGACTTGAAGCGAAAATACTTGCCTTGTAAACTTCAATTTTTCGGTTCAGCTTGGCTTTGAGTTCCGCAATTTTTTTGTTATATTTTTTAATTGTCTTTTGTAAGTCAGGCTCACTAATATCATGAGATAAAGCAATATCTTTTTGTACTTCAAGACGTGCAATTTGTTGTTGTAAGCCTTGTATGTACGCTTCCACAGCAAAATTCTCAAGGTAGCCTTTTAATTTCGGATCTTGTTGCGCCAATTGTTCCTTCAGTGTTTCAACGCTCTTTTGAGCAATCATATAATTTAATTTAGCCTCATTCACCTTGGCTTGTAAATCCGTAATCTGTGTTATTAAGGCTCTCGCTTGTTCGGATAATTCAATTATTCCGTTTTTTTCTTGATAAACTTTCAGCGCGTTTTCGGACTGAACTAATTTTTGCAACATCAATTCGCGTTGTTTTTCAAGAAATTTTCTTACGGCAACAAGTTGCTGACGATTATATGCCAGATTAACCTCGCGATAAGCATCCGCATAATCGTTAGCAATTAAAGCGGCCTCGAAAGCGGCTGGCGACTGAACCGAAATTTCCACGATGTCAAGCCCGCGTTTTTGCTCGATAGAAACTTTCTTCTTCAGCAACCCAGTTAATTTATAAATGCTTTTTAATATACTACCGGTGTCATGATTAAAAAAATCTCTATTGATAATTAAATAAAAACTATCAGGCTCGTTAATTTGATAAAATTGTTCATAAAGTTTCTTCGCAACTTTCTCTCGTATTGTATAACTTTTCAAAACTTCAATTTCATTTGCAATAAATCTGTCGTTACCGAAATCGGAAAATTCAGGCATTAACGGCGCCTCCAAAATACTGCCCGTTGGTTTTTCAATTTTTAATGAAGTTACCGATTCATAAATATCGCGAGCCGTTAACGCATAAATGATAGCAACCGCCAACCCAGCCAACGTAATAATTGAAATTGGAACAATATATTGTAAAATTAAATTGAAATAATCGCGAAGCGTTGCCCCTTCGTTTTCAAATCTGTTGTTATTGAATTCTTCCACAGATAAAACCTTTATTTAGTTAACAAAATTGCAAGTGAAATCATTACCGATAAAATGGAGACCCCCATCATTATCCAATCGCGGGTATAATATCTTTGGCTACCGGGAACGGACAGAATATCACCCGCCTGTAGTTTGGGAATATGAGCGACATTTGTTGTTAAAGAATCCCCCCACCAAATGTCGTAAACATTAAACTTAATAAGTTTTTGTGTCGAATCCGGTAAAATTCTGTATAACCTCAAATCATCAAGATGAGCGTAATCCGTAGGACCGCCCGCATAAGAAAGCAAATCCAAAACATCCGACGAAGCGGGAATAACATATTTGCCAGGATATTTAACCCACCCCCAAATAGCAACTTTTATATTGATGTCGGTCGGATCAGAATAATCATAAAACCCTCCCTGAGATTTTTGGAATTGCGGGTTATACGAACCAATTTCATATTTATCCGATTGTGCAAAACCGATACTAGTTAAAAATGCGAGAAAAAGAAAAATTTTGACTGAATTTTTTAACATTTTAATATCCCCACTCTTTCGACGGAGTTAGCCTATATTTTATAAAAACACTTAAAATCAAAGTAATAATAATAGGAAAAAGCAATCTTTTTTCCAATAGAATATTGTTTTGTGTGACAAAAATCACTCCCGCATAAATACCCGAAACGCTAAAAAAGGCTATTGCCGTAACCAAACCACCCGCCAACGAAAAAGGCAACTTTATTAATGACGGTTTAACGCCTATTAACGATTTTATTTTGTTTTCTTCGCTCGACATTTCAATGATTTTTCGGAAAAATTGTTTTAAGATTATAACCGTTCCCCATATCAGAATAATAAAAAGCGCTAAAAGCGCAAGCGAAATCAGAAAGAAATGTTTTGAAATAAAATATGCGGTCTTTTTAGGATATTTTACGCTTTGTACAATATCCCGATTGTTATTTTTAAGTTCGTTCAACAATTCCGAAATTTCGGAAAAGGAATAATCGCGCCCGAAACGTAAAGTAAGCGAATACGGAAATTTAATTTCTTTTATCAATTCGGATGTTTTCATATTCATTCGTTCGGCGAAAATCCGTGCGGCTTCCGAAGGCTTAATTAATTCGGTCTCAATGTTTTTCCTTCTCTTCACATTTGAAATCAAGCGATTTATTTTATCGGGAGTAACATTCTCGGTGAAAAATATTTTCGCGTTAAATCTGTTTTCAACGGAATTTCTGATTTCGGGAAATTCCACTATCGCCGCCGAAACAAGAAGCGTGGCAGAAAATAAAACGATTTCCAAAACAAAGATTACAAAATACGTCCCCGAATGTTTTTTTAATAAGCGATATGTTTCTTTAAGCAATGCGAACATTTTAATAATTGGATTCGTCAACCCAGTTGATAATTTTCCAAACCCCGCCGTCATCTTTCCGCAAAAGCAAATTTGCTCGCCCGTCTAGAAAAACAATATCGCTCGGATTAAACGTTACGGTAAGGTTAAAACTTCGAATAACGTTCGTCGAATCCTCTGAAATGAAATTAATATTATTCCAAACCAAATCAAGATTTTCCGTATTCTGAAACAATCTGTACGTTACTCTCATCTCCTCGTCTCGATTCCATGAAACGTCAACGCCGTTGTCGTAGTCGCGGTAAGTGAAAATAAAATCGGAACTCAGAAGTTTTCCGTAAATCACCGTATCCTTGAACGTGTATGCGTAACGAAAATTCGTAAACAATCCGTCAATTGTTTTTTGGTCGGTTATCAAACTTCCGCGGTCGCTGAGATTTTCATCGTACGACGGCGCGAAAGGATTTACACAGCCCACAACAAGCAGAACGAAAAAAAACGATATTGCGAAAAATCTCTTAATAACTTCTCCCTTTCAATTCGCTCCAACTCGGTAGCCCGTCTTGCTCGAAATCTATCCATTTCGAAATAACCCATTGTTGACGGGAATCAAGAACTATGGTGAATTTCAAATTGCCTTGATATGTCGGCGAAAGATTTTCATTCTCGAAATTCAAATTTATCAAATACGAAAAATCGTAAACCGCACTATCACCGTATTGTGTATAACCCAATTGTGTAAGACTGAGAATTATCGGTGTTTCCTTGGGTAAGATGTTTACCAAAGAATTAAAATAATCGCGCTCGGAATTCAAATCCCAATTTTGAAAAACGGGATAGATTACCGACGCGCTCGCCGTCGGAACAAAGTGGAAAGTCTTATTCGTATAAGCGGGGTCAACAAAGCAAGAAATGTAATTTTCCGTCACTTTGTTTTTGAATGCGTTTGTTAAATTCTGAAATAAAATTTCGGGCGAAGTAGAAGGTAAAAAATCGTCGCGTGAAGTATTCGGTTCTTCCGCATCGCGCGTTTGTAAGAAATCGCACGAAGCAAAAAGAAACATAAGCAAAAGAACGATATATTTGCCGCTTGTTTTCATCAATCAATTGAAATTCTCGATAAAATCGCGCGTCCCACCGTCGCTTCGTCGGCAAATTCCAAATCGCCGCCGACCGGCAAACCCGTAGGAATTCGCGTTATCTTAACGCCAATCGGCTTTAACAATCGCGCAAGGTAAAGCGCCGTTGTCTCTCCTTCCGTATCTGGATTAAGCGCAAGAAAAATCTCCTCGACTTCTTCGGTTTGCAAACGACGCAAGAGTTCCTTTATTCGCAAGTCGTCGGGCGTTACACCCGCAAGCGGATTCAACACACCGCCCAGCACGTGATACAACCCTTTGTATTCATTGGTTTTCTCAATTGTGATTACGTCGCTTACGTTTTCCACCACGCAAATTATCGATTGGTCTCGACTATCGTTCGAACAAATTTCGCAGTATTCGCCTTCGGCAATATTGTAGCACCGTTTGCAAAAATGAAGTTTCTCTTTCAAATTCACAATGGCATCGGCAAGTTTTTTTACTTCTTCTTCGTCGGTTTGCAACAAATGCAAGGCAAGTCTTTGCGCCGTTTTTCGTCCGACGGAAGGAAGTTTAGCAAGTTCGTCAATCGCTATCTGTAACGGTTCCGCAATTTGCATGATTAAAATCCGGGGATATTCATTCCGGGCGGTATCATTCCGGCGGTAACCTTGGAAAGTTCTTCTTCCGCCATTTTACCCGCCGATTCAATCGCTTTGTTTACCGCCGCTACAATTAAATCTTCAAGCATTTCTTTATCTTCGACGTTGATTACTTCGTCGTTAATTTCCAATTTTATCAATTCTTTTTGTCCGTTAACGGTTGCTCGCACCATTCCGCCGCCGCTTTCTTCGCTAACGGTCTTATTTTTCAACTCTTCCTGTACTTTAGCCATTTCCGCTTGCATCTTTTGCACTTGTTTCAGCATACCTTGCATTCCGCCTTTAAGCATATTTTCCTCCGAATTTTCTATTATGATTTGGAAATATATTTTAATAATTTTTGTGTTCGGATTTGAAATATAATTTTTTTGAAATTAAGATTCACAATTAACTTAATATATGTTTACGAAATACGGCTATTCGACCATTTCTTTTACCGCGATAACCGTTTTTTTAATCATCGCCGTTGCGATTTTTTTAAAGAACGATTACATCAAATACACCGTTATTGTAGCGGCAACGGCGTTTATGCTTTTTACTTTATATTTTTTTCGCGACCCCGAACGCAAGCCGACGAAGCGAAAAGACGTGATTGTTTCACCAGCGGACGGAAAAATTTTGCTCATAAAAGAAATTACGGGCAATTCATACGTTGACGGCGAAGCGATACAAATTTCCGTTTTTATGTCTCCTTTCGACGTGCATGTAAACAGAATTCCGATTGACGGCAGAGTTGAATATCTGAATTACGTCGAAGGAAAATTTCTTGCGGCGTTCAACGATAAAGCGGATACTGAAAACGAAAGGAACGAAATCGGGATTTTATCATCACACGGAAAAGTTTTTTACACGCAGGTTGCGGGAGCGTTCGCAAGAAGAATTATTTCGGAACTGGAAATCGGCGACGAAGTCAAAATCGGCGAACGTTTCGGTATGATTAAATTCGGAAGTAGAAGCGACATTATCGTTCCGAAAAAATGGAAGCCGACGGTGAAAGTCGGCGAACACGTTACGGCAGGAGAGACCATAATTTTTGAACTGGCAAATGAAAAAAATTAATTTCACAAAGGGATTTTTTCCGAACAGTTTCACTTCGTTTAATTTGCTGAGCGGCTTTTTTTCCATTATGTATGCGGCGCAAAACGAACTTTTAACCTCGGCGATTTTCATTTTCGTCGCGGTTTTTTTCGACGCTACCGACGGCATGATTGCGCGCTTGTTCAAAACATCAAGCAAACTCGGCGTGGAACTCGATTCGCTCGCCGACATTGTAAGTTTCGGCGCGGCGCCCGCTATTTTAATGTATTATTCGTTTCTCATTAAATACGAAACGCTTGGAATTATTGTCGCCTCGGTCTATTTGATTTTCGGCGCGTTCCGACTCGCTCGTTTCAACGCTTTGCTTGAAAATATCGAAGAGAAGCCCGATTTTAACGGACTTCCCATTCCAATGGCGGCGATGACGCTTGCCTCGTATATAATTTTACACAATCCCGAACCGCATTTGATTTCGCCTTATGATACGATTGCGCTTGTAATTATGCTTTTCGTCAGTGTTCTGATGGTTAGCGATTTGAAATATTTTTCGCTCGCGAAATTTCCGAAATTGAAAACTTCCGCTCAAATAATAATTTCGGTGGGAATTTTGCTATTCGTCGTTTCGTTCTTCCTTACACAAGGCAAAACGATTTTTTACTTTTTTGCCTTTCTTGTGCTATCAGGTTTTTTCAATAGCAAAATCGAAAAATATCTTTTCGACCCGAATAAATTAAGGAATTGAAATTTTGTTTAAAGTGACAGTAATAGTTAAAAGAAAACCCGCTATTCTTGATCCGCAAGGAAAAGCCGCAGAACAAGGCGCAAAACTTCTCGGTTTCGAAAACGTTAAAAACACGCGTATCGGGAAATACATCGAATTCGAAATTGATACGAACGACGAAACGGAAGCGAAAAAAGAAGTGGAAGCCTATTGCGATAAACTCCTTACGAATCCGCTAATGGAAGATTACAAATATACACTCGAAAAGAAAAATGAAGATTAAATTCGGGACGGTTGTATTTCCCGGTTCGAATTGCGACCGCGACGCTTACCACGTAACACAAAACATTTTCGGAAAAGAAAGCGAACTCCTCTGGCATAAAGAAGCCGATTTGAAAGGTTGTAACGTCATTATTTTACCGGGCGGTTTTTCTTACGGCGATTACGTTCGTTCGGGAGCAATCGCAAAAGTTTCGCCGATAATGAAAGAAATAGTTGCTTTCGCAAATAAGGGCGGAATTGTGCTCGGCATTTGCAACGGCTTTCAAATATTGCTTGAAAGCGGACTGCTACCCGGCGTAATGTTAAAAAACAAATCTCTTAAATTTATTTCAAAAGATATTTACGTTAAGGTCACTAACAAGAAAACTTTTTTCACTTCCGAAATAGAAAAAGACGTTTTGAGAATTCCTATTGCGCATGCGGAGGGAAATTATTTCGCTGAAAAAGAAACAATCAACGAACTTGCGGCAAACGAACAAATCGTTTTTCAATATTCTTCGTCCGAAGGAATAATAGACGAAAAATACAATCCCAACGGTTCGATTATGAACATTGCGGGAATTATAAACAAAGACGGCAACGTTCTCGGAATGATGCCGCACCCCGAACGTTGCGCGGACGAACGTCTCGGCAACACGGACGGCGCGGGAATTTTCAAATCGATAATTGTTAATTTCGCAGAAAAGTTTTTATAATAAAAGATTTTTTGGTAAGAATTTATTAGTTTTTCCAATTACAATTTTTAGAATATTCACGAAAAGCAAAAGGTAAAAATTATGAGTATCCTTTTAGAAAAGAGAACAAAAGTTGTCGTTCAAGGAATTACGGGAAGCGAAGGTTCGTTTCACGCAATGCAAATGCTTGAATACGGCACTAAGGTTGTAGCCGGCGTAACGCCGGGAAAAGGCGGACAAAAATTTCAAGATGTCGTTCCGATTTTCAACACGGTAGCCGAAGCCGTGAAAGAAACCGGCGCGGAAGCATCCGCCATTTTCGTTCCGCCCGCATTCGCACCCGATGCGATTTTGGAAGCGGCGGACGCCGGAATTAAATTAATCGTTTGTATAACCGAAGGCATTCCCGCCAAAGATATGGTAAAAGTTTACAACGTTCTTAAAACGAAAAAAGACGTTCGTTTAATCGGTCCGAACTGTCCCGGAATAATTTCTCCGGGTAAAGCGAAAATCGGAATTATGCCGGGATTTATTCACAAGAAAGGACGCATCGGCGTTGTATCTCGCTCGGGAACGTTAACATATGAAGCCGTAAAACAATTGACCGACCTCGGTATCGGACAATCGACGTGCGTGGGTATCGGCGGCGACCCGGTTATCGGCTCGCAATTTATCGATATCATTAAACTTTTCAACGAAGATCCGAACACCGACGGAATTATTATGATCGGCGAAATCGGCGGTTCGGCGGAAGAAGAAGCCGCCGCATACATCAAGAAACATGTTAAAAAGCCCGTTGTCGGATTTATAGCAGGACGCACCGCGCCTCCAGGACGCAGAATGGGACACGCCGGCGCAATTATTTCCGGAGGCAAAGGCACAGCGACGGAAAAAATGAAAGCATTGAAAAAAGCAGGTATTCACGTTGCCGAAAGTCCCGCGGAAATCGGCGTCACCATGAAAAAAGCGCTTGAAAAGAAAGGCTTGTTGAAAACAAAAAAAGTCTCGACGAAAAAAACGACGGCAAAAGAAACCGCAACAAAAACGAAAAAAGCGGCAACTAAAAAAACGACGAAAAAAACGACTAAAAGTAAAAAGAAATAAAACGGTCTTTAACGGTTGAACGGGTTGCCCCGATAATTCGGGGCGACCTATTTTTTTACTTTCGAATTGAATATTCATTTTAATCATTATAAAAACAAAGGAGAAAACATGGGAAACAGAACTCTTGCAATTCTAAAACCCGATTGTGTTGAAAAAAATCTCATCGGCGAAGTAATCGCGAAAATCACCGAAGCGGGATTTAAAATCATTGCGATGAAAATGACGCGTCTGACCGAAGCCTCCGCCGGCGGCTTTTACGAAGTTCATAAGGACAAACCTTTTTTTAATGACTTGGTCGCTTACATGACTTCGGGACCGTGCGTACCGATAGCGCTTGAAAAGGAAAATGCGGTGGAAGATTTCCGCAAACTTATCGGCGCAACAAATCCCGCAAACGCGGAAGAAGGAACAATTCGTAAAATGTATGCCGAAAGCATTGAACGCAACATTATTCACGGTTCGGATTCCGATGAAAACGCCGCGAAAGAAATCGCTCACTTTTTCTCGCGCAAAGAACTGTTGGAAAATTTAGGTTAGCGAATGTTAACCAAATGGAAGAAAATATCGGAAAAGATAATAAACAGGAATAGCCATTGGGTTTACAAACTCGACAAGTTTGAAATTCCGAACCGTGCGAAAGGCGAATATCATTACGTTCACACGAACGGTTCGACTTTGGTTATTCCTGTTCTTCCTTCAAAAAAAATTCTTCTTGTTAATCAATACAGATATTTAATCGACGAAGAAGCGCTCGAATTTCCGTGCGGGGTTCTCGAAGAAAATTTAACGCCCGATGAAAACGCTCTCAAAGAATTGCGCGAAGAAACGGGTTACACGGCGCATGAAATTATTTATGTTGGAAAATTTATTCCTTATTCGGGCGTAAGCGACGAAATAAGTTACGTTTTTATCGCTCGCAATTTGTCCGTAAATCCTTTGCCGCCCGACGAAACCGAAGAATTCGAACTTGTCGAATTTTCATTCGACGAACTCGACGAAATGATTTCGACCAATAAAATCACGGACGGAATGACACTCGCCGCCTGGACAATTGCAAAACGGAAACTTTTTGAAATATTAAAATGAACGCCTTAATTAAAACGGCGTTTTACGTTTTTCTCACTTTCACTTCCCTTTTCGCTCAAAACAATTTTATGCTCGGAAACGAAAATTTGCTTTCAAATGAAACCGATTTAATAGAAGGCAAAAATCTTGCGCTTGTGATAAATAAAACTTCGACGCTTTCAAATGGCGTTACATTGCTCGATACGCTTCTTGCGCTCGATTTTTCCGTACGAAAAATTTTCGCTCTCGAACACGGTTTTGATTTGAAAGCGGAAGCGGGAGAGAAAATTAAGAACACGAACTTCGGCGCAATCCCGATTATTTCGCTTTACGGAAAAAAGAAATCGCCCGATAAAAATGACTTGAAAAACATTGATTTGATTCTCTACGACATTCAAGACGTCGGTGCGCGTTTTTACACTTACATCTCCTCGCTAAAATTAATTATGCAAAGCGCCGTCCGAAATCAAGTGGGAATTATTGTTCTTGACCGCCCGAATCCGCAGAAAGGAAAAATCGAAGGCGAAATCCTCGATGAAAATTTTAAGTCTTTCGTAGGTATCTCAAAAATACCGACGGTTTACGGAATGACTGTCGGCGAACTTGCAAAACTTTTTGCAGACGAAATCGAACGCGAAGACGGCAGAAGCGTGAAACTTACAGTTGTAAAAATGAGCGATTACAGGCGCGGGAAAAATTATTTTCAGCCAAACGGGAAATTGCGTTGGATTAATCCTTCGCCCAATTTACGTACGCTTGACGCCGCGTTGCTTTATCCGGGCTTATGCTTTCTTGAAGCGACGACTATCTCGGAAGGACGCGGAACGGAATTCCCGTTCGAACAATTCGGCGCGCCGTTTTTCGACACAAAAAAAATTATTGCGAAATTAAAAGCCACCGAATTCTCGGAATCTCTTGATTTTACAGCGGTTAGATTCGTTCCCAAAAGACACGGGACATACTCGCCCAAGTTTTCAGAAAAAGAATGTTCGGGCGTGAAAATAAAAATCAAAGATGAAAATTTCGATGCGGTTCTGTTCGGAACGAAACTACTGAAAATATTGTGTGAAATGTATCCGAATAAAATTTCGTTAAATTATAATAGGCTTGCCAAACTCTACGGAAACAAAAATCTTGAAAGGTTCATTAAGAACGAAATTTCATTCGAAGAAATAAAAACGTTTATTCGACGGGACAGAGAAATTTTCAAAAGCAAAAGAAAAAACTTCTTACTCTATCCTTAACATTTCAATCAATAAAAACTTAAGAAATAACCAAGCGAAAAATAAAATTGGTAATCGCCGAAAACCACAATCTCCTCGGGAATAATATTCTTGAAATAAAAAGCCCGTCCAACCGAAAATACCGCGGGACCAATTGGTGTTTTGAACGCGAGAGAAACGCCGAGACCGTGCGCCAAATCGTTAAATTTAATACTTTCGCGTGTTTCCCAAATGCGTCCCAAATCGTAACGCAAACCGATGTAAGTCGGGAAAATAATATCCAACGGGAATCTGTATCTCACCGCAAGAGAAGTTTTAAATACTTGTCCGCCGCGTTCTTGGAACATGTGCATTCCGAAAAAATTAAATTGTCCGCCGAGTGAAAATCGTTGAGAAAGCGGTAGTTTTTTATCGGCATAGCCCAAAGAAATCTGCGGAAAAAGGACAAGCGATTTTGTCAGTTTAATGAAAACAAGATAATTAAAATACGTTTTTGAAAAATCGATGTCACTTCCGAGAGCCTTAAACGCTTTTTCGTAATACGCCGTAAAGAAAATTCCCTTGTTTGCAAAATAAACGTCGGAGCGCGAATCGATTGTAAAACTTACGCGCACGGAATTTAACACCTCGTCCTCCTCCGCTTCGGGATAGTTCCAAATTTTAGCGCGCGCATATTTCCAAACGGCAAACAAATTACCGAGACGCGTTATCTGCCGACCCGCCCCGAAAAGAACGCTTGCTTCGCTTTGGTCGTATTGAAATTGTTCTTCGACCTGTAAAAAATTATCTTTTTCGCTTTGATATTTCGGGATAAGAAGATGGCTGTATTTAAATTGTAATTTATAAGTAAAGAAAGAACTGAAAATACGGGGGGCAATATGTTCAAGGGTAACTTCCTGCGAACGCAATCCGCCGAAAAACGTAAATCCGATTTGATTTCCCGTACCCAGTATATTTTCGTTTCTGACGTCCACGAAAATTCGAGTCAAATATTGGTTGTCTATCTTCAAACCGAAACGAACAAGTCGCGACGGCTTCTCCGAAACTTTAACGGCTAATGAAAGCGAAGTATCGGCGAAATCCACCGAGGAATTAATTTGTACGAAATCGAACAAATCGGAAATACGTAAATTATTCAATGAAACATCAAGCGCGCGAGAAGTCAGCAAATCATTTTTTCGAAACATTAATTCGCGCTTGACAACATACGGTTTCGTTTGTTTCATTCCCACTATTTTTATTCGGTTTAATTTCGGTTCGATAAAAAATATTACGAGACTTCCCGTTTTTTCGTCGTAAAAATATTTGTCGAACTGAGCGGAAAGATTTCCGTGTTCACGTATTTTTTCGGTAACGCGATTAATGATTTCAAGAATATTTTCGGGCGAAGCGGAAAAGCCGTAAAAAACATTATTCAACGAATCCACCTCCGCTTTATTCAGAAGCGAATTACGTAAAACAACATTACGAATTAACGGATATTTTCGATAGCGAAGTTCGGCGTAAGTTTCACCTTTTTTGTAATTAAAAACAAGATAAGCGTCCTTCAAATCGAATTTGCGTTTGAGCAAATAAAGTTCAAGATAAAACCGCGCCAAAGTATTACGCTCATTTAAATTAAGCGATCTTGCAAATTCGTCTGTAATTTCGTCGTTCGTATTTGTCAAACGAACATTTTCAACGGAACGTGCAAGCGAGGGATTTTTAGAAATCAAAAATTTCTCAATTCGCTTTTTCAGTTTCGGGATTTTGTTCCGCACTGAATAGCCCGCGGCAACAAGCGTATCGAGCCCCGTAAAATCGTCGCTTTTCTTTGAAATTTTCGGAGCGAAAACAAAATCGGCGTCGCGTAAATTTCTGGTATTGATTTCTTTCATCGGGAGGCTAACGAGTTGGTCGGCAATTTCCCACGGATATTTAAGTTCGTTTTGTTTCCGCAAAGGACTTGTAACATTAACGGCGATAACAAAATCCGCGCTGTCTTTTTTCGCCGCGCGCACGGGAATGTTAGCGACAATTCCGCCGTCAACATACGTTTTACTTCCTATTTTCACGGGCGGCATTAAAAAAGTTACGGAAGAAGTGGCGCGAAAAACCTGCGCCAAATCACCGCGTTTCAACAATTCCGCTTCGCCCGTATATAAATTGGTTGCGACGGCATTGAAATCGAAAATGAAATTATTGAAATTGTCAACGCAGTTAAGCGGCGCACCGAATTTAAGTTTCGTGAAAAAATTACTAATGAGCAAGCCCGAATTTATCGCTTTGGGAATAACAGGTTGAAATCCGTCAATGCGTAAAGTTAAGAACGCGTTATCCAAAATACGTTTCTGTTCGAGAAAAAGTTGGTTGCGGTTTTTTTCTTCGAGGCTGTAAAAAGAGTACCAATCCGTGTTTACGAGAATTTTTTCAATGCGTTCAATCGAATAACCCGCCGCAAGCATTCCGCCGATAATTGCGCCGATGCTTGTGCCGTAAATCCGCGTAAAGGGAACGCCCGCTTCGCGCAACGCCTTGATTACACCGAGTTCGGCAATGCCGCGCGCACCGCCGCCGCTTAAAACAAGGGAAAAATTTTCAAATTCTTTTGGGATTTTGGTTTGAATTTTATACGGCAAAGACCGAGACGTCAAATTGAGTTTTAACGTGTCGGTCTTTTGTCCGAAAATTATAGATGTAAGAAAAAGCGAGAATAAAAAATATCTTTTAATATTCTCATACATTTTATTTCTTTTTCTTCCTACCTGAGCCTTGCTTTTGCGCTTTTTGTTGCTGTTCGGCGGCTTCCATCATCTTCGCCATAAAACCTTTCTTCTTTTTGGGGTTGGCAACGGGCTTCAACTCTTGGTCGCCGTGAGTATTTATGTAATATTGTTGCGCAATGGAAAGTAAATTAAACATAAAATAATAAAGGTTCAAACCGGAAGGGAAAGCCATGAACATGAAAGTGAACATAATCGGCATGGCGTAAACCATCGCCTTTTGCGAGGGGTCTTTCATTGTCATTTTTTGTTGCAGAAACATCGTAATTCCGAGCAAGACCGCAAGTCCGCTTATTTGGTCAACACCGAAAATCGGTATTCTGAACGGAAGAGAATAAATCACATCAGGCGCGGAAAGATTGTCAATCCAAAGAATAAACGGTTGTTGACGAATTTCCACCATTACCTTAAAGAAAGTGAACAAAGCGAATAAAATCGGCATTTGTAAAAGCATCGGCATACATCCGCCCGCGGGATTGACTCCGTATTTGGAATAAAGCGCCATCGTCTCCTTTTGTATGCGTTGTTGGTCGCCCTTGTATTTTTCCTTTATTTTTTGAATTTCGGGTTGAAGAAGTTGCGTCTTCTTCATCGACTCATAACTTTTCTTCGTAAGAGGAAATAGCGCTATTTTAATTAATATCGTAAGAACGATAATCACCCAACCGTAATTGGGAATGAACGTATGCAAAAAGGTAAACAACGGCAATAAAATATATTCGGAAATGGGACGCGTAATGAATTTCAAGCCGAAGAAACTTCCGAAATCGAAAATCGCTTCGTAATTTTTTCCGTAACTCTTCAGAATATCGTATTTAATGGGTCCACCGTAAAAATCGAAACTATCGACTTGGTTATCCAAATTTCTCACGGGCATACGGAAATTAACCGAATAATATTCGCGTTCGCCCCATTTGGTTTTAATATGCGTTCCTTTGAAATCCGCTCCGCCGTCGGCATCGGGCTTATCGGGCGCCAGGATAAAAGCGAAATATTTATTGCGAACTCCAACCCAATCGATTTTTCCGTTAATCGATTTTTCGACCTTTTCGTCAAGTGCCGCGTCCACGACCACTTGTTCGTCGCCCGCGTATGCGCTTGCGTTTGCGAAAAGCGCTTCGTCGGTGGCGTTTTTCTCAACGAAATTTATCCCGTGATTCCAAAGTATATTGTAATTAAAACCGCTTACGACGTCTTTCATTCCCTTGAATTCCACGGCAAAACGGGAGCGATAATTATTGCCGTACAATGTAAAAATCTTGCGAAAATATTTACCGTTGCCAAGTTCGAAAGTAAACGCCAATCTCAAGGAATCGTCGCCTTCGAGTTTGTAATAGCCTGTCGGCGGCGCATTAAATTCGACATTCGCCGTGTTTATATATTTTCCGTCTTTCGTCATAAAAGCGAGATCAAGTTCGTTGCCCTTGGTATAATTAATCAACTGAACATATTTTTTATACCACGGCGCATCTTCAGGTAAATCTTTTGCGTACCAAGTGTTATATTTTTTCAGAAAAACTTTTTCGATGTTTCCGCCGTATGTGGAAAATTCGATTCGCGTTAAATCGGTTTCGACCGTAATAATTCGTTTGGGATGTTTTTTAGCGAAAAACGGGTTGGCGTTTTCGGGTACCGCGCGCGCCAAATCTTCCGTTTGCACGTTAATCGACGAATCTTTTTGCGCTACCGTTTCGGATGAATCGCTCTTGGCGGCTACTTTCGCCGTCGAAGAAGAGTCTTCCGCAACTTCTTTATTTTGCTGTTTTACGGGTGGTGTCGGTTGCGGCGAATTAAAATAAAGCCAAACGGTGAGAATTAATCCGATTAAAACAAATGCGATGGTTGATTGTTTATCCATTTCGTTTCCGAAAAATTAAATAAAATATTACTTTGAGAGTCTTGAGGGGAAAAGTCTATCGGCGATTTTTTTCATCAAATCCACGATTTCAGGTTCAACGTCGCGCAGATAAATTTTTTTATAATTTCTCTGATTAACCTTATTGGGCGAAAAAGAAATTAATAACAATTTATCCGTTTCTTTGGCATTCAAGAGATGCTTGTTAAGTCTGTAGGCTTCTCTCATCAAACGCTTTACTCTGTTTCGCCAAACCGCTTTTCCCGCTTTTTTATGAACGGCAAACGCAACTTTGACACCGTGCGTTCGCTTTTCGTCCGTTAAATCCGTTAAATAAAAAACGGCTTTGAACAAGCCATTTTTCGAATAATTTATCTTTCCATGCGAATAAAGAAGTTCAAAAAGCTTCTTGCTCTTAATTCTTTCGCCCTTGGAAAGACCGTGCTCTTTCACGGTTAAACACTAATATTCGTCGCTAACGGTAAGTCTTTTGCGACCTTTTGCTCTGCGACGAGCGAGTACTTTACGTCCCGCTTTAGTGGACATTCTTTCACGAAATCCGTGCTTATTACGTCTTTTTCTGTTATGCGGTTGATACGTTCTTTTCATTTCTACTCCTATTTAATACGAACTCAAAATTTAATAAAATTAATAAGAAATTACAAGAATTTGGTTTTTGATTATTTCTCTTTTTGAAAAGGCAATTTAGTTTCGCTAAAAAACTTTTTTATATAAATGAAAAAAGTTATATAAATTTGTTTTTATTAAACCTTTTCATAACTTAAAACGTCATTAAAGAGGAAATTCGGAGAAATAGTCTCTGTTACTTTTCTTTTCCCTGTGATTTCCCCGAAAAAATTCATCAATTTTTGGGGTAAGCGATGCGTAAATTAGCACTCAAAAAATTTTTTATTGTTTTCCCTTTTTTCTCCAATAATTTTTTTATTTATACCGTTGCAAGTATTTTGCTTTTCATTCTTTCTCCCGCCGCTTCTTCAGGAAAAACTTATTATGTCAACGGCTCTTCAGAACTTGCCAATGATGACAATTCAGGCACTATTGATGAACCGTGGAAAACTATTCATAAGGCAAATCGAACGGTTGTCGCTGGCGATACGGTTATTGTTATGGAAGGGTATTATCACGATTGGATTTTCCCGGACGCTTCTGGCAATCCCGATAATTGGATAGTATATAAATCAGGCACTTTGCACGGTGCAATATTAAACGGTTTCGTTGATTTGGAAGACGCGATAGAACAAGGAAAAACTTGGGAACGGGATTATTCATTTGACGGCAATGTTTGGAAAATAAAATTAATTAGCAACGCATTTTCCGAAGCATGGAAGGACGGCGAAAGAATGCCCTACCCCTTTCCATATCCTTGCGACACCTTGGAATTTTCCGAAGGATTTAGTTTTGTTGATTCGGCAAAGTATTTACGCGTTTGGTTAACAGAGGGGGACTCCGCAGCCTTTCATGAGTGGAACATCACACTGAAAAGCGGGGTTTGGCTTATCGGACAAATCGGAGACATTGACAAGTACGTGGAGATCGACGGTTTTATCGTGGAAAATTACGGATTGGCGGGAATTTCCGTAGAAAAGAACCACGTCAGAATAAACAATAATATCGCACGGAATAACGGTAGAGCGGGTATAGAAGTCGGTTTCTGCGATCATGTTTATATTGATAACAACGAAGCGTATTCCAACTGTAACGGAATTGGATTTTCACAGGGAATTACCGCATATAAATTAAAAGGCAACGATGTTATTTTCAGACGAAATATTTCGCATGATAATCTTGACGGTGCGGATCCCGAGCATTGCGGAAGCGATGGAAGCGGTTTCATTCTTGATTCTTCTCAGCCCGGCGGTGGTGCGGTTTTTATTAATAACGTGGCTTACAATAATGCTGGAAGCGGTTTCGGTATCTATCAATCGAATTTCGGATATTTTATAAATAACACATCTTTTAACAACGGTTGGAAAAATCAATTTATTGTCGAATGTCATATTATCGGAACAAACGAATTCCCAAGCGACAATTTGATTTTTAGAAATAATATTTTTGCGGGGAAAACAAATCATACGGTAATTCTTAAAATACAATATCCATATTCGTCTTTACCGCAAAACGTCCTTCTCGACCATAATCTTTATTTTAGACCGAACGCGGATTCTTCATCTGAAATCTTCGAGGTTACAATAAAGAGCGCACAAGGAGATTTGGTCGAATTTCTTAATCTTGAAGAATTCAGAAATCTAATTTTGCCGACCGATACGGGCAATATTGAACTGAACTGGGGAGATTCTTCTCTCTTCGGTTCACCAGAACTACTCGACTGGCAAGACGGCGGCTTTCGACTCGGTCAAGCAAGCGCTGCAATTGATAAAGGAAGCGAACGTTTGGCACCCGCTTACGACTTCTACCTTACAAGCCGACCACAAGGAAACGGATTTGATATCGGGGCATTTGAATTCACTCCAGAAAGTTCCGTTGAAAATTCCGAACGGAACTATTCGTTTTCGCTTAAAACGTTTCCAAATCCTTTTAACGGAAGCGTTCGAATAATTTATCGCCTTTCGAAAAAAAATAAAATCAAACTTTCCATTTTTGACATACGAGGAAAACTAATAAAGGTTTTGGTGAACGGGGAATATACAAAAGGTGAACATTTTATTACTTGGAATGCAAGAACCGAATCGAACGATGAAATAGCGAGCGGTATTTATTTGGTTCAATTAAAAAGCGCCTCGAAAATGTTAACCGAAAAAATTATTTATTTAAAATAAACGGTAAAACAAATGTTTAAAATTAAATTATTTATCGCCGCACTGATATTTTCGGGGTTTTCCGCCGCACGCGAAGGAGGAATAACAAACGGCGTTAGGATTTCATATTACGTAACCGAAGAACAAATATCTTTTGCAGATAGTCTTTTCGATTATGTAATGACGCCGTTTTTAAATTCATATGTTCGCAATTCCTTTACACGCTCGCAGTTGTTTTTATATCGTTCCATACAAGGAACGTGGGATAGCGTTAATCACTTCGACTGGAACTACATCAATATGCACGAGAATATGTTTTGCCACACCGATAGCACCATTCAAAACTTAGATACAAGAATAAAAACCATCTGGGCTTCATATTTAATGCAGGCGGACGACATGGTAGAACCAACGGCGCCCGACGCTTTGACACATTGGATAAATTATTATGCGGTTACCGCTTCCCAGCAAGTTTACGAATACAATTACGACGGGCTTTATATAGATTCCGCAAGCCATCTCTTAAAATCCGAATGGTTGGTCGATGGAATTTTACCGTGGAACTATTCACCGCAAACATGGAGAATTGCACGGTACAACTCACTAAAATTTATAAAATCTTATTTCCCCGACAAAACGGTTGTCTTTAACGGTTTACATTCTGGGAATGGGGCTGATTCAAGTTTATCGGTAACCGACGGCGGAATGTGGGAGGATTTTGCTTTTAGTGCTAATACGGGAGAATATAAAGGATTGGGCAGTTGGTTACGTGCAATTAATTGTATGCTTAAAAATCGCGATAGTTCGAAACTCATTTTGGTCGTAAAAAAACCAGGATTAATGAACGATTTGCAAGCGCGAATTTTCTCCGTTGCAAGTTATTTATTGGTCGAAAACGAAAACACAATTTTCACCGCGTCAGACTATGCTTACGATACATTATTACAGTATTATCCCGAATTTGAAATCGATATAGGAAATTCTTCCATAGAATTACATGTTAATAGCGATACGCTTTTTTCTAGAGAATTTGAGAACGGTTTGGTTCTTGTAAATCCAACTACAACAGAATCCAAAACTTATAATTTGTCACACGGTTATTATAAAATAGTTCCTTACGGAGGAGGCTTTGTAAGCCAAGACGGATTATGCGAAGGGGGCTTGTCTTATGAAAATGTTTCCGAAGGAATTATAGAACTTCCCCCTATTAGCGCCGTAATTTTACAAGATACGCTTACAACCGATGTGGAAATACAAAATTCCAAAATAGAATTTTCGCTTTCGCAAAACTATCCGAATCCTTTCAATCCGACAACAACAATTTTGTATTCAATTCCAACACCCTCAGTCTTTACAAGGAGATCCGCCATGGCGGAAACGCAATCTGCGGTCAAGGTTACATTAATAGTTTACAACACGCTCGGACAGAAAGTGACAACGCTCGTAAACAAAGCGCAAACTCCCGGTAATTACACCGTGCAATTCGACGCAAGCGATTTGCCGAGCGGCATTTATTTTTATTCTTTACAGGCGAGAAATTTCGTTGCAACAAAGAAAATGATTTTTATAAAATAACAACCATCCCCTCCGTTAATAATAATTTTTCATTGAAGAAAAGTATCCGTTAATTCGTACATATAAAAAAGGAACTTTACACAAATTTTACCATTTCTTCGTAAGCGAATATTTTTCAGGGAAAAATAGCAAAACTATGTATTATATAAAACCAACTACTCACATCATAATTTTCAGACTAAATTTATAATAATTGTGGAAACCTTTTTTGAATATAAAAAACTCTTAAAAATGATTTTTCATCAGTTTATTCTTATTTTTTATCCGTAATTTTAATCCGATATGAAAAATTTGAAAATAAAAAATAAACTTCGCGAAATAAAAAGAGTACTTGCGCCACTTATCGTGATTGCGCTTGTCGTTCTTGCGTTCATTCAATTGTATTTTACCTATTTCGTTTTCCGCCCTACAAACGACGAATGTCTTTGGTTCCCGAAATACGAAATTAAAGACTCACTTGCCGAACAACCGTCATACGAAGTCCTTATTTATTTGGAAGATGTCAAAAAAGACGGTGTCACGTGGAATGCAGGAATACGCGACGGCGACAGATTACTCGCTTTAAACGGTAAAGAGGTAAATTCGCTCAATGAACTTACGGAGATGGTAAATCGCTTTCATGCGGGAGAATATGCGCGATATAAAATTGCACGCGGCGATAGCGTTTTTACAGTTTTCGTTCGAATTAAGAAATTAATTCCCATTCGTTCGCTCTCGCTTGAAATTTTCGCTTTGATTTGGCTGATTGCCGGATTCATCGTTTACACTTCCAAGCCCGACGGTGAAGTTCAAAACAAATTTTTTAATATCGGAATTCTTTGGACGCTTTCCAACATGGCGGTGTTTATGATTTCCTACCAATTCGTCGATTTAACAAAGGAGATACTCACCGTCATTAATTTCTTATGGATTCCCGCAATCATATTATTGCCCGTCGCAATCGTCGATTTCTTTTGGACGTTCCCCGTTCGAAAACCGATACTTGATAAAAAAATATCCAAAATAATTTTTTTCGTTTACCCTACTGTAATGCTTACGGGATATTTCGCCGCAAATTTTTTAACCCTTACCCCGGCGCAAGAATTAAAAAATTTCTCCGAACTAATGATTTACGGTTCTTCGGGTTTTGCGCTCGGTATCGCTTTGATTATCGGGTATTTTTCTCTGCTTTCTTCTTACAAAAAAATCGACGACCCGCGGAAAAAACGTCCGCTGAAAATAATTCTTTGGGCGTATTTCATAAGCCTGATGAGTTTAATTTATGTTTATTTGCTTGCCAATGTCATTGCGGGCTCTATTTACAATCATCCCGAATATTACTTACCCGTCGTTCTTGCCGCTCTTTTGCCCGTTGCATTCGCCTATACGATTTTCAGATATTCGCTTATGGATGCAAGTTCCGTCGTAATTAACGCTTTTCTTTATTTCGTGGCGTCGTTATTTATTGCGGGAGTTTATTTTTTCTTTATCGTAATAATAGGCGGTTCTTTTATTCAAGCGGTAGAACCGATTTATCAGGGCTTAATCGTCGGTTTGCTATTTGTGATGTTCGTCGTCCTTTTTCAGTCAACCAAAGATAAATTTCAAGAAGCGATAACACGGAGATTTTACCCTGAACAACTTGCGTTCAAAGAAGCGTTGATAAAATTCAGTCGCGAAATTCCCTCGGTCTTGTCGCTTGAAAGCGTTCTTGAAGAAACACGAAAAATCTTTACGGAGGCGTTAAAATTCAAACTGTTCGCGCTCGGATTGAAAAACGAAAACGGAACTGTTAAAATCGTCGCCTCCTCGGGCGTGGAAAGATTAAAAAATGCGACTCTTAAATTGCGAACCGAAAATTGTTTGCAAAACGGAGAAGATAAAATTTCCGATAAAAAAGATTTTTGTTTCGAAAGCGAAAACTTCGGTAAAATCTTCGAAAATCCTCAAGTGCTTTCAGAAAGCGGGATTCAAACTCTCTTGCCTTTGCTTGTAAGAGGAAAGCCTATCGGATTTATTTTTCTCGGCGTAAAACAAAGCGGAGCGAAAATAGCGCGCGAAGATTTGTCAGTGCTTTCCGCCGCCGCTAATCAAGTTGGAGTAGCGCTTGAAAACGCGCGAATGTACGAAGCGGAGAAAAAAGAAATTATCTTGAAACGCGATTTGGAAAAAGCGCGCAACATTCAACGCAGTCTTTTGCCCCATCAAATGCCGAAATTCGCAAACGCGGAAATTTACGGCGATATGCTCCCCGCGCAGTGGGTCGGGGGCGATTATTACGACGTGATAAAAATCGACGAAAATCGTTTTTACACGGTGCTCGGCGATGTCTCGGGCAAAGGATTTTCGGCGGCGTTTTATATGTCCAAATTGCAAACGATGGTGCGCTTGCTCGCCGATGAAAAATTAAGTCCCGCCGAAATGCTGAAAAGATTAAATGAGAAAATTTATCCCGCGCTTGAGAAAAATTATTTTATTACGCTCGGTATTTTACTTTTCGATTTGGGAAAAAGAACGGCGCAATACGCTCGCGCGGGACACACGCCGCTTAAAATTTTGCGCGACGGCGAAACTAAAGACTTTCTTCCGCGCGGCATTGCAGTCGGACTTGACGAAGGGAAAATTTTCAATGCAAATCTTGAGGAAGTGGAAATTCCTTTGAATAAGAATGATATTTTTCTTCTTTTCTCCGACGGTGTTTCAGAAGAGATGAACTTGAACGGCGAAGTGATTGGCGAAAAGTTTTTGGATAAAATTTTAGCGGAGAACAAAGAGAAATCGCCGAGCAAAATTTTTGAAGCGATAGTTTCTGAAATTGATTCGTTCAAAGGCGAAAATGAACGCCACGACGACATCACAATTTTGTTAGTGAGAATAACAGACTAACGTAATGATTGAAATTGAGAATATATGGAAAAGTTTTGGCGAGAATAATGTGCTGCGTGGCGTGTCGCTTGAAATTTCGGACGGCGAAACGCACGCGATAATCGGCAAAAGCGGGTGCGGGAAATCGGTCTTGCTTAAAATAATTGTTGCGCTCTTAAAACCCGACGAAGGCGAAGTTTTTATCGACGGTGAAAACATTTTTGCCGCGGACGAAAAACGTCTTTATGAAATTCGCAAAAAATTCGGCTTCCTTTTTCAAAGCGCCGCGCTTTTCGATTCGCTTACGGTGGCTGAAAATATTGCGCTTCCGCTTACCGAAAGCGAGGAAAAGAAGTTTTCCGCCGCCGAAATTTCTCGTCTCGTTTCGGAGAAACTTGAAATGGTAGGACTTGAAAAAACCGAGAATCTGAAACCTTCCGAACTTTCCGGCGGAATGCAAAAACGCGTTGGACTTGCACGCGCGCTGATTACAAATCCGAAATATATTTTATACGACGAACCGACGACAGGACTTGACCCGATAATGTCGGACTCAATCGACGCGCTGATAAAATCGCTTAACGAGCAACTTAACGTTACTTCGATAATTGTTACTCACGATATGTTCAGCGTGGAAAACGTCGCGGAGAGAATTTCAATGATTCACGAAGGCGAAATTTATTTTACCGGAAGTTTGAGCGAAATTCTTTCGACCGACGACGAAGTGATAAAAAACTTTATTAAGCGCACCGGTTTTGTTTCGCAAAAAATTTTGTGAATTTAAAGAATGAGCAAAGCGAAAATTAAATATGTCTGTAATAATTGCGGTTACGAATCGCCGACGTGGCTCGGCAAGTGTCCTTCGTGCGGCGAGTGGAATACGTTTACGGAAGAAAAAGTCGTAAAAAGAACCGCGCGCCGTACCGCCGATTATGCAAGCGAACCCGTGAAATTAAGCGGCGAAGTAAGTTCCGAAAGCGAACGAGTTTTAACGGGCATTGCCGAATTCGACAGAACGCTCGGGGGAGGATTTATGCCCGGTTCGCTTGTCTTGATTGGAGGCGACCCGGGAATAGGCAAATCGACTCTTGTAATGCAAGCCGCGGCGAAATCGAATATTCAAACGCTTTACGTTACCGGAGAAGAATCGGTTAATCAGATTAACCTTCGCGCGAAGCGACTGAAAATAAAAGCGGAAAATATCTCGCTACTTGCGGAAACGAATTACGAAGAAATCGAAAACGCCGCTCTTAAATTAAAACCCGATTTGCTTATCATCGATTCCATTCAAACGGTTTACGACCCGCGAATTGAAAACGCGCCCGGCACGGTTACGCAATTGCGCGAAGTTACCGCGAATTTGATGCGCCTTTCCAAAACGAAAAATATTACAACGCTGATTATCGGACACGTAACGAAGGACGGATTTATTGCGGGTCCGAAAATCCTCGAACACATTGTAGATACGGTTTTACAGTTCGAAGGAGAAAAGAATCACGCGTTTAGAATTTTGCGCGCGTTGAAAAATCGGTTCGGCAATACGAATGAAATCGGCGTTTTCGAAATGACGGAAAGCGGTTTGCGGCAAGTGGAAAATCCGAGTGAGATATTTTTGAGCCAAAAGGAAAAGGAATTGCCCGGTTCGGTAATTACCGCAAGTCTCGAAGGCTCGCGCGCGGTTCTGATAGAAGTGCAAGCGCTCACCACGCGGACAAATTACGGCAATCCGCAACGCGTTGCAACAGGCTTCGATTACAAGCGACTCGCCATTTTGCTCGCTGTTCTCGATAAACGCGCCGAATTGCGAACCGGCTACTACAACGTTTTCGTCAATATCGCCGGCGGGTTGAAAATCTTTGAGCCCGCAATAGATCTTGCCGTTTGCGTTGCGATTGCTTCGAGTATGAACGATAAAGTGATTTCGAGCGACACGCTTTTTATCGGCGAAGTCGGGCTCGGAGGCGAAATCCGAATTGTAAGCAACGCGGAAAAACGTATCGCAGAAGCGGAGAAACTCGGTTTAAAGAAAATCTTTTTGCCGAAAGGAAATCTGAAAAACATTAAAACAAACAAGGCGGAATTAATTCCGGTCAACGATATTTCCGACGTATTTTATAAATTGGGTATTAAATAATTTCGGGAAAACGATGCACGACACTAACAAAATAATTTACGAATTTTTCAGCGACGATGATTTTTTAAGAATTTCGGAGGCGATAAAAGAGGCGGAAAAAATCACGTCGGGCGAAATAAAGGTAAGTCTTAAAGAAAAAAGAAAATTTTCCGAAAGGAAAAAATCGCTGAAAGAACTCGCCGCGGCGGACTTTGCGCGATTGCGAATGTCGGAAACACGCGATAAAACCGGCGTTTTGATTTTTCTGCTACTTTCCGAAAAAATGTTTTACATCCTTGCCGACGAGGGAATTAACGAAAAAGTCGAACAAAAAGTTTGGGACGAAGTTCGCGATAAAATTCAAGAGAAATTTACGCGCGGACATTTCACGGACGGAATAATTCTCGGTATCCGCGAAATCGCTAATATCCTTGCGCCGTATTTCCCGATAAAAGCCGACGACACAAACGAAATTTCCAACGCCGTTGATTTTGATAAATAAAAATTGAGGAATGCAATTCCAAAATTTTTTATAATCCCGCCGTGGCGGGGATAAATTCCAAATGGTTAATGGCGTTCGAAGTCAAGCGTTATTTTGCGTTTCGCTTTTTTGATTTTATCCCGACAAATCGTGTTCTCAACCTCGGCCTCAAAAAATTCGTTTCGCGTTACTTGTCACCGTTTTAATGTCCACTATTTAGACAACACCCGTTCTTTTTTGTACATTCCCCCTTTTAAAACGGCTTATTTCCCCTTCTTTTTATTCCCATTTATGGCATTTTTCTTGCATTCTTTGTTGTGGAAAGTTTAAGGAGGATAAAATGAAAACACTAAAAATTTTATTGATTTCGGCTCTTGTTTTGGGACTTAACGGGTGCTACACAAAAATAGCAAAAGACGACCCTTACGCCGATGAATATAAAATCATCAAAGATGAAAATCAGTATGCGGATAACGACGTGGAATATGATACGGTTTATGTCGATGAAAACGGTAATCCGATTGAAGAAGAAAACGACGGCGACGTTTATTACATCAACAATAATTATTATTACGACGATTTCGATATCTATCGTCATTATTTTACGGGATACGCACCTTGTTTTTACTGCGAACCCTTTCCTTACGTCAGCATCGCTTTTATCGGCGGCTGGTATTATTATACCCCGCCCGCTTACGTCGCTTATTATTATCCGTATTATCCCCCTTATTACTACGGCGGCTATTACGTTTCACCGTACAAAGTGCGAACTCATCATTACTATGCGGGTTTGCGTAATCATTACGGAAGACACGGTTACGGATTGAGACGCGGCGGTATTAAAAGACGTAGCGGGGCAATCGCAACGGCGCAAGGAAGACAAAGAAGCGGAACGGTTCGTCGTAATCCGAACAGAAACGGCAACGGGGTTAATCTCGACGAACTAATTGTCGGAAACAATTCGGGCGGGAAAAAGAAAGGCGCAAACGGAACGAAAACGACTTCGATAAATAGAAAAATCGCCAACGACGAAATCGCTTCCGTTTCGGGCAAAAACAAAAAAAGAGGCGAAAACACGCCGCCCGTAAAACAAAAAAGAATTGGTTCGAAGAAAAATGAAATAACTTCGGGCAAAAACAAATCGAAAAAGAATTATCAAATAAGCCCGCCCGTTCATAAAAACGGTGACAAACGAAGAATTTCAAAAGAACCGCAAGGCAAAAAAAGAAAAGTGATTATTTACAAAAAGAAAACTACGCCGACCGTTAAGCGAAACGCGGGGTATTCAAGAAGTTCGAAAACATATTCGCGAAGCGGTTCTTCGCCGAATCGTTCTTCGAAAGATTACGGCTACAAACCGAAAAATCGTCGTCCGTCTTCTTCTCACGGCACAACATCAAGAATCCGATCGGGGTCAAGCGGGAAAACAAATTCGCGGTCGTATTCGTCGCCTTCGCACAGAAGATCGCATTCGGTTTCAACGCCGCGCAGCAGCGGCTCTTCACGTCGTTCAAGCGGCTCAAGTCGTTCTCGCGGTTCGTCGTCGCGTAGAAGTCGATAAAGGGAGGATAAAATGAAAATGAGAAAAATATCATATACCGCTCTGGTTATTATTTTATCCGCTTCAAGTTTATTCGCTCAAAATTTCGTTGACGCATTCAGATTGGTTACACCGAATTCACTTGTAAATTCCGCGGCAAACGGAATGGGAAACGCCGGAATGGCAATGAACGTAGGCTACGGAAGTTATTTGATAAATCCCGCAACGGCGGCGCTTGCGAAGAAAAGCGAATTGGCGCTTTCCTACTATTACGACGGGAACAGCACGGATGCGCGGCTTTTTTATTCCACTTTCACGAAAGACCAAGTGTCAAGTCAAATAAGCGAACTCGGAATGTTGTACAAAGTCCCGACGGTACAAGGTAGTTTGGTTTTCGGTTTCGGATACAATCGCGTGAAGGATTTTAACGCGGTTACGGAATTCAACGGATTTAATAACGGCAACAATTCGCTTATTCAAGATTTAACATCCGTGAACTCGCAATTGGTTTACGATTTGCGTTTGAGCCACGCGGTTTACGACGAAAGCGGAAATTATCTTTACGACGAAACGCCGATTAACGGGAATTTGTTGCAAAACGGAATTATTCGCGAGGAAGGAAGCGTTACCGACTGGGCTTTTTTCACTGCCGTGGAAGTGGATAAGGATTTGTTTCTCGGAGTAACGTTAAATCTTTACGGCGGAAGTTATTCCAACGACCGCGATTATTATGAAATTGACAGCAAAAATTATTACGGCGACAATTTGCAAATCGACCCCGACGATCCGAACACCGTTGATTTTCAAGAGTTTTACGTAAACGACAATTACACTTGGGATATAAGCGGTTGGAATTTGAATGCGGGATTTTTCTACAACTTTTACAATTTTATAAGATTCGCAGGTACAATCGAAACGCCAATAAAGTATAAAATCACCGAAAACTATTACGTGCAAGGTTCGAGTTTTTTCAAAAACAATTACGGCTACGACGTTCAACCGCAATATTCATCGTCGGAATATTCGGTTACAACGCCGTTGAAAGCGGGCTTCGGAATATCCGTAAATTTGGGAATTCTTGAAGCAAGCGCGCAAGCGCATATTTCCGATTACACCCAAACGAAGTTCGAAGGCGGTTTCGACCAAGCGACGCTTAACGATTTGAACAACGAGATTAAAGAAAATTTCCGCGTTGCGCCCGATTTCCAAGCCGGAGCGGTTTTACACATTCCGTTGATTGATATTCATCCGAGAATCGGCGCAATGTATTTCGTTTCCCCTTATGCGAACGACCGAAAAGAGAACAACAGAAAATACGTTACCGCGGGCATCGGATTTTTCACGCACAAATCTTTTTCCATTGACGTTTCGGCAATGTACGGAACGTGGGAAGATTATTTCGACATTTACGGCTCGGGCGAAGCGAGAGTTTACAAAACCGTGAAAGACTACCGTGCCACTCTTACAATGACCTACCGATTTTAATTTTGCGAGTTGCCGATTTTTCGTAAATTCGGTAACTCGTAAATAAAAAATTTTTATGGTAAAAGGTAAAGTAGTAAGAATAGAAAGCAAGGACGTTTACGTACTCACCGAAAAAAACGAAGAAATTCGTTGCATCGTTCCGGGAAGAATTAAAAAGCAATTTCTGCTAAAAAAAGATAAACTTAAAACTCTCGATATTGTTGCCGTCGGCGATTTCGTGGAATTTGAAATCAAAAACACGGGCGGCGAAATTACGGGCGTGATTGAAAAAATCGAAGAGCGGAAAAATTACGTGTCTCGCAAAGCGCCGAAAATTAGAGGACGCGGAATAAAAGGAGAACGCTTGGAGCAAACAGTTGCGGCAAATGTGGATATGCTCGCAATCGTAGCAAGCGCGAAATCGCCGCAATTCAATAATCGTTTCGTGGACAGAATGCTCGTTATTTCGGAAAGCTCCGATGTTGAGCCGCTGATTATCATTAACAAAATCGATTTGGACAAAGAAAAAACTTATTTGAAATGGAAAACCCTTTACGAAGAAATCGGCTACAACGTAATTGAAGCGAGCGCAACCGAAAGAATAAACATAGATGAAATTTTATCCTCGCTGAAAAACAAAACGACAATCTTTTGGGGACGTTCGGGCGTAGGAAAATCTTCGATGCTCAATGCGCTTTTTCCGGGACTTAATTTGAAAGTCGGCG
Source organism: uncultured Melioribacter sp. (assembly GCA_964479645.1). Classification (GTDB taxonomy): domain Bacteria; phylum Bacteroidota; class Ignavibacteria; order Ignavibacteriales; family Melioribacteraceae; genus WGAL01. Next base: position 305 of record CAYZMW010000013.1, on the reverse strand, counting down.
AAATCAGCGACTACTCGGACAAAGGGAAGCACACAACCGTTACAAGTCGCTTAATTAAAATTTCGGACGAATACGAAGTGATTGATACGCCGGGCGTACGCGAAATCGAGCCTTACGGAATTACCAAAGAAGATTTGGGACATTATTTCATCGAATTCAGAAACTACATTCCCGATTGCCGTTTTAATTCTTGCACGCATTATCACGAACCGGGTTGCGCCGTACGCGACGCCGTGGAAAAGAAAGAAATAAGCGCGGAAAGATACCAAAGTTACATTAATCTGCTCCTTACAGTGGAAGAGTGA
>CAYZMW010000012.1:0-5344 GCA_964479645.1 uncultured Melioribacter sp. | reverse complement strand
GCTCCGCCACAGCGGGATTGAATTTAGAATTTGGAATTGTCCACAGTTCTTTATTCATAGGACGCTGATTTGACTGATTATTTATGATTTAAACTGATTATCAGTCCTAATCATAACCAATCGGTATAATCTGTGTCCTATTAAAAACTTCTCAACCTTAACCTCAGCCTCAACCTCAATCAACTGTCCGCTGTACGCTAAACGCTGAACGCTATTTTTACTTTTTAATTTTGCCTTTTGAATTGAGAAACCGTTCACTGCCGAACGCTTGTAAAGGCGCGTTTTCTAAATCCTAACTCCTTGCTCTTAACTCCTATTTCCGCTAATCATTCATTCAACCAATCATAAAAAAATAGAATTAACGATTGTAAATAACTTCGAATGTCGCTAATTTCACTCGTGAAAATTTCCCAATAAATTAACGAATTATGTTTGTAAAAATCGTTTTCTTTTTGCCGATGCGGAACGCGTTTACTTACGCCGTGCCCGAGCACTTGCGCGATGTTGCGCGGTTCGGCGTGCGTGCGGTGGTGCCTTTCGGAAAAAGAACGCTTACGGGCGTAATCGTTGAAACGCTTGATGAAAACGATACGAAACACGATGCGAAAGAGATTTATGACGTAATTGATAAACGCCCGATTATTAATCGAACGCAACTTGAATTTTATAAATGGCTCTCGGATTACTACGTTTGCTCGCTCGGCGAAGCGCTACGCCTTACCGTTCCGCACGGAACGGAAATCGAAACGAAGCGGAAAATCATTTCTTCGCCTGAGGTAAGCGCCGATTTGCTCGATAAATTAAAAAAGAAAAATTCCGTAAAGGGAAAACTCCTCGCGGAACTCGCGAAGAAAGAAAATCACACGTTGAAATCGCTGCAAAAGGCGGTTCGAAGAAAAAATATTTATTCGCAACTTCACGCGCTTGAAAAAGAAGGCGCGATTACGGTTCTTGACGTTGTGGAAAAACCCGCCGTCAAAATTAAAACACAGAAGTTCGTTAAACTCACCGCGGACGAAAACGAAACTTACGCGCGCGCCGCGGAACTTGAACGTCGCTCGCCAAAACAGGCTTTGCTTCTGATTTTTCTTGCAAATTACGGCGGCGAAATTGCGCTTTCCGAATTGCAGAAAAAAACGAAAGCCGCGGCAACTTCGATTAAATCGCTCGAAGAAAAAGGCTACGTGGAAATTTACGACAAGGAAATCGAACGCGTTTACGAGGACGCTTACGACGAACAAAAACGAAAGTTAATCCCGAACGAAGAGCAAGCGGCGGTAATAGAAAAACTGACCGATTACATCGAGCGCGACGAATTCAAAACTTTCTTATTACACGGCGTTACGGGAAGCGGGAAAACGCAAGTTTACATCGAACTTGCGGACGAAGCGATAAAACGAAATAAAACGGCTCTGATTCTCGTTCCCGAAATTTCGCTCACGCCGCAAATTACCGCGCGCTTTTTCAATCGTTTTGCCGACAAAGTTGCCGTCTTTCACAGCAAAATGTCGAAAGGCGAACGCTACGACGTTTGGCGCGGTGTTCTAGGCGGAAAATACAAAATAGTAATCGGTCCGCGTTCGGCGCTTTTCACTCCGCTTAGCGACGTGGGAATAATTATCGTTGACGAAGAACACGACCCGAGTTACAAGCAATACGACATGACGCCGCGATACAATGCTCGCGACGCCGCTGTAATGCTCGCGATGTTCTACAATTCGCCCGCGCTTCTCGGTTCGGCGACGCCTTCGCTCGAAAGCATGCACAATGCGGAAATCGGAAAATTCGAACTATTGCGCTTGACGGAAAGAGCCGACAATGCGCGTATGCCGAAAATCAAATTGGTGAATCTGAACATTGAACGGAAGAGTAAACGCCTCGAAGGAAGTCTTTCGAAAACGTTACTCGACGCTATCGCGGCGCGCCTTGAAAAAGGCGAAGGCGTGATAATTTTGCAAAATAGACGCGGCTTTGCAACGAACGTTTTCTGCGAAGATTGCGGGAACATCGAAATGTGTCCGAATTGTAGCGTGTCGCTTGTTTATCACGTCGCCACGAACGATATGCGTTGTCATTACTGCGGTTTCAAAAAAAGCGTTCCGAAGGCGTGTTCGGTTTGCGGTTCGGTTTCTCTGAATTTTTTCGGAACCGGCATTCAAAAGGTGGAAGACGAACTTGCGTTTTATTTCCCCGACGCAACTATTTCGCGCGTCGATTCGGATACGATGAACAGACGCGGAAAACTCGGTTTGGTTTTGAAAGAATTCCGCGAAGGGAAAATCGATATTCTCGTCGGGACGCAAATGGTTTCGAAAGGTTTGGACATTTCGAACGTTACGCTTGTCGGCGTCGTTTCGGCGGAAGCGACGCTTTGGCTTCCCGATTTCAGAGCGGACGAACGAACGTTCCAACTTCTTACGCAAGTGGCGGGACGTTCGGGACGCAGCGAAAAGGAAGGCGAAGTTTTGATACAAACCGAAAATCCGCAACACTTCGTTTTGCAACAAGTTTTGAGAAACGATTACGAAACGTTTTACAATCGCGAATTGGAACTGCGTAAGAAAAGCCAATATCCGCCTTTTACCCGTCTCGCGCTTGTCGAGGCGAAATCGGAAAAGGAAGAGCGTGCGCGCGGCGCGATAAACGATTTCCACAAAGCGTTGCGAAAATTCGAGAAATACGTTTTGATTATGCCGCCGGGCGAAGCGGTTCTCGCTAAACTCAAAGGCGAATATCGTTATCAGATTTTAATTAAGAGTTTTAAATCGGTTGACCCATCGGGCTACGCGCTGCGCAAAGCGATTACGGAAGCGTTTGCGGAATTCAACGCGCGCTCGCGCTTCCGCGACGTGAAAATCATAATGGATATTGACCCCGTAAGCGTGCTGTGATAGTTCTCGTTTACTTATCTTTAATTTCACCTCGATAAAAAAGTTGGAACTTTAATTTTCCGAATATGTTTACCTAATATGATTTTTGTATTCATTCCTTCATTGCCTTCCTTTGAATGCAATCATCTATTTTTATTTATTAACAAAATCTTAGGAGTCACAACCATGAAGTTATTCGATGCGGTTCGCAGCGGAGCAAAAAAAGTTACGGAAGAATTAAAGAAACCGAACTCGTTTAGGAAAGGCGAAAAATTTGAAGATTATTTGCGAAAGTACGTCTTCGTAAAAGAACAATATAAACTTGTTTACCACACTCCCTCTTATGCGCAAAACAAAAATGATTTTGTCGAAAGTTCGTTATATCCCGATTTTCTTTTTAAAGATTTGGTAACAGGGAAGGAATTTTATGTGGAAGCAAAATTCAGAAGCGGGTTTTTTAATAACAAGTTAAATTGTTGCAAAGATTATCAACTCAAAAGATATTTGCAAATCAACAAAGAAAAGCGCCCTGTATTTATGGCAATTGGCGTCGGCGGTTCTCCGACATATCCCGAACAAATATTCATTATTCCCGTCGGTTCTATCAAATACACGTCGCTGTTTCCTTCTTTTTTAAAAAGATTTGAATATTTCGTTGACACTCCTGTTCCTCCAACTCATTTATGGTATTTGGAAAACAATTAGAAACGGGGACGCACGGTGGATTTCATAATAATTAGATTCGTCGGTATAATTCTGCTTTTAGTCGCACATAAAGAGCATAAATACGGGTTTTATAAAATTCTTAGAATATTTTTATTCGGGCTTTCGTTACTCGGAATTTATTATTCTTTGATTTTATCCGAAGCATCTTTCGCACTAATTTTTGTAATTGCTTCTTTTCTTTTTAATCCCGTTAAACCTCTATTTCTTACGAAAAGAGTCTGGTTTTTTATAAATAAAATTTTTGCTCTTTTTTTATTTGTCTCCCTTTTCTTTATATAATGGAAATGTTAAAAGACCGCATAAAAAGCGGTCTTTTTTATTTAATTATTCTCCCGACCGTAAATGCTTTTTCGTTTAGATTTTTAGCGGTTTCAAAAACTTCGTTTGCATTTTCCTCTTTGCAAATTGCGATTAATCCGACGCCGAGATTGAAAACTTCGCGCATTTCTTCATCGGAAACGTTTCCTTCTTTTCGAATGAACTCGAAAATCGCCGGAACATCCCACGCGTTCCAATCGATTTCCAATTTCACGTCATCGGGTAAAACGCGTTTTGTGTTGCCGATAATTCCGCCGCCTGTAACGTGCGAAAACGCTTTTACGATTTTCCTTTCCGCAAGTGAGCGAATTATTTTCAAGTATGATTTATGAACGCGCAAAAGTTCGTCGCCAAGCGAAAATTCGAAATCGGGCGATTTATATTCAAGCGGAAATTTGGGAAAAAGAACTTTACGCGCAAGCGAATATCCGTTAGTGTGTAAGCCGTTCGAAGCGAAGCCGATTAGAACGTCGCCCTCCTCGATATTTTTCCCGTCGAGAATGTTCTTTTCATCGACAATGCCGACAATCGTTCCCGAAATGTCAAAGTCTTTTCCCGCGTAAACTCCGGGCATTTCCGCGGTTTCCCCGCCGATAAGCGCAATTCCGTTTTCCTTGCACGCGTGTGCAAAACCAGTAATCACGTCCGTTGCCGTTTTCACGTCAAGTTTCCCGAAGGCGAGATAATCGAGGAAAAACAACGGTTCGGCGCCTCCCACCGCAATATCATTAACGCAGTGATTAACCAAATCTTGCCCGACGGTGTCGTATTTTTGCGCGGCTATCGCTATTTTTAATTTCGTGCCGACGCCGTCAACGCTCGAAACAAGCACGGGATTTTCGTACTTTGTAAAATCGGGTTTAAAGAACGCGCCGAAATGTCCGATGCCGCCAAGCGCGCCGGTGGTGAAAGTCGCTTTTGCAATATCCTTAATGTTTTCAACCACTTGCTCGCCCGCGCGAATATCGACGCCTGAATTTTTATAATCGTTCATTCGTTCTCCGAAACAACAGTTTTATTAAATAAATTAAAGTGAAAATAAAAATAATAAAAAAACAATTTTAAGACGGATGCGATTTTAATGAAACGCGAACGACACGGATTTCTTTTAATTATGTCGTCAAGGAGTTAGGAGTAAAGAGTTGGAATTTAGAAAACGCGCCTTTGTAAGCGTTCGGCAGTGAACGGTTTCCCAATTCAAAAGGCAAAATAAAAAGTAAAAATAGCGTTTAGCGTCGAGCGGACAGTTGATTGAGGTTGAGGCTGAGGTTAAGGTTGAGAAGTTTTTGATAGGACACAGATTATACCGATTGGTTATGATTAGGACTGATAATCAGTTTAAATCATAAATAATCAGTCAAATCAGCGTCCTATGAATAAAGAACTGTGGACAATTCCAAATTCTAAATTCAATCCCGCTGTGGCGGAGC
>CAYZMW010000011.1:0-8333 GCA_964479645.1 uncultured Melioribacter sp. | reverse complement strand
ATTCACAATTCATAATTCATAATTAAGATAATTTTCCGCGGGCTTTTTTTATCTTTTGTAATCATAATTCCGAATTTTAGGAAAACCGAATGAGAAAACTTGTTTTAATCGTTTTTGTTTTCGCGACAACGACTTTTTCTCAAGTCACGAATGACATAATCGAGCCGATTACCGTTTTTACGGGCGGTGAAAAATCGGTGAAATTAAGCGATTTGTTTTATGCGGAAAATTACGCCGTTCAAATTCTTCCGAACGAAAATTTGTCGGCGGAACTTTCGCGCAAGGACGGAATGTTGATTCTGAAACCGAAAAACGACAAACGCGCGTTTGCGGTTCTTCGGCTTGCGACGGGAAAGGATACTCTTGCCGCGCCGATAATCATTAAACGAAATTATCCCGTGGTTTTCAAATTTCCCGCAAAAGAGGAACACGATTTCGTTTCCGTTTTCGGCAGTTTTAACGATTGGAACAGAAAAGAATATCGAATGAAAAAGAAAGGGGAATTTTACGAAACCGTTGTTTTCGTTCGTCCCGGGAACTACCAATATAAATTCTTTGTTGACGGCAAGGAATATTGCGACCCGTTCAACTCGGATTCCGTCGGGAACGGAATGGGCGGATTTAATTCGGTGCTTGAAGTGAAATCGGAAACGAAAGGGAAAATTTTTCTTCACAAAAATAAATTTGAAAGAGGCGAAAGCGGAACGGCGATTTCGTTTTTCATCGAAAGCGAAAATGATGAAAACATCTCGGAAAGCGAAATTTACGCGTTCCTTGACAATAAACTTCTTAGCGAAAACGAAATCGAAAGGGAAGGAAATTTTGTCAAAATAACAATTCCGAATTCCGAAATGGCACGGGCGAAACGCTTGCGCGCGGTAGCCGAACTCGGCGGAAGAATTTCCAACATTCAAAACGTGTTCCTCGAAAACGGAAAGCCCAAAACCGTTCGCTCCGCTTTCGATTGGCGACGCGGCGTAATTTATTCGCTGATGATTGACAGATTTTTCGACGGCGACAAATCGAATTCGATTCCGCTTGTTCACGATTCGCTTTTCGCGAAAGCCAATTATATGGGCGGCGATTTGCAAGGAATAATGGACAAACTCGACGAAGGCTATTTCGATTCGCTCGACGTAAACATTCTGTGGATTTCTCCCGTTTACGACAATCCGAACGTGCCGTATCGCGAGTATCCGCCGCCGCATCGTTGGTTTGCGGGTTATCACGGTTATTGGCCCATAAATTCGTTTGCGGTTGACGAGCATTTCGGTTCTTTGGAACTGCTGAAAAAATTGGTCGAAAAAGCGCACGCGCACGGCATAAAGGTTTTGCTCGATTTCGTTTCCAATCACGTTCATATTGAAAATCCGCTTTACATAAAGCATCGCGATTGGTTCGGTTCGCTTTATCTTCCCGACGGACGGAAGAACATTCGCTTTTGGGACGAATATCGTTTAACGACTTGGTTCGAACCTTATTTGCCTTCGTTCGATTACGTCGGCTCGGACGAAGCGACGGAATTTATGACGGAAAACGCGCTTTGGTGGCTCGAACAAACCGGCGCGGACGGATTTCGCCACGACGCGGTAAAGCACGTGCCGAATAAATTTTGGCGACGCCTCACGCGGAAACTTAACGAACGCGATTTCGGCGACGCTTATCAAATCGGTGAAACGTTCGGAAGCGATATGCTTGTGAGTTCTTACGTAAATAACGGACAACTCGACGCTCAGTTTAATTTTAATCTTTACAATACGGCGCTCGAAACTTTTCTCGATACGGCGCGTTCGTTCGAAAATCTTTTGCGCGAACTCGAAACCACTTTTTCGTACTACGGCGAAAACAATTTGATGGGCAACATAATGGACAGCCACGATAAAAATCGCTTTACGGCTTTCGCCGACGGCGATTTGACGCTCGAACAGTGGAGCGCAACCGAAGAAGGCTGGAACAATCCGCCGAAAGTTGATAATCCGGAAACCTATCGCAAGGCGGAACTTTACTACGCGTATTTGTTTGCAATTCCCGGCGTACCCGTAATTTATTACGGAAGCGAATTCGGAATGAGCGGAGCCTCCGACCCCGATAATCGTCGTATGATGCGTTTCGGCGAACAATTGTCGGCCGATGAAAAAAAGATGCTTGCGCAAACGCGCGAAATAGTTAAATTGCGTCGCGAACATTCGGCGCTTAATTACGGCGATTTTTACCCTTTGATTGCCGATAAGAATACGTTCGCGTTTATTCGTTCCGATTTCAACGAACGCGTGCTTGTTGTGATGAATAAGAATTTCGACAAATCCCGAAAGGTGAAAATAAAATTACCCGATTTTATTTCGGCAAGTAAAATCAAGGACTTGCGCACCGGCGATGTTCTTTCGGTTCGTGAAAACGGCGTTGAAATTATTCTCGAACCGCTCGCTTGGAAATATTTTGTAATTGAATAATTAAGTAAAGGTTTGTAATGAACGGAAGAATTTTTTCGTATTCGTTTCTCGGAAGATTGATTTATCAATATATGTATCTGCCCGTGCTGATTATTTTCGGCGTGCAACTCGGCTTTTCGCTTTATTCCGTGCCGCGCGACACCGCCAATCTATTGCCCGCGCTTGTTAATTCGGTCATTCTTTTAATTGTGCTTCGATTTTATTCGAAAATTAGAAGAACAATCCCTTTCACGTTGGAAGTAAACGACGATAAAATTATAGCGTATAATTATCTTATGAGTTCGAAGAAAGTGGAAGAAAAAATAGCGGATATCGTAAAAATCGACGGCGGAATTTTCAGCGGAAAACCCGCCTCGCCTGTTGTTATTTTTTTCAAGGACGGCGAACATTTCGGAATTCTGCCGCACCTGAAAGATTACACCGATTTTATTTCGCTTGTGCTGCAAAAAGTGGATAAAAAAATTCACGACGAAACCGTTCTGAAAATAAAGCAAGTAGCCGACGCAAGAATGAGGAAGCGCAAGAAAAAGCCGAAAAAATAAGCGCGGAACGCATTTCGGTTCTTAATGCGAAAACTTTTCTCGTTGAAAATTCTTAACTTTACAACCGCAATTTTATTTAGTTGGTAGGAAAAATTTGTCCGTAAAAAAACAAAATAACGAACCGGGAATTACGAATTTGATTTTGAATATCACGATTTTCGTTTTAAGCGCAATCGTGATTTATCTTCTCTTTATTCTTTTTACGAACGTTACGGGCAAGAAAACCGTTCCCGAAGAAAAGGCGCAAAAAGCGCATTACAAACCGACGGGAATTATTCAAGCGGAAGTTTTGAACGGTTGCGGAATTTCGGGACTTGCGGATATTTTTAAGGATTACTTGCGCGCGAAGAAAATCGATGTTGTTTCCACTGGAAATTATCAGAATTTCGACGTGCTTAATTCGTTTATTATAGATAGAATTGGCGACAAGGAAAAAGCGCTTTATGTCGCCGAACTTCTCGGCATAAAAAAGGAAAACGTGATAACGCGAATTAATCGCGATTATTTTCTCGATATGTCGATTGTAATAGGAAAAGATTATTTGAAACTAAAACCGTTGAGGTGATTTTTTATGGAAGGACTTGAACTCGCAAAAGAAATAAGCGAACTGATTTTATCGAAAAAAGGTTACGATATTAAAATTCTCGATATTCGGGGGATTTCGTCGGTGGCGGATTTTTTCGTTATCTGTTCCGCCGATTCGGATATTCAAGTGAAAGCGATTACCGACGAAATAGAACGCAAACTTCGCAAGCGCGGAATTAAGCCGTACAACCGCGAAGGAACGACAACGAACACTTGGGTTTTGCTCGATTACGTTGACGTTGTGGTGCACGTTTTCAAACACGAAACACGTTTGCATTACAGTCTCGAAAAACTTTGGGGCGACGCGAATTTTATTGAAATCAAAGACGAACCGAAAGAGAAAGCCGAAGAAGAGGAAGAATAATGAAAGAATATCTCGAAAAACTTTTTGCGAAAGCGGCGGATAAACTTGAATATTTGAAAGACGCGGAAATAAATTTCTCGGTGCCGAACAATCCCGAACACGGCGATTACGCGACTAACGTCGCTCTTACGTTGACGAAAAAATTGCGCAAAAATCCGCGCGAAATTGCAAACGAAATTATTGAAAATCTCGAACGCGACGATGCGGTTCTTGAACGCGTGGAAATTGCGGGGCCCGGCTTTATCAATTTCAAATTTTCGCAAAAATATCTCGCGCAAATTATCGCCGCGATTTTTGAAAAAGGGGAAAACTTCGGGAAAAGCGAAAAATACAAAGGCAAAAAAGCGATTGTCGAATTCGTTTCCGCAAATCCTACGGGACCGTTGACTGTCGGACACGGACGAAACGCCGTTGTGGGCGATACCGTCGCAAATTTGCTCGAATGGATCGGCTACGACGTAACGCGCGAATATTATTTTAACAATGCCGGGCGACAAATGCGCGTGCTCGGCGATTCGGTGCGCTTGCGCTATCTTGAAATTCTCGGCGAAAAAATCGATTTCCCCGAAGATTATTATCAGGGCGAATATATTAAGGATATTGCGCGCAAGGTTTACGAAGAGCACGGCGACGCTCTGAAAGACGAAACCGACGTTACGATTTTCAGAAATTACGCGGAAACGGAAATTTTCGCCGACATCAAAAAAACGCTTGCGTCCATTAAAATCGAAATGGATTCTTTTTTCAACGAATATTCGCTTTACGAAAGCGGGAAAATCGACGAAATACTGAAAATATTCGAAGAGAAAGGAGTTTCGTATAAAAAAGACGGAGCCGTTTGGCTTAAACTTACCGAACTCGGCAACGAACAGGACAAAGTGATTGTGAAATCGAGCGGCGAGCCGACTTATCGCTTGCCCGACATCGCTTATCACACCACCAAATTCGAGCGCGGTTTCGATTTGATTGTCGATTTGTTCGGTTCGGACCACATGGCGACTTATCCCGACGTGCTCGCGGGTTTGAAATTTCTCGGTTACGACGTCAGCAAGGTTAAAGTGCTTATTCACCAATTCGTAACGATAATGGAAAACGGCGAAGTGGTGAAGATGTCAACGCGTAAGGCGAATTTTGTTACGCTTGACGAACTTATCGAGGAAGTCGGAAGCGATGTCGTTCGTTACTTTTTCATTATGCGCAGTATTTCGAGCCATTTGAATTTCGATTTGGCTGTCGCGAAAAAGCAATCGGACGAAAATCCCGTTTTTTATTTGCAATATGCCCACGCGCGAATTTCTTCGATTTTGAGAATGACGGAGCAAGAAGGCTTGAAGGCGTCGCTTGAAAATTTGGATTTGCTGAAAGAAAAATCGGAATTGAATTTGCTTAAAATGTTTCATCGTTACGAAAGCGAATTTTTATATGCGGCGGAAAATTACGAACCGCACAAAATAGCGAATTTTCTCGAAGAACTTGCCGCCGCCTTCCATAAATTTTATACCGAATGCCGAATTATCGGTTCGGAAAAAGACCTTGCCGAAGCGCGCATCGCTCTTGCCGTCGCCACGCAAACGCTTATTAGAAACGGCTTGAATTTGCTCGGCGTAAACGCGCCCGAAAGAATGTAAAGCCTTTCGGTTCGGAGAAACGATGAAACGCTTTGCCGCATTGTTCATAATTCTTGCCGCGTCGCTTTGGGGCGTTGACGGAATTGTTTTCCGACCCGCTCTCAACACGTTGCCCGTTCCGCTCGTTGTGTTTGTCGAAAGCGCGTTGATTTCGCTTTTGCTTGTTCCCGCATTGCTTAAAAACAAAAACGAGTTGAAAAATCTCGCTCGCGGCGATTACGTTGTTTTCTTTTTAATCGCGCTTTTCGGCGGCGCGCTCGGCACAATGGCAATTACTAAAGCGCTTTTTTATGTGAATTTTGTCAATCTTTCGATTGTGATTTTAATTCAGAAATTGCAACCGGTTTTCGCCATTTCGCTTGCGGCTTTGATTTTGAAGGAAAAATTAAGCGGCGAATTTTTCTTTTACGCCGCCCTCGCTATTCTCGGTTCGTATTTGCTCACTTTCGGTTTTAGCGTTCCCGAAATTTCGCTCGAAAATAAAACCGCAATCGCCGCAATTTATTCACTCGTGGCGGCTTTCAGTTTCGGACTTTCAACCGTGTTGAGCAAAAAAGCGATTTCGAACGTATCTTACACTTCCGCCACGGTTTTGCGGTTTAATTTCACCGCGCTGATTATGTCGGTCGTTCTTTTTCTTACGGGCGATTATTCCGCTTTCCCCGAAATTACGGGCAAGCAAATTATGATTTTCGTGGCAATCGCCTTTTCAACCGGCGGCTTGGCGATTTACCTTTATTACATCGGTTTGCAATATGTTTCCGCATCTGAATCCACAATTCTCGAACTTGCGTTTCCCGTTACGGCGGTTTTCCTTGAATATCTTGTTCACGGAAATTTGCTTACGCTTTCACAATGGCTCGGCGCGGTTATTTTAATCGCCGCGATTTTTAAGATTACGCAACTTTACAATACGCAGGAAAAATCATAAATTGTAAAAAGCGTTTTTCATTTTGCTTGTGGCTTTTTCTAAACTATTAGCGGCGAATTCCGATAATTTATTAGTTAAACTTTTAATAATGCGAGGTAAAGCAATATGACAGAACAAAACGAGGTCGCAAGAGAAGAAATTCTTCAATTGGTAAGTTTTAAAATCGGTAATGAAGAATTCGGCGTCGATATTCTGAAAGTTCAGGAAATCAATCGTATGCTAACGATTACGCAAGTACCGAACGCTCCCGATTTTGTAGAGGGCGTCGTGAATTTGCGCGGAAAAATCATACCCGTTGTGAACTTGAGAAAACGCTTGAATATGCCGCCTATTGAAAATGATTCCCGCACAAGAATAATTGTTGTTGAAATAAAGGAAAACACTGTCGGATTTATTGTTGACGAAGTGAAAGAAGTTTTGAGAATTCCGAAAAGCATAACCGAACCCGCTCCTTCGATGATTGCCGGAATTAAAACCGAATACATTACGGCGGTGGGAAAACTTGACGACAGACTTTTGATTTTGCTCGATTTGGAAAAAATTCTTTCCGCCGAAGAAGTGGAAGGTTTGGAGGCAATCGCCGAATAAAAACGAAAGAAAATTTTTTTCATACACGAAAGCGGCTTTTTTAGAGCCGCTTTTTTTGTGCGAAATTGCCCGTGCTGTTTCCTTTTTACACACCTCTTTAAAGTCACATCATTTTTATTTATTGTTCGGAAAAATATTTTCTTCGTTTTTATCTTTATTTGTAGAAGTTTTTTCTTTTTCTCTTTCGCTTAATAGAAGGAACGATTTTTGCATATTAAAAAAGATTGTTCTAAGCGATTTTATTTTTAAATTAATTAAACGAATTTTATAAACAAAAAAGAGGTTAACCGTGAGGTTTATTAAATTACTTTCTCTTCTCTTTTTCGTGTCGTTCTCGATATTTGCGGCACAATCCGTTAAGCTTAATTCCGAACCTACGGCGTTGACGGTTCTTTCTTCGTCAATGGATGAAATTACCGTTGAGTTCAACGTCGGCGAATTACGTTATTTCGATGTTGAAACGAGGGACGGAATTTTCACTCAATTGGTAATTCCGAAATTTCATCATTCGCACACTGTCGGAAAACCGAATTTGCCCATGATGAACAGAATAATTGAAATTCCCGTCGGGGCGAACGTCAAAACCGAAATTGTCGGTTATTCCGAAAAGATTATTAAATTAAGCGACTTGGGCATTACGAACAAACTTATGCCTTTTCAACCGTCGCTTTCAAAAAGCCAAAGACCGGAAGATGTTCCGTTCGAATTTGACGCGGCAACATATTCCGAGGACAAATTTTTCAGCGAGCCGACCGCAAGTGTCGATGTTCTCGGTATTATGCGCGATAAACGTCTCGGTTTGCTGAAGGTCGCTCCCGTGCAATACAATCCCGTAAAGAACGAAATTAAAGTTTTGGAAAATCTTACGGTGAAAATTACGTTCGAAAACCCCGATGTTTTTGCAACCGAACAACTTCACAGAGTTTATTACTCGCCCGATTTCGCACGGAGCATGAAAAACATGATTGCGCTCGAAACGAAAGACGACCCGCAATCGCTCGTTCGTTTTCCGCAAAAATACGTGATAATTATGCCCAATTCTTTTGCCGAAACCATGGCGCCTTTTATCGCTTGGAAAAAACAACAAGGTTTTGAAATTATTCTTTATACTTTCGACGGAACGGCGAATAATAACGATGTGAAGAGTTTTATTCACGAACTTTATAATAATGCAACGGAAGACGACCCCGCTCCGACTTATGTTTTGTTTGTCGGCGATACGGAACAAATTCCGCCGTTTAACGG
>CAYZMW010000010.1:0-12326 GCA_964479645.1 uncultured Melioribacter sp. | reverse complement strand
AGTTGTTTGCTGTAAACTTGCGTTACGGGATAAAGACGCGAACCCGAACCGCCCGCCAAAATAATTCCTTTCATTTATTCCTCGACTTTTAAGTACGCTGATTTGATAAACTCTCTTTTTTCGTCAAATACTTCCACCTTGTACAATCCCGGTTCTTGAAAAAAATATTTAAAGAAAATGTAATCCCACATCGGCAGAATTGCATACTCTTTCGTGTCGAAAAGTTCCCAGCGTTTCGTCAAATCGTTTCGCTTGTAAAAATCGGCGTAAATTATCGATGTGTTAAGCGAATCGGGATGTTTCAAGTAAACGCAAACCGAATCGGGTTTGCGCGAAAGATATTTCGTGGAAAGTTCTCTGAACGGCTTTCCGCCGATAACCCATTCGCTAAAAACCATTCGCACGTTCTTGTAATAATCCGCGCTTTTTTTCTTTACGTCCGTGAATTTAGGCGCTTTTACTTTTATCGTAAGAAAATCTTCGGCGAGTTTTCTGTTGCTTTTATCGATAACATAAACTTTGTACTTCCCCGCCTCCTTGAACTTTTCGCGGTGAACGAACCAACGCTTTTCGGGAGAAAGTTTAATTGTCAGCGTGTTATACGGCTTGTAAGCGTTCCCCGAAAGTTTGTCGATATAAAGATAAACTTCGTTTCCTTTTATTTGCACGTCTTCCGCGTTAAACAAAATAAAAATCGATTTTCCCGTGGCGGGAATTAACCAGGTGTGTTTCGCGTTAATCGCTTTTCCGTTTGTCGTGTAACTTTGCGCGAAATAAAGCGTTTGCGCCGTTGTAATTTGCGCGATAAAAAGAATTGCGAAAAAAACTCTCTTGAAATTTTTAGATAATTCGGTTGAAACGTTTTTGTTCATAGCGGAAAACTCCGGTTCTTTTATTTTTTCCAAAAACTACGGGAAAAGATAATTAATATAGTAAAAAGTTCAAGTCTGCCGACAAGCATTAAGAACGAAAGCACCCATTTGCCCGCCGGATGAACGTTTGCGAAATTCAAACTTGGTCCGACAGTGCCGATACCGGGACCGACATTTCCGAGCGCCGTTGCCGCCGCGCCTATCGAGCTGATAAAATCCATTCCGAGCAACGAAAGCGTCATCATTCCCACAAGGAAAATCGCAATGTACCAAAACGCAAAAGCGATTATGTTGGACATAATATCGTTGCCAACCACTTTTCGATTAAAGCGCACGGGAATAACCGCGCGCGGGTGCAACAAACGCTTTAATTCGTTGAGCGCGTTTTTTACAAGCAATTGATGGCGCACCATTTTTATTGCGCCTCCCGTGGAACCCGCGCAACCGCCGGCGAAGAGCAAAATAAAGAAAACGATTTGATAAAACGCGCCCCAAGTTTCGTAATCGGACGTCACGTAGCCCGTCGTGGTTACGATTGAAACCACTTGAAAAAGCGAATCGCGAAAAGATTTTTCCGCGCCGCCGTAATTGTGAACGAACAAATCAATTGAAATTACAATCGAAACGGCGAGAATAAAAAAGAGATAAAATTTAAATTCGTCGTTGTCGCGCAGTTTTTTCCAATTTCCGTGAAGCCAAAAATAATGAAGAGAAAAATTCATTCCCGCAACGAACATAAAGAAAATAATCACGTAATGAATAAACGCCGAATCGTAATACGCAATGCTCGCTTGTTTTGTTGAAAATCCGCCGGTAGCCATTGTCGTAAACGAATGCGTCAGCGCGTCGAACAAATTCATTCCGCCAATCATTAAAAGCGCGGTTTCGGCAAGCGTAAGCAAAAGGTAAATTCCCCAGAGCCGTTTCGCCGTTTCGCGAATTCGCGGATGAATTTTGTCTTTCGTCGGACCGGGAACTTCCGCCACGAACAACTGCATTCCGCCAATCCCGAGAATCGGCAAAATGGCAAGCGAAAGAACGATAATTCCCATTCCGCCGAGCCATTGCGTAAAAGCGCGCCAAAACAAAAGTCCGTGCGGCAACGCTTCGATGTCGTTTAAAATCGATGCGCCTGTTGTTGTAAAGCCTGACATCGTTTCAAAGAAAGCGTCGGTGTAACTCGGAATCGAACCGTGAACGACAAAGGGCAACGCTCCGAACGCGGACATTACAATCCAGCCCGAGCCGACAATCAAATAACTGTCGCGTTTGCGAATATCTTTTTTGTAATTTCGAAGAAAAGCAAAAACAATTCCGCCCGCCGCCGCAACCGAAAGACCGGTTTTCAGCAAATCTTCAACGTCGGCATCGCCGTAATAAAGCGAAAACGGAATGCCGAAAAGCATTCCGAATCCGTCCAAAATCATCAGAAAAGAAATTACGCGTAAAATCGATTTGAAATCAACCATACGGAATTATTTGAAAAGTTTTTCGAGTTTGTGATAAACTTCGGGCAAAGCGAAAACCACTACTTTGTCGTCCTTCTGCAATTGAGTGTCGCCGACGATAATAAATCCCTCTTCGCCGCGAACCGCGCCGCCGAGTATCATATTCTTCGGCAGTTTCAAATCTTTGACGGGTTTTTTCGTAATATCCGAACCTTCGGAAACAACGAATTCCCAAACTTCCGCGTCAATTCCGAAAAGCGTAATGTTCGAAATAACGTTCGTTTTTTTTACGAAGCGGGAAATCGTATTCGCCGCAATCAGTTTTTTATTGATAAGCGAATCGAGACCGATTGTGTGTGTAAGCGGAATGTAGTCGATGTTGTCCACTTGCGCTATCGTTTTTTTCGCGCCGAGATGTTTCGCCATCAGGCAAGTGATGATGTTTGTTTCCGCATCTTCGGTTACCGCGATAAATCCGTCCATATCCACAATGCCTTCTTGCGCAAGCAAATCGATATTGCGTCCGTCGCCTTGAATTACAAGGGTGTTTTGTAAATAGTCGGCAAGTTCGGTCGTCTTCTCTTCGTTCGATTCAATCAGTTTGATGTTTATTTCGTTTTCGAGATTTTTCGCAATCTTGCGTCCGATGCGTCCGCCGCCCAAAATCATTATGTTTTCGAGTTTCGTGTTTTCTTTTCCCGTTATTTGCATTACGGTCGGAATACCTTGCGGCGTGGTTAAAACGAAAATTTGGTCACCTTCGATTACAACGTCGTCGCCGACGGGAATAATCGTTCGCATCATTCTTTTTATCGCCACGATGCGAAAATCGTGCGAAGCGAATTCTTGTCCGATTTGCACCATGCTTTTTCTGTTAATCGGCGCGTTTTTATCGACGCGAATTCCGAGCAATGTTAACTTCCCTTTTTCGAATTCCACAACGTCGCTTGCCGCCGCGCGTTTTATCAATCGCGTAATTTCGTTCGCCACAAGTTCTTCGGGATAAATTATAAAATCAACTCCGAGTTCGTTGAGAACCGAACGATTTTCGGGGTCGATGTACTCGGCGTGACTTACTCGCGCAATCGCTTTTTTCGCGCCGAACTTTTTTGCAAGAATCGCCGCGCTTAAATTCACCGCTTCTTGCGAAGTGACGGCAAGCACCAAATCCGCTTCGTCCGCTCTCGCTTCGCGCAAAATATTGAAAGAAGTCGCCGAACCGCGAATTCCTATTACGTCGGTGGTGTTTTCCACAAGTTCGATTTTCGCGGGGTCAATATCAATTACGGTGATGTCGTGCTCTTCGAGCGAAAGTTCTTTCGCCAAATAAACGCCGACTTCGCCCGCGCCGGCTATTATTATTTTCATCGCTTTCTCCGAATAATTCAACTAACAAAAATAAGTAAGATAAGATTAATTTACGTCGAATAATTTCGGCGCAATCGAATTTATCCGTGCAACAACAATTCCAAAACGCCCGCTCTCATTCTCGGCAAGCCGTCGAAACGAACTTTCGCAACGCTTCCCGGGAAAAAAGTAACGGACGCGCCCGAATTGGAAATAAGATTTGAAACGTGATACGACAAGTCCGGCTGATGTCCCACAAAAGCGATGCTATCTCCCGGTAAAACGTTCAGCATCGCCAAAAGGTCTTCGGTTTTTGCGCCGTGAGCAAGCGCGTTTTCTTCCGCTATTTCTTGTTCGATTGCGAAAGTTTCGCGCAAGATTTTCGCCGTCTGCATCGCGCGCGCAAGGGGGGAACTTACAATCAAATCAATTCGCGGTTCGATTTTTTTCAAAACGGAAAATGTTTCTTTCAAGAGTTCCGCGCCCCGCGGCGTAAGTCCGCGTTCGTATTCGGAACCGATATTTTCGGCGTAGCCGTGACGTATTAAAAAAACGTTCATTATTCGTCCGTGATTTTTCTTTTTCTTATTTTTATGCGAATGAAAAATCAAATATAAGAATACGTGAAAAAAATAGTTTTTCTTTTTTGTCTTACGTTTGCGGGCTTAACGTTTTCCCAAACGCGCGAAGTTTACCTTACGGGAATTCCGTTTACCGTAACGATTGAAGATTCCGCAAACTTTCACACGGCGGTTTTTGTAAAGAACGAAAAAGGGAAAACCGTAGCGAAGTTTGCATCCGCTGGCGAAAAAAGAAAATTGGAAATAGATGAAGCGGGAAATTACGTAGTTTTCGCGGGCGAAAAGAAATTGAAGGAAGTTCGCATTATTCCCGCGTGGTTTGCAATTGTTCCGCCCTTGGTTGCGATTTTACTTGCGTTGATTTTCCGACAAGTTTTGCTTGCGCTCTTTGCGGGGATTTTCGTCGGCGAGTTTTTTATTTACGACTACAATCCTTTCATTGCGTTTTATAAAATAGGCGATACGCTTCTGCCCGAAATTTTATCCGACCCCGACCACGTTTTGATAATTCTTTTCACTATTCTGATTGGCGGCGTGGTGGGAATAATTTCTGCAAACGGCGGCACGAAAGGAATGGCGGAAATCATAATCAAGAAAGCGAAAACCGCGCGCAGCGGAATGCTCGCAAGTTGGTTTCTCGGCGTCGCGATTTTCTTCGACGATTATTCCAACTCGCTGATTGTCGGCAATATGATGCGTCCGATTACGGACAAACTGAAAATCTCGCGCGAAAAACTCGCTTACATCGTCGATTCTACAGCCGCGCCGGTTACAAGTCTTGTTGTAGTAAGCACGTGGATTGGTTACGAACTCGGACTAATAGGAAGCGGATTGAAATCCGTCGGTTCGTCGCTTTCCGCTTACGAAGTTTTTATCGAGAGCGTCGCATATAGATTTTATCCCGTCGCCGCGCTTGTTTTCGTTTTTATGGTGGCTTTTTTCAAACGCGATTTCGGACCGATGTACAAAGCGGAAATCAACGCGCGGAAGTTCGGCGTGGCGCAATATAAAAACAAGAACTCCGACGATATTTCCGCACTTGAAGATTTAAGCGAAAAGCCGCGCTGGTTCAATGCCGTGATTCCGATTTTCGTTCTAATTGCAGGAACGCTCGCGGGCTTGTACATAACGGGCAAGTCGGCGCTTGTCGCCTCGGGCGCGTCCGAGTTCGGTTTGCGCGAAATAATAAGCGCTTCAAATTCCTACTACGCTTTGATTTGGGGAAGTTTTACCGCCACCGCCGTTGCCATTATGATGACGCTCGCGCAAAAAATAATTACGCTCGAACAAACGCTCGACGCTTTCGTAAAAGGCTTGCGCTCGATGTTCGTGCCTGTTGTAATTCTCTCGTTGGCTTGGGGAATTGGAAAAATAACCGCTGACGTTAAAACGGCGGATTATTTTATTTCGGGACTTGTCGATTTCGTGAATATTAAATTTCTCGCCGCGCTCGTTTTTGTGGTTTGCGCTTTAACGAGTTTTGCGACAGGGACAAGTTGGGGAACGATGGCAATCGTAATGCCGATTGTAATTCCATTGACCGCGGAACTCGGCGCGCACGCGGGTTTGCCTACGCACGAAATAAATTTTTATCTCGTCTCCGTAATAGCCTCGGTTCTTGCCGGTTCGGTTTTCGGCGACCATTGTTCGCCGATCGCCGATACGACGATTTTAAGTTCGCTCGCATCGGGTTGTAATCACATTGCGCACGTGCAAACGCAATTGCCATACGCTCTGCTTGTCGGCGCAACGTCGCTCGTTTTCGGTTCG
This sequence comes from uncultured Melioribacter sp., assembly GCA_964479645.1. Lineage (GTDB taxonomy): Bacteria > Bacteroidota > Ignavibacteria > Ignavibacteriales > Melioribacteraceae > WGAL01. The sequence goes on along the minus strand of CAYZMW010000010.1, from coordinate 6,308 downwards.
TTGCTCACCGCGCTCGGCGTCTCGTTAATTATCGCTTACGTTCTGATTTTCGTTTCGCTTGCCGCCACGCTTTTTCTTTTCGGGAAGAAGACGGAAATTTAGATTGAATAAATAACACGATTGACCGAAGGCGAAAATTAGATTCTTCGAGCGTGAAAAATTGCGTTGTTTGATTTGATAAACCGCGCTTATTTGTTTGTTTAGAAACTTCGCTTAATTTCGCGTCGAAAGTTCTTCGGCTTTTTGTAGATATTGCTTCGCTTCGTTTTCTTTCCCGAGCGCCGTGTAAAGCAAACCGAGATTTTTATAACCAATGTCCAAATTCGGATAAACATCGATTAATAAACGGAAAAATTTTTCCGCATCGTCGAATTTCCCGTTGTTAATCGCCATTTTGCTTTGAGCAAGTACCACGTTTACCCAACCGCTAATCAGAAAATCTTTCTCACCTTCTTTTTCCGCTATTTCCCTCCATTTATTAAGAAAGGTTCTTTTATTGCGTTCTAAAATTTCTGCGGGCGTTTCCGCTTTGTCGTAAAATTTGATTTTTCTCATCGAGCGGATACTCCCGCTCCACTCGTGTTCGTACGCGGTTGCGGGAACAATATAACTTGACAAACCCGCGCGTTTGATGCGCAATCCCAAATCCCACTCCTCGAAGTAAGCAGGCGTGTACGCGTTTTCGAAAATAAGCGTGCCGTTGTGGAAATATTCGGTTCTTACGCCGAAAAGAAAACCCGAGACGGCGTCAACGACAATCGGCATTGCGAATGTGCCTTTGTCAAAATACTGAATGTCCTCGGCGGTTTCGAAGCGGAAAAACGAGCCTTGCGGTCCGACGGACGCCGCTTTGGGCAGGGAAATAAGCGCGTTTTCGAGCGCGACAATCGTTTCTTTTTCAACATGGACGTCCGAATTGACAATAAATGCAAGCGGAGTGCGCGCAATGTGCAAACCGATATTCCAAGCGCGCGAAACCCCGACGTTCATTTTCATTATCGCGTATTGGTCTATTCGCGGATCATTTTTTATTTCGTTCGCAACTTCTTCCGAATTGAAAATCACGATAACTTCGCCTTCGATTTTCTCTAAATCGTCAAGGAGTGTTTTAATATTATATTTACTTGCGGGAGAATAATCAATTACGGGAATAATGAAACTGCGTTTTAGTTTGTTTACGCTTCGTGACGTAATTGTTATGTTCCGCGTCGATTTTTCACGGAGTTCTTTCGCCGAACAAGTGGAGTTTTTCTTCTCCGAAATCACTTTCAACATATCTTCCGCTCTGTCGGAATATTTGTGTGCATTTAGAATAAGTTCCTTTCCGCGCGCGGCGATCGCTTCGCGAAGTTCGTCGTTGCGCAAGTAAAAATCGGCGACGTTTTCTATAAAATCGTCTTCGTAAACTCCCAAATCTTCATTGTTAACGAAAAGTTCGTCTTGTCCGCTTTTTTTCGCCAAGTCGGTAAGAAGAAAACTCCCCGTTGACATCACCTCGAAGACGCGCATGTTCAAATCGTTACGAACCGCGTTGTTAAAAACGATTTTGGATTCGCTGAAAACTTTCGACATATCCGTCCAAAACGCGCGTTCGTAGTAAACGGGAAATTTAGCTCCGAGTCTCTCAAGGAGTTTAACTCTTCGCTCGTTTCCGACGAAAGAGCCGACAAAACCGATTTCGTGCTTTTTTACTTCGGAAAGTTTTGCGTGAATTTCGGGGTCGGCGCCAAGCGGAAGCCAGTAAACATTGTGCATTCCCGCGCTATTAAAATTTTCGATGTATTCGCGTTGCGCAAGGAAAACGTAATCGAAATTTTTCGCAAGTTCGAAATGTTCCTTCAAATGTAAGTGCGTATCGATTAAATAACAAGCGGTTTTAATCGGCAATTTTTTTATATTTTTCGGGAAAAATCCGGGTACGGATTCAATCCAAATGAAATATTCGGGCTTTTGATTTTCGGCTGCGGAATTGTAAAGCGCCTCGATATCGCAATTGTCGAAATCCGTAGGTATATCCTGCGGCAAAATCGGCAATTTCATATTTTGTAAATCCCAAAGTTCAATGGCTTCCTGCGGAAGTTGCGGGCCTATTGTGGTTACATCGTGAATTTTTCTGAACGCGCGTTCGAAATAAACAGCGGTCGTTACCGGATATGAAACGTACGAAAGCCAAATTTTGCTCATATTTACACACCTTTTCTTAAATAAAATAAATCAACAAGAAAAATACCAGAAAAATTTCCCGATGGTCGAATGTTTGCGCAATCTTGCGTCGTTTTTCTGCACAATATTCCGCATTTGTGCGATATTGCACGGAGGAAGTCGTTTTTTTATATCAAAACACGGGTAAGGACTTTTTAGTCCTTTGGCGCGGAAATTGTTTTTTCTCTTTAATTAAAGGAAAATTTACGGAAAATTGAACGACACGACGAAAATAGTTACCGAAGCGGAAAGGCTTCTTTCGGAAAATAAAATTGAAGAAGCGAAGGAAATTTTAGAAACCGCTCTTGAGAAAGGCGACGACGCGAACGTTCGTTTTGCGCTCGGGCGAATTTACAACGCGCTCGGCGATTTGGAAAAAGCCGAAAACCACTTGAATGCGGCGATGGGAAAAAAAGGCGAAAATCCGGAATATTTTACCGAACTCGGAATTTTGCATTACAAAAAAGGAGAAATTGAAAAAGCGGAGAGGTTTTTCCGTCGCGCACTTGAATTTAATCCCGCCGATTTTAACGCAAATCTTAATCTCGCTTTTTTGGCAAGAAATCGCAATGATTTTCATACGGCGGCAAAATATTTCGAAAAAGCCGCGGAAGCTTTACCCGATAATTTTCTTGTAAATCACAATCTCGGACACGTTTATTTTCAATTGCGCGATTTGGAAAAAGCGGAAAAACATTTGCAAAAGGCTCTTGAAACGGAAGACAATCCTGAAACGAATTTTCTGCTCGGTTCGGTTTACAAGGAGAGAAAAAATTTCGAACGCGCAAACGCTTTTTTTGAAGCGGCGCTGAAAAGCGACCCGACGAACGCGCGTTATTTAACGGAATTCGCTAGCGCGCAACTTTATCTCGGCAATCCGCGAAAATCGCTCGAATCGCTCGAAAAAGCGCTCGCGATAAATCCGCATTACAACGAAGCCGCCGTAAATCTTGCGGTAAATTATTATTTGCTCGGCGAATACGAAAAAGCGGGAAAAATGTTTCGCGCGTTGGTTAAGAAAAATCCGAACGACGGCGCGGTGCGATTTAATCTTGCGATTTTGCTTTTGAAGACGGGGAAATTCGACGAAGGTTTGCATGAGTACGAATTCAGATTAAGCGAAGAACAAAAGCGCGTTTTACCCGAAATCCCGTTTTGGAAGGGGGAAAATCCCGCAAACAAAACGATTTTGATTTTAGACGAACAAGGTATCGGCGATGCAATTCAATTTGCGCGATATGCGAAGTATCTAAAAAAATTAGGCGCGCGTGTGATTTTGCAGACGAAGGAACCGCTCGTTTCGCTTTTCGAAAAAAACGGCGTTGCGGACAAAATCGTTACCGAGCCGAACGAAACGGAAAACCCCGACTACAAAATTCACCTAATGTCGCTTCCTCTTGCGACGGGGAAATTTCCGCTTGAAAGCAAACCGTATCTCGCGCCGACAAAAGAAAAATCTTTCGTAAACGGCGGGAAAATAAAAGTTGGAATTGTTTGGCGCGGGAATCCCGAAAACATTTACGACAAATACCGTTCCCTTACGCTTGAGCGGTTCGCGAAAATCTTTGCGATAAACAACGCCGAGTTTTTTTCGTTTCAAGTCGATGCGACCGACGACGAGAAAAAAAAACTTTTGCAACACGGCGTAACGGATTGGAGCGACAAACTGCATTCGTTCGAAGATACCGCGAATTTCCTTTCGGGAATTGATTTGACTATTACCGTTGACACCGCTTTCGCTCATTTGAGCGGGGCGCTCGGCAAAAAAACATTGCTCTTAATAGGAGAGCAAGATTGGCGCTGGGGAATTGACGATGAAAAAACGCCGTGGTACGAAAGCGTGCGATTGATTAGGAAAGAGAAATTCGGCGGCTGGGAAGGCGCAATCGAACAAGCGAAAAAAGAATTGGAGAAAGAAATCGAAACGAAGAAAAATTTACTTGCGTTGAAGTTCGCGGCGCTTACGGCGCTCAACGAGGGCAAATTCGCCGAGGCGGGAAATTTGCTTGAAAAATATTCCGAAATCGAAGTGGATGCTGATGTTTACTTTTGGCTCGGATTTTTGAAAAAGAACGCGGGCGACGAACTTTCGGCGAAAAATTATTTCGAAAAAACGCTTGAAGTTAATCCGAAACACGCGGATGCCAAAAACGAACTCGCCTCGATTGCGTTAAAGAACCGCGATTTCGGGACGGCGGCTACATACTATTCGGAAATCGCCGCTGAGAAAAACGACGCCGATATTTACAATAATCTCGGTTTTGCGCTTTTTTCTTTGAAAAAATTCGCCGAAGCGGAAAAGTGTTTCGAAAAAGCGATTGCTTTAAGTCCGAAAGCGGGATTTTATCTGAATGCGGCTAATAATTTTCTCGAAGCGCGAAAATTCGACAAAGCGCTTGAATATTACGACGCGGCGATAAAACTTGAAAATTTACGCGGCGCGCACATCGGCAAAAGTTTCGTTTATCTTTATCGAAAAAATTTCAAAAAGGGTTTTGAAGAATACGCTTGGACGCTCGAAGAAAAAGAAATTCCGCAAACGCTCGGTAAAAAATGGAACGGCGAACCGCTTTACGGTAAAACGATTACGGTTTACACGGAACAAGGTTTGGGCGATTCGATTCAGTTTTTCCGCTTCGTTCCGAAATTAAAAAGCGCGGGCGCTCGCGTGATAATCGTTTGCGCGCCGTCGCTTGCGGAGCTTTTCGCGTCGTCAAAATATGTTGACGAAGTGAGAACCGAATTTCCCGCGGCGTCCGAATATTTTATTTCCGTCTCCGATTTACCTCGCGCGCTCGGCGTTTCATCGGACGCCGAATTCGAATTGCCTCGCGATTTGTTTACGTTCGATTCCGCACGCGTGGAAAATTACGAAAAATCGATGGATAAAAACGAACTTAACGTCGGTTTGGTCTGGCGAACCTATTCCAAAGCCGACACCGCGCAAGCGCGGTCAATTCCCGAAAGCGAAATCAAATCGCTTTTGAAAATTGAAAATGTTCGCTTTTTCATTTTGCAGAAAGACACGCCGATTGAAGTCGAACGTGAATTTACAAGCGAATTTGAAAATGTTCGGTTCGTAAAAAAAGATTTGTACGATTTGGCGCATTTCGTTCAAGCGCTTGATGTTGTCGTTACGATAGATTCGCTTATCGCGCACATTGCGGGAATCGGTTTTACGGAAACTTATCTTTTGCTTAATAAATTCGCCGATTGGCGCTTTTTGCTCGAAGGCGAAACGACGGCGTGGTATCCGACTTTCAGGATATTTCGGCAGACCGATTATTCTTCGTGGGAGGAGCCCGTGGCGCGCGTTAAGGAAATCTTGCAAAAGAAAGCCGCTGAGAAAAATTCCGAACACAGGGGAATTGAAACGGCGGAAAAATTTATCGAAACGGCGGAAAAATATTTTAGCGGCGGGAAAGGAAAAGAAGCGCTTGAAATATTAGCGGAAGCGCGCAAGCGATTTCCGAACGACGAAAAAATCCTTTTTAAGTTCGGCTTTTTTAATCACCGTCTTGGGAATTTAGACGACGCGATTTTTTATTATTCGAAAACTCTCGAACAAAACCAACTTCATTTCGACGCGTTGAATAATCTCGGCGTTGCGTTAAAAGAATCGGGGAAATTCGACGAAGCGGAGAAATTTTTGCGTCTTGCCAATATGCTTGCACCCGAGGAGATTTCGGCGTTGAATAATCTCGGTTTACTCGAAGAACACAAAGGAAATTTTGAAAAAGCGATTGAATATTACGATGAAGCGTTACGCCTTTCCCCGAATTTTCGCGATGCGCTTTTAAATAAATCCAATTCGCTAATGTTTTTGTATCGTTTCGACGAAGCGATTTCGGCGCTTGACAAAATATTGCAAACGCACCCGGACGACGTCGGCGCAAATTATAATAAAGGAATCGTTTATTTATTTAAGGGCGAATTCGAAAAAGGTTTTGCCCTTTACGAATGGAGAAGGAAACGTCCCGAATGTCTGAAAAGGAATTTCACAAAACCGCGTCTTTCGGATAAAAATATAACGGGAAAAAGAATTCTCGTTTACGACGAACAGGGGTACGGCGATACAATTCAATTTTGTAGATTCATAAAATTAC
>CAYZMW010000009.1:0-14776 GCA_964479645.1 uncultured Melioribacter sp. | reverse complement strand
GAAAGAACGGCGCTTTTTACGGCGCTTTTGCAAGGCGAAAGGAAATTCAAACGCATCGCCGTCGTGTCGGATTCGCAAACGATTACCGCGCCGTGCGGAGCGTGTAGGCAAGCGCTTAACGAATTTTGCGACGCGGATTTCGAAGTGATAATGGCTAATAAAAACGGCGAATACGAAATTAAAACTCTCGGAGAACTTTTGCCTTACGGATTTAAAGGAGAAAATCTCGAATGATAAACGCGCCGCATTTTACCCCGCAAAATACCGGTTGGATTGAAGTGATTGCCGGCTGTATGTTCAGCGGCAAAACCGAAGAGTTAATTCGTCGCTTGCGCCGCGCGGAAATTGCGAAACAGAAAGTAGTGATTTTCAAGCCGAAAATTGACAATCGCTATTCCGAATACGAAATTGTTTCGCACAGCGAACAATCCATGAAAGCGATTATTGTAAATTCCGCGCGTGAAATTGCGGAACTCGCCCGCGACGCGGAGGTCGTTGGAATAGACGAAGGGCAATTTTTCGACGACGATTTGGTGGACGTTTGCAACGAACTTGCGGATGCCGGCAAACGCGTGATTGTTGCGGGACTTGACCAAGATTACAAGGGCGAACCGTTTGAGCCGATACCAAAATTGCTCGCCGTCGCTGAATACATTACGAAAACTCTCGCCATTTGCGTTGTGTGCGGAAATCCCGCCGACAGAACGCAGCGGAAAGTTGCATCCGGCGACAGAGTGTTGGTCGGCGCAACCGATTTGTACGAAGCCCGTTGCAGAAAATGCCATTACATACCGGAGGAAATTAGTGGCAAGTAACGCGTAACGCGTGACAAATTGAAATTTAAATGTAGAGGCGTGCGACAGCGTGCCTCTTGTGTAATAGAACACGGATAACACTAATTTTATTGGATTTCCACGGATTAAAAAATTCAAGTCATTGCAACGACTGAAAAATTCGCGTCATTGCGAACACCGCCGAAGGCGGGGTGAAGCAATCTGTCGGTTCGTCAGTGAAAGACTATTCGGCGCAGTAATACAATAGATTGCTTCGTCGTTTTCCCGCCTTCTGCGGGAAATCTCCTCGCAAAGACTGGAAAATTTGCGTCATTGCGAGCGACCACGACTTGTCGGGGGAGCGAAGCAATCTGTCGGTTCGTCAGCGAAACCTTTTCACAAAAAAGTTTTCTAATACAATCCGAAAGTTTTCGTTTATATTTCAGTTGATTATTTGAAAAGAAAGGAAAATACAATGGCAAATAAAATCGATTTGAACGCGCATCTCGTGCAAAAAATAATGGTTTCGCCGACTTTGGCGATTATGCGTTTCGTTCCCGACGGTTGGGAACTGCCCGATTTCAAGGCGGGACAATACGGTGTGCTCGGACTTCCCTATTCGGCGCCGCGAATAAAAACCGCCGACCCGTTACCTTACGAAGATCCCGACAAACTTATCAGACGCGCATATTCCGTGGCTTCTTCGCCCGAAGTTAAAGATTACGTGGAATTTTACATCGCGCTTGTAGAATCGGGCGAACTGACACCGCGCCTTTTTGCGCTTGAACCCGGCGACAAAGTTTGGCTCGGTCCGAAATTTACAGGAATGTTTACGCTTGCGGATATTCCCGACAGAAAAAATATCGTATTCGTAGCAACGGGAACGGGACTTGCGCCATATATGAGTATGATTAGAACCGACTTGGAATGCAACAGCGAAAGGAAATTCGCGGTGCTTCACGGCGCGCGCCATTCGTGGGACTTGGGTTACCGAAGCGAACTTAACGGCTTCAAGCGACTTTGCAAGAATTTCGAATATCTCCCGATTATCGATCATCCCGACGAAGAAAACGGCAGATGGGCGGGCGAAGTCGGTTTCGTTCAAAAACTTTGGACGGAAAGGCGCCTCGAACAAAGTTGGGGCGTAAATCCGACGCCTGAAAACACGCGCGTTTTTCTTTGCGGAAATCCCAATATGGTTAAATCCATGCTTGAAGTTTTGCACGCCGAAGGTTTTAAGGAATATAATCGGCGCGATAAAACGGGCGAAATTCACGTCGAAAAATATTGGTAACAGCGAAAACGTGAATTTTCTTTTTTGAAAACTTTTACGTAAGTAAAACCGTTGCGCCGTAAATTTCTTATTTCGACGTTTCGATTTTCAGTTTTCGTCTACTCGTACGCACCGAAGGAAAAAAACATTTCCGCCAATTTCAAATTCCTTATTTTTGTGAGATAAAAAAAAGAAGGAATTTATTATGAACGAAATCGACAAAAAAACGGTTAACGTAATCAGAGCGCTAATTCTCGACATTACGCGCAATGCAAATTCGGGACATCCCGGCGGCGCAATGTCTTCGACCGACATGGCTTACGTCGTTTACAAACATTTTTTGAACTACAATCCCGCAAATCCGAATTGGATTAACCGCGACCGCTTCGTGCTTTCGGCGGGACACGAATCGTCGCTACTTTATTCGTTGATTTATTTGCAAGGTTTTCTTCCGATGGAAGAACTCAAACGCTTTCGTCAACTTAACAGTCTGACGCCCGGACATCCCGAAGCGGATTTAACCGACGGCGTGGACGCTACAACGGGACCGCTCGGTCAAGGCGTCGGAATGTCCGTGGGAATGGCGGTCGCCGAAGAAATTCTGCGCGCGAAACTCGGCGACGACGCGATTAATCACTACACCTACGTCCTTGCCGGCGACGGCGATTTGCAAGAACCGATTGCGCTCGGCGCCGCCGAACTTGCCGGACATTGGGGCCTGAGCAAATTGATTTTGCTCTACGACAAAAATAACGCGCAAATTTCGGGACAAACATCAAGAGCCGACAGCACCGACGTCGTGACAGTTTTCAAAGGTTTCGGTTGGAACGTAATTGAAATAGACGGACACAATCACGACGAAATCAAAGCGGCGATTGAACAAGCGAAAGCGCAAAACGAAAAACCGACAATCATCATCGGACACACGATAATGGCGAAAGGTTTGGCAACGCGCGAAGGCGACCACGAAACTCACGGCTCGCCGCTTCCGCCCGAAGAAATCGCGGCAACGAAAGAGAAACTCGGTTTGCCGAAGGACGAATTCTTTTACGTCCCGCAAGATGTTATCGACGAATTCCGTTCACGAAACGACGAACTGAAAAAACTCGCGGAAGATTGGAGTAAACGCGTGAACGAAAAAATCCACGCGGATGAAAATTTCAAAAAACTTTGGGAAGAAGTGACAAGCGATTTCATTTCCGATAATCTGAGCGTCCCGGAATTCCAAGCGGGCGAACAAATTGCAACGCGCGCGGCTTTCGGAAAAACCTTGGCGAAATTCGCCGAACAAATGCAAACGCTCGTGGGCGGAAGCGCCGACCTCGAACCTTCGAACTCGACCGCGGCGTTCGCAAAACTTGTCGGAGACTTTTCGAAAGAAAATCGCAACGGCAGAAACTTCGCTTTCGGCGTGCGCGAATTTCCGATGGGCGCAATTGTTAACGGAATCGCTTTGCACGGCGGATTGAAGCCTTTCGGCGCAACGTTTCTCGTCTTTTCGGATTACGAACGCCACGCGCTTCGGCTTTCAGCAATGCAACATTTGCACGCGCTTCACGTTTTTACGCACGATTCTTTTTACGTCGGCGAAGACGGTCCGACGCACCAACCGATTGAACATTTGATGTCGCTTCGTTTAATTCCGAATTTAATTGTCTTCCGCCCTGCGGATGCGAAGGAAACCGCGGCGGCAATGAAAACCGCGTGCGACCTTAACAACAAGCCTTCGACGCTTGCTCTGACGCGCCAAAAATTGCCGGTTCTCGATATTGATTTTAACACGGTTCTCGACGGCGTGAAAAAAGGCGCTTACGTTGTTTGGCAAAAAACGGACGACAATCCCGATTTGATTTTCATCGCAACCGGTTCGGAAGTTCATCTTGCGATTGCAACGGCGAAAGAATTGAACGAATTCAACGTGCGCGTGGTAAGTATGCCTTCGACGGAACTTTTCGAAATGCAAAGCGAAGAGTACAAAAATTCGGTTATTCCGCGCGACGTCAAAAAACGCGTAACTCTCGAAGCGGGCGTAACGCTCGGTTGGGAACGCTACGCGGGAGACGAAGGAATCACTTTCGGAATTAATCATTACGGGAAATCCGCGCCGTACAAGGACTTGGAAAAAGATTTCGGATTTACGCCCGAAAACGTTGCGAAAATCGTTCGCGAAAAATTTTCCGAATAAATCGGCGCGCGATGAAAGTCCTTGTGGCATCGGAAAATATCGTGAAAATCTCGGCGGTAAAGGAAGCCTTTTCGCTTTTTTTCGACAATGTCGAAGCGGAAGGAATCGCAGTCGCTTCGGGTGTAAGCGAACAACCGATTAACGCCGAAACGTACGAAGGCGCAAGAAACAGAGTGAAAAACCTCATCGCTTTTGCGAAAGCCAATAAAATCAAAGCCGAAATGTTTGTTGCGATAGAAGGCGGAATTCAAACGCTCGAAGAGAAAAATTACGCTTTCGGCGTGGTTTGCATTTCGGACGATAACGGACGAACGGCAACCGGACTTTCGCCGCACTTCGAAGTGCCCGATTTCGTAATGGAAAAATTGCAAAGCGGCGAAGAACTCGGTAAGGTTATCGACGATTTGAGCAACGAACGCGACACCAAACGCAAAGGCGGAGCAATCGGTTTTTTGACGCGCGGGAAATACAACCGTAAAGATTTGTACGTTAACGGAACGATAATGGCGCTTGTTCCTTTTTTGAACGGGGAATTGTATTTTGAAAACAGAAACGAATAAAAAAAAGCGCGTCTATCTTTTCGGCTTTATGACAAGCGGGAAATCGACGCTCGGCAAAATTCTCGCGAATGTTCTCGGCTGGGATTTCGTGGATTTGGACAAGGCGATTGTCGAACGCGAAAGAATGTCGGTGCACGATATATTCGAAACGAAAGGAGAAAAATATTTTCGCGAACTTGAACAGAAAGTTTTGCGCGAAGCCGCGGAAAAAGAGCGCGTTGTAATTTCGCTCGGCGGCGGAACGCTCAACAGCGACGAAACGGCGAAATTCCTAAATGAAACCGGCGTTACGGTTTATCTGAAAGTCGAACCGGAAAATCTTTACAATCGTTTGAAAAATAAAATCGACCGTCCGCTTTTTCGCGACCTTGTTTTATCGGACGATTCGACGAAGGAAGAATTTCTCGAACGCATAAACGAACTGCTTTCGAAACGCGAAAAGTATTACAAGCAAGCGCGAATTACGATTTCGTCCGACACGCAACGTATCGGAATTACGGTTGATTTGCTTGCCGCTAAATTACGGAGATTGATTGATGAATAAACTCGAATTACGTTTCCCAAACGGCGCGACGCCCGTTTTTATCGGCGAAAATATTTTCTTGCAACTTCCGCGATTGTTAAAAAAACAGAACGCCGCGGCGAATGTTTTTATTGTTGTTGACGCAAAAGTGAAACGAAGATACGCTGATTTGATTTCGGCTGTTGCAAACGAACTCGTACGCTGCGAAATATTCGCGATAAAAGCGGATGAGAAAAACAAGTCGTTTGAAGGATTAAGTAAAATTTTCGCGCGAATGTTGAAAAAGAATTTCGGGCGCGACACCACGCTGATTGCAATCGGCGGAGGAGTAATAGGCGACTTGGCGGGTTTTGCCGCGGCTACTTTCGCGCGCGGAATAAAACTCGTGCAAGTTCCCACAACTCTGCTCGCAATGGTGGACAGTTCCATCGGCGGGAAAACGGGGATTAATTTCGGCGAAGTGAAAAACATCGTCGGCGCTTTTTATCGTCCCGAATTCATTTTAACGGACGTCGCTTTCGCGCAATCATTAAGCCGCGACGATTTGATTTCCGGGCTCGGTGAAATCGTAAAATATGGTTTTCTCGCCGACGAAAAGTTTTTCGGTTACGTTGAAAAAAATCTCGAAAGATTTTTAAGCAAAGAGAAATCGGTGTTGAAAAAGGCGGTTCTTGAATCGGCGAAAGTTAAAATCTCGGTCGTTCAACAAGACGAAAAAGAGGCGGGCTTGCGAAAAATTTTGAACTTGGGACACACGTTCGCGCACGCTTTTGAATCCGCAAGCGATTATAAATTATCGCACGGCAAAGCGGTAATGCTCGGCATTTACGCCGCCATTCATCTCGGCGTTCGACTTGAAATTACAAACGAAAATCTCGCGGAACGCTATCTTGAATTTATTTCGAAATTGAAAAAAGACTTTCCGAAAATTTCATTCGACGAAAAAACGGCTTACTCGGTAATGCTTAACGACAAGAAAAATCGCGACGGAAAAATCAAATTCGTTTTGCCGATTAATTTCGGCGAACTCGCGCTCGATGTCGAAGCGCCGAAAAAAGAAGTGTTCCGTGCGTTGCGGGAAGTTAACGGATTTCTGATGCAATGAAAAAAATCATTCTCTTTTTGATTTTGGCGACGTGCGTTTTTGCGCAAAATCGCGAAACACGCGCGGTTTGGGTCGCAACCAATTTTCGCCTCGATTGGCCGCCGCCCGTTTACGACGAAACGGAACAGAAACTCGCGCTCGACGAAATTTTCAGAACTATCAAAAAGAAAAATTTTAACACCGTTTATTTTCAAACCGTCGTAAAAGCAACCGCGCTTTACTATTCGAAGTCGCTTCCTTTTTCCCCTTATATTTCGGGCTTCGGCGAACGCATTGTTGATTACGACCCGTTACGATATGCGGTTTCGCTTGCGCGATATTACGGGCTTGAAATTCACGCGTGGATAAACACCGCGCGCGTTTTTTCGGGCGATGAATATGAATTCCTCGACTTGCCCGAACACGTCACGCGGCTTCATCCCGATTGGATTGTGTCTTACGGTTCGGGACGCGACAAATCTTACTGGCTCGATTTAGGAATTCCGCAAGCGCGCACGTTTATGGTGAACGTCGCAAAGGAAATCGCGCAAAATTACGACGTTGACGGAATTCAATTCGATTTTCTTCGCTATCCCGGAAAAAATTTCGACGACACAAAAACGTTTGAACAATACGGCGATACGCTTACGCTCGAAGATTGGCGACGCGAAAACATCAATTCTTTTTTACGCGACGCGTACGACAGCATTAAAGCGATAAAGCCGTTATTGAAACTCGGCGCCGCGCCTTTCGGTATTTACAAAAATATTCCCGGCGCGGAAGGCGGCGAAAGTTTTTCTCTTGTTTATCAGGATTCGCGCAAGTGGCTTGCAGAAGGCGTGCTCGATTATCTCGTTCCGCAAACATACTGGGATATCAACGAAAATCCGCGCTTCGATTCACTCGCTTACGATTGGGCGAAACATTCTTACGGACGCAACATCGTTCTCGGCGTTGCCGCATACAAGCGCGACGTGATTTCACAAAAAGAAAAAATTACGGAAATTGCGCGAAACGCGGGCGTTGCGGGGCTCGCGTTTTTCAGATATTCCTTTATTGAAAATGTTGATTTTCCGCTTTTCGACAAATTCGTTTATCCGAAGGAAATGCCTTGGTTGGACGCGAACGTACCGTTGAAACCGCTCGCTTTTTCAGTCGATGTAAACGACGGCTTTTTTGTTCTGCTTTGGAAAAAATCTCCCTCGCAAGTTAAGTTTTATTCGCTCTACGACGTTACGACCCAACCCAATATCATTTCGCTTTTCCCCGCCGATGCAAATTATGCGCGAATGAAAATAACGCACCCGAAAGCGATTGTGAATAAATTCCAACTTCGCGCGGTGAGCAAATTGTGGAATGAAAGCAAGCCGACAAAAACCGTCACAGTGGAATTGAAAGAGTTGGAAAAGTTAGTAAACACTAACGACGTAATTCCGAAGAAACCTTTTGTTTTCAAATCGGGCGATGAATTTTTTCTCGTTGTTTATTCGGCGAACAAAAACAAAATAAGAATAACTTCGGCGAAGCGTCGCGCTGTTTACACGCTTGAACGCGGCGTTAACATCGTGCGTTTGGATTTCCATATTACAGGAAACGTTTCTCTTGAATTCACAAACGAAAACAAAACGATAAAGATTAATCGACCTTTGAAGTAAGTGCGCCGTAAACCCCTTTATATTTAGTGAGTTCAGCGGTAATCGAACCGATTAAGACTTTCGACGAAACTTTAACCGGCATTTTTGCGTCGTCGTTTGTCAGCCAAATTAAAATGCGTCCTTCGTTTTTGAACAATCCGCCCGCTGTGACAAGCGGTTCAACAATTATGCAATCGAACTCGCCCGCTTCCACATCCACGCGTTCCTTGCCGTGATAAACAACATCAAGCGGATAAGTTTTATCGGCGAAAAAATTGTTTAGATGAATTCTTTCGCCTTCACGAAAGCCCGAAAAATCAAGCGTGCGGACGTAGTAGAAAGCGGAAATAATATCGTGCGTGTAAGGCTTTATCGGCGTTTCCGCTTTGTTGCTGACCGCGACGCCGCTTAACTGATTTAGGAACGCGCCGTAATCTTTGCGATAACTTCCTTCGCGAACGTGCTGAATAAAACGCCACGGGAAAATTCCCGCCGAATCGATAAAGGACTCGTAACGGTCGCGCACTTTGAAAAAAGCGTCGAAAAACGGTTTCGACTTCGCTTTGGATAAAACGTGGTAAGTTTTTCTGTTAAAAACCGAATCGCCCGGAAAAACAAGTAACTCCGCCTCGCCGACTGTGAAAAATCCGTAATCGATGTCGAAATAAAGTTCTTCACCCGAACGAAACGCTTTATTTTCAACGGTGCGAAGCGTGTCTGATTGAGCGAAATTTTTCGCGGGAAATAAAATCGAAAGAAACAAAATAACTATCGCGTACGCGTATGTGCTTTTTTTCAAAATTCTCTCCGTTTTTGAATTTGGACAGATAAAAGGCGAAATTGTTCCGACAAAAATAATAATCAGCGATTTGCCGCGACGATTTTTTTCGCTTCGTCGGAAAGAGAAAGGACGAATTGTTCGAATAACTTCGCGGCTCTGCCGTTCGAATATGTTTCGGAAAACATGCGTTGCGCTCTCACGGCTTTTTTTATTTCCGAATTTTCCGGCAAATAACCAAGCGATTTAACTTCTCGTTTCAAGAAATGTTTTACAGCGGCATTTAAGTTTTCAAAAGCGATTTCCGCTTCCGCCTTATTCGGCGCTTTGTTAATGAATACTAACAAACTTCCCTTAAACTCACGCATTACAAGAAGTTTCGTAATGGCGTACGCGTCCATTACCGCCGTCGGCTCCGTTCCGGCGATGGTTACCACAATATCGGCAAAACCGATAATGTCAAGCGTTTCGGGTGCGCCGCCCGACGCAGTATCCAGAATTATCAAATCGAATTTTTTTGATGATTTCGTTTCGTAAAAAAACTCGTTCAGTTTCGCTTTTGTGATTTTTTCATTCGCTCCCGAACCGGATTCTCCGAAAATAAAATTCAATCCGCGTTTATATTCGAATAAAACGTTTTCAAGGGGCAATTTCTTGAAAAAATAGTCGTTCAAAGTGTAGTCGGGAAAAATATTCAGCATTACGTGAACATTGGCGAAATTAAGATCGAAATCGACAAGTAAAACGCGTTTCCCCTTTGCGGCAAGGGAATTTGCAACATTTAGCGCAAGCGTGGTTTTCCCCGTTCCGCCTTTCCCCGAAGTGAACGCAATAACAGGAACATTTCCCGCGTCGGAAGCAAAACGCAGTTTGTTCAGTTCTTCTATTCGTTGCGCCTGTCCGAGCATCATCCGTTTAACTTCCCGCTAATTACGAGATTTGCGATAAAATCAGCGTCCGCCGCGATTATGTCATCGGGTATTACTTGTCCGTTTGTTAAATATTTTATCGGAATATCGTATCGTGCGGCGATATTAAGAATATTCCCGAACGTTACGGCTTCGTCAAGTTTGGTAAAGACAAATCCGTTGTATTTAAAAATCTTAAATTTATTCGCAACGTCAACAAGTGTGCGAGTTGCGCTCGTAGCGCTCATCACGAGATAAACCTCGTCGCTTTGCGCGGGTTCGAGAAATTTCTTGATGTCGTTAAGCAATTTCGAATTTTTCTGACTGCGTCCGACGGTATCAATAAAAATCAAGTCTTTCTTTCTGAACTTCTTCAACGAATTTTTAACGTCGGCGGGTTCGTAAGCGACCTCGAAATCGATGTTGCTGACTTCCGCGAATATTTTCAGTTGGTCGATCGCTCCAAGTCGATATGTATCAATGGAAATTAATCCGACATCAAGTTTGTGAATTATTTTTGAAATGAGCGCAAGTTTGGCAATGCATGTCGTTTTTCCCACGCCCGTGGGACCGACGAGCGTAATAATTTTGGGACCTTTTCCTTTTTCAACGTTAAATCCGCCTGTAACAATCATCGACGAAATTATCGTGAAAAGTTGTTCGTCGAGTTGTTCTTTCGTTAAAAAGTCCATGTTCGATTTCAAATCGGTGATAATCGTTCGCACAAGGCTCGTGTCAACTTCGCGTTGAATCAGCAATTGCTCAATGTCCTTAATCGCCTCGTCCAAATCTTCGTCTTTAACGGCAAGAGAGTTTTCGCTCTTTTTTTCTCTGTTTATTTGATAAATTTTTTCCGTAAGTTTTTTCAATTCGCTTTCGAAATTTTTGGAACTTACGGCTTTACCGCTCTTATTCGTTTTTCCCTTTTTATCCTTTCCTTTTTGCTCCGGCATTACGCCGTCGTCAATTCCCGCTGTAATTTCGAATATTTTGCGATTACCTTCTTCATAAATTTTCGTGGACAAAATAACGGCTTCACCGCCGAGTTCTTCCTTCATTCGTTCGGTGGCTTCCTTTAACGAGAATCCTTTAATTTTTTTAATCTTCATAAACCGATTTTTCCCAACTGATTATCATATCCGAAATTTCAAGCCGTAAAGATATTCATACTTTTTAACGATAAACAATTAAATTTCCAATTTTCCTAAAAATTCCACTTCAACGTCCGCGGGCAATTCGGTGTAGGAAAGCACAATCGCATCCGGGAAAGTTGAGTGAATTAAGCGATAAAAATACGGGCGAATTGTCGCGGAAGTAATGAAAATGGGAAGATATCCGAATTCACGGAATTTCTGCATTTTGGAATCGATTTCCACGTTTAATTTTTGAAGCATTTCGGGACTCAAACCGAGAGTTTGCGTGGCGTCGTTTTGATTTTGCAACGCGCTTGTAATGTAATTTTCAAGATTTTCACCGATTGAAACCGCGTGTATTATTCCGTTTTGGTCCTTATACAAATTCGCTATCAAATCGCCGAGCGAATGGCGGACGTATTCGGTAAGAACATCGACGTTTTGAGTAACTTTCGAGTAATCGATAAGCGATTCCAAAATTTGCACGAGGTCTTTAATCGGAATTTGTTCGCGCAAAAGATTTTGCAAAACTTTTTGGATTGTGCCGAGAGGTAGCCTTTCGGGATTAATATCTTCGATAACCGCCGGATAATCTTTTTTAAGATTTTCAAGCAATTGTTTAACGGATTGCCGCGTGAGAATTTTATCGAAATGTTTTTTGATTGTTTCTTGCAAATGAGTCGAAAGCACAGAAATGCTGTCCACAACCGTGAAACCGAGCATCTCCGCTTTTTCCTTTTCGTCTTCGGAAATCCAATACGCTTCAAGTCCGAATGCCGGGTCGTGCGTAGGAATGCCGCTTATTTCCCCTTCCACAAAACCCGGGTTCATCGCAAGATAGCGGTCGCTGTAAATTTCGTAACGACTGACCACGTTACCTTTTATCTTAATGAGATATTCGTTCGGGTTCAGTTGCAAGTTGTCGCGAACGCGCACGGGCGGAACAAGCACGCCGTACTCAAGCGCAATGAATTTCCTTGTAGAAGCAATTTTTTGGAATAAATTTCCGCCCATTTTTTCGTCAACAAGCGAAATCAATCCGTAGCCGATTTCAATTTCTATCGGGTCCACTTGCAGAAATTCTTCCACTTTTTCTTCTTGCGGCTCAACCTCCTCTTCTTCGACAATCTCTTCCTGAATTGCCTCTTCTTGTTTTCTCTTGCTTACGAAAAAGGTTGCAACGCCCGCCGTTACGCCGATAAACATAAACGGAATCGTAGGCATTCCGGGAATAATAGCAAAAAGCATAATCGCGCCCGCAACCACACCGAGCACACGCGGATTGTTAAAAAGTTGCAAACGCATCTGTTTGTCCATTGTGTCGCCTTCGGCGTTTTTGGTAACAACCATACCGGCGGAAACGGAAATGATAAGCGCGGGAATTTGCGATACGAGCCCGTCGCCTATCGTTAAAATCGTGTAAGTTTGAAGCGCGTCTTTTATCGGCATACCGAGTTGAACCACGCCGATTATAAGCCCTCCGACAATATTTATGACGTTAATAATCAATCCCGCAATCGCGTCGCCTTTTACGAATTTACTTGCGCCGTCCATTGCGCCGTAAAATTCCGCTTCGCGTTTAATATCTTCGCGACGCTGCCGAGCTTCGTCCTCCGTGATAATACCGCTGTTCAAATCCGCATCGATAGCCATTTGTTTACCGGGCATCGCATCCAAAGTAAAACGAGCCGCCACTTCCGAAATACGCGTCGCGCCTTTTACGATTACAACGAAATTAATAATCACCAAAATTAAAAAGATAATGAACCCGACCACGTAACTTCCGCCCACGACGAACGAACCGAAAGTTTCGATGATTTTTCCCGCGTAACCGTTGAGCAAAATCAAGCGGGTCGAACTGATGTTCAATCCGAGACGAAAAAGCGTAAGCACAAGTAGAAGTCCGGGGAAAATGGAAATATCGAGCGGTTTGTTAATATAAAGAGAAACTATCAGAACAAGCAAAGCCATCGAAATATTAACCGCAAGCAAAAAATCGAGCATAAAGGGCGGAAGCGGAATAATCATTAATCCGAGTATAAGAATTACACCCGCCGCAAGTAAAATATCGGTATTTTCGAAAAATTTCTTCATTAATCGTTAAACTATCGTTTCCTTCTTTTTCCTTTTCAACCTGAACACGTAAGCCAATACTTCGGCAACCACGCGATAAAGTTTTTCGGGAATTTCGTCTCCCACTTCACATGAAGCATACAAAGCACGTGCCAAAAAGACGTCTTCATGCAACGGAACGTCATGTTCGCGAGCGATTTCCTTAATCTTTTGCGCCACACGGTCGGCGCCTTTCGCCAAAACCACGGGCGCACCCGATTTTCCGGGTTCATATTTCAATGCGACGGCATAGTGCGTCGGATTTGTAATCACAACGTCCGCTTTCGGCACGTCCGCCATCATTCTTCGCATCGCCATTTCCAACTGCTTCGATTTTATGCGCGATTTCACCGTCGGGTCGCCTTCGGTATCTTTATATTCATCTTTCACCTCTTTTTTCGTCATTTTCATATCTTCTTTGAATTTATATTTCTGATAGACGAAATCCACGGCGGCGAGAGCGGCGTATATTACCGAAACCTTCCAGATAAAAGAAATAACATTTCGCGACATATAATCGACTATATCTATTACCGAAAATTGCATTAAATTAACCGCATCGAGAACCACATTTGCGAGCAACCAGTACGAAACAAGTCCAATAATAGCCACTTTAACAATATTCTTTATCGTTTCAACCAGCGGTTCTTTGGAAAAAAACTTGTTTTTCAATCCCGAAACGGGGTTAAGTTTGGAAAACTTAGGCATCAGGGCTTTTGGGGAAAGCTTTATTCCGACTTGTCCGAAGCCGACCGCAAGCGCAACAATGACAAGCACAATCATAAACGGCGCGAGAACTTTCAGATAAAACAGCGCGCCGCCGATTGCGTAATATTGTAACATGTTTACGTTAAGTGTTAATTTATCGAGCGAACCGAATATGAAAACCGTTAATTCCGCAATGGAGGCGCTAATATATCCGCGAAGCAAGAAAACTATGACAATGCCGAAAAAGAAGATTGCAAGAGAGTTAATCTCCATACTTTTCGGCGCGTTTCCTTCTTCGCGAGCCTTACTTAACTTTCGTTCGGTTGGCTGTTCGGTCTTCTCCTGTCCGTCCGGTGTTTCTTTAGCCATTAATTAACCTTTTACTTTTTGCAAATACATTAGCAAATATCCAGCCAAAAAAATTCGCTCTTACAAAAGTCTCCCCTTAACTTTTCCGATCCGAATTCACGGTTTGCTTTTATGATTGGGAAAGATAGAACCGCACCCGATAAAACGCATATTTGACCGATATTTAATTAATAGAAGACGGATGACACGATTTTTTTAATTATGAATGTTGAATTATGTCCCGCCATAGCGGGATTGAAAAAATGAGGTATTTACGTCCTTGCGAGGAGACCTCCCGCCGTGGCGGGAGGTTGACGAAGCAATCTGTAGTGCCGTCTCCAAACCGAACAAACACAGTCTTTCCGAGTCCCGCCTTTGGCGGGACGAAGGAATCTGCCGCGCCGAGCACTGAATAATCTTTTGCTAAAAAAATTGTAGAGACATCCCGCCGTGGCGGGACTGTGTCTCTACCAACGGGAAAATTTAAGTTTTGCTAACAAACCGACAGATTGCCGCGCGCCCCCGCAAAACGTGGTCGCTCGTAATGACAGACGGTGTTTCCTCCGCCTACGGCGGGTGCGCAATGACTGGTCGGTATTCGGCGGAACTACGACTTTATAAACCGAATCAGAGCGGATTATTCGGTTACATTAAATTTTTATACAAGGGAAATTGTCCGCACATTTCTTTTACTTCCGCACGAACGCTTTGCAACACTTCGTCGTTATCGTAATTTTCCACGACTTTATTAATGAAT
>CAYZMW010000008.1:0-50798 GCA_964479645.1 uncultured Melioribacter sp. | reverse complement strand
ATTTCCTTTTTCTATTTGCTTTTCAAGAGATATTCACCCGACGTTGTGCTTTCATCGTCGCCGCCGATTTTCACTTCGCTTTCCGCGGTAATTTATTCGAAAGTGAAAAAAAGCAAGTTCATTTTCGATATTCGGGATATTTGGCCCGACATTGGAATTGAACTCGGAATTTTGAAAAAAGGGATTTTAACGAAAGGTTTGTCGCTCATTGAAAAATACATTTTGCGAAATTCCGATAAAATTATCGTTACGGCAAAAGGCGATAAAGAAAATATTCTCGCAAAGATTAAAGACAAAAACAAATGCGAAGTAATTTATAACGGCGCTGACACCGAAGTTTTTAAGCCTATTTCTGAAAAAGAAAGAGTTACGATAAGGAAAAAATATTCAATCCCCGTTGACAAAATTGTTCTTGTTTATTTCGGCTCGTATAATCACGGAATGAACGACATTGAAACATTGGCGGATTTCCTTGCAAGCGAGCGTTTGAAAAGGGAAAATCTTTTCTTTCTATCGATTGGGCAAGGAGATAATCTAAACTTCTTGCGTAATAAAATCGAAGGAAAAATCGCTTGCAAATTTATCGAAGCGCTTCCAGCCGAAAGCGTTGCGCAACTTGTCGCCGCGTCGGATATCAGCGTCATCCCGCGAAAATCAATTGTTAAAGATACAGGCGGAAATATTCCCGTGAAATGTTTCGAGAGTTGGGCGGCAGGCTTGCCCGTTTTGCTTTCGAATATTGACGGCGCTGAAATTTCGAAAATTTTTGACAATTGCGGAGCGGGCATACGAGTTCAACCCGATAGCGCCGATGCGTTAGTTAACGGCTTGCACAAATTGCTTTCAGAAGATTTATCCGCGCTCGGTAAAAAAGGACGCACATTCGTTGAAGAGAATTTTGACCGAAAAAAATTGAGCGAGAAACTTGTTAAATCGTTAATTAATCTTTAAAATACATTAAAACAAAAACAGTAATAAAATGGCTGATAAAATTATTAAAGAAAAAGAATTCCATAATCAACGTTTTACTGAAGAAGTTAGAATTTCAACTCAAAAGTTTTATAAAATTGAGCGGGCAAGCAGAGAAAAATTTAAAACATTAATGAGAAAAAATATAAAAAATAAAAAAGTTTTAGAACTTGGCTGTGGAAAAGGTAGTTATGCAATACAGCTTGCAGAACTAGGAGGAAACCTCATCGGAATAGATATTTCCGAAGTAGCAATCGATTACTCCCAAAAGCAGGCAGAGGAAAAACAAGTTAAAAATAATACAAACTTTTTGGTAATGAATGCTGAAAAACTTGATTTTCCTTCTAATTATTTTGACAGAGTAATTGGTTCTAGTATTTTGCATCATTTGGATTTAGATAAGGCAATAAGCGAGATTGCTCGAGTATTAAAATCGGATGGCGATGCTATTTTTATTGAACCGCTCGGGCACAATTTTTTTATAAATTTATATAGAAAATTAACACCTAAATTAAGAACAGAAGATGAACATCCCTTAAAACTAAAAGATTTATCCATTTTAAATAATTATTTTAATGACGTTGAAATCTATTTTTACCACTTGTTTACACTTTTTGCTGTACCGTTTAGAAAAATGAGTTTTTTCAATAACCTGCTTTCTTTTTTAGAAAAACTTGACCAAACAACTTTTAAGTTTCTACCCTT
Organism: uncultured Melioribacter sp.; assembly: GCA_964479645.1. Classification (GTDB taxonomy): domain Bacteria; phylum Bacteroidota; class Ignavibacteria; order Ignavibacteriales; family Melioribacteraceae; genus WGAL01. The sequence goes on along the minus strand of CAYZMW010000008.1, from coordinate 49,124 downwards.
TTTAAAAAAACAAGCATGGCAGATTGTAATAAAAGCAAAAAATAAAAACGAGAGCAAATGGTAAATTTGGCTTAAAGCTATTTGAATTTCTGCAAATCTGTCGAATACTACTCGACAGATTTTATACAAATTTGTCGAGTAGCGCTTGACAAATTTGGAGTTTTGCGCTACATTTCGGTATGTATTTCCCAAGGAAAATAGAAAACGAATTAAAGACGCAAATAACTAAAAAAGAGATCGTCGTATTAACGGGAATGCGCCGAACGGGCAAGACCACGCTTCTTAAACGAATTTACGACGAAGTGAAATCGCAAAATAAAATTTTTCTCGATTTGGAAAATCCTCTCGAACAAAAAATTTTTGATGAAACCGATTACAACAATATTCTTGAAAACCTAAAAGCGCTCGGTGCGGACGTTCGAAAAAAAATTTATTTGTTCATCGATGAAATTCAATTTATGCCTCAAATTTCAAGTGTCGTTAAATATTTGTTCGACCATTACAATATAAAATTTTTTCTTTCGGGTTCGAGTAGTTTTTACTTAAAAAATCTCTTCCCTCAATCGCTCTCGGGAAGGAAGGTTGTTTATGAATTGTATCCTTTAACTTTCAGCGAATTTTTGATTTTCAAAGGCAAGAATTTAAGGACACCGAAAAATTTTTCCACAAAAGCAAAAAGGAAAAACGAAATCGAGTGTGAAAAGTATTCCAAACTTTACCGTGAGTATCTCGAATTTGGAGGATTTCCGCAAGTTGTGCTTGAAGAAGATGTAAAACAAAAACGCGCCATGTTATCGGACATTTTCAATTCTTATTTTCAGATAGATATTCTAACATTGAACGATTTTAAGAAAATAGAAGCATTCAAAAAACTTATTTTTCTTTTAATGGAAAGGTCCGGTTCGAAAATAGACATCTCTAAAATCGCTTCGTTAAGCGGAGTTTCTCGCGATACCATTTACTCGTATCTGAATTTGTTGCAAGGCTCGTATTTCATTCATTTTATCGAACCGTTTTCTCGTAATCGAGATAAAGAAGTAAGCGGAACGAAAAAAGTCTATTTGTGCGATACAGGTATTCTCAACCACTTGTCCAAAGTCTCGGAAGGCGCGTTATTCGAAAACGCCGTGTTTAACAACCTGCGCCAATACGGAAAAATAAATTATTATCAAAAGCGAACGGGTTCTGAAATCGATTTTATTCTGAATGAAAAAATTGCTTTCGAGGTTAAAATAACAGGCGATGAAAGAGACGTAGCAAAGATGGAAAAAATCGCACAAAAAATAAAAATCAAGCAAAGTTTTCTTATTACGAAAAACTTTTTGAATAATGACAAGGCAATCTGCGCCTATCAAATCTGAAAGTAAAATGAAATTTTTCAGGCAATCGAAGTTTGTAATTTTCCTCTCTTCCTTTCTGCTTTTGCCGATTGCGGCGTACTTGCTCGAAAGTCTCTTTTATTTTTTATTCGAAAACGATTTCCTCTCGTCTGTGGTTTTTGCGCCTTTGTTAGAAGAAAGCGGAAAAATTACACTTTTTCTTTTTCTAACTACAAAAAAAGATTTTGCGCAAAACAATTTTAAACAAAACGTTTTTTTGATTTCCGCAATCGGTTTTCTTTTCGGAGCGGCGGAAAATCTTCTTTATCTTGCTTCCGTACTCGGTTCGGAAAAATTTTTTCACATCGTTCTGCGAATTGCAACGGCGCAAATATTTCACACGTTAATCCCGCTAACTTTTCTTTTGCTTCGCAAGCGCGCAAGTTTCGTTCTTGCTTACGTTGTTGCAATACTTTCCCATTCGCTTTGGAATTCGCTTATTTATTTTGAACTTAATACGATTTTCATTTATCTTTTTGCTTTGTTATTAACGCTTTTTGCTATTTACGAATTATTACGGATTAAAGAATGGCACACGTAGGAATTATGGGCGGTTCGTTCGACCCAATTCACATCGGGCATTTGATTACCGCTCAATCGGTTCTTGAAAAAAGAAATTTAAGCAAAATCATTTTCGTACCTTGTTACATTTCACCGCACAAAGTCGGCTTTAACTCGACCGAACATTCGCACAGACTTGAAATGGTAAAACTCGCAACGGCTTCAAATCCGAACTTCGAAGTTTCGGATTACGAAATTAAAAAAGGCGATATTTCGTTTACCGTCGATACGGTAGAGCATTTCAAAGAGCAATACGATGAACTCGATTTGATTATCGGCTTCGACAATTTGATTTCTTTCGACAATTGGAAAGACCCCGACAGAATAATCGAAATGGCGAACTTGATTGTGCTTAAACGTAGTAACTTTTCTGCAAGTTTTTCGTTGCACAGTTATTTCGGTAAGGCGATTTTTGTGGATACGCCGATTATCGAAATTTCATCGACAATGATACGCGAGCGAATTCGCGACGGAAAATTTTTCGATTATTTTCTCTCGAAGGAAGTTGCGGATTACATTAAACAACATCAACTTTATTCGGTGAAACGATGATGCTCGACGAAAAAACACTCGAAAAATTAAGAGCGAAAGACAAACGCGTAATTTCAAAATTGATTACGAAAGTGGAAACCGACGAAGGCGAAGAGAGCGCTTTGCTTGACGAGATTTACAAGCGCGGCGGAAATTCGTACCGCATCGGCATTACGGGACCGCCCGGCGCGGGAAAATCAACACTGACGAACCAATTGACGAAACTTCTGATTGAACAAGGTAAAACGGTGGGAATAATCGCAGTTGACCCGACAAGTCCCTTTACGGGCGGCGCGCTTTTGGGCGACAGAGTGCGGATGACCGAAATCGGCTTGCACCCGAATGTTTACATCAGAAGTATGGCGACGCGCGGAAGTCTCGGCGGATTGAGTAAAAAAGCAATCGACGCAAGCGACGTGCTCGACGCCGCGGGCTACGATTACATAATTTTCGAAACTGTCGGCGTAGGACAATCGGAACTCGACATCGCAAAAACTTCCGACACCACGGTGGTCGTTCTCGTGCCCGAGTCAGGCGATTCAATTCAAGCGATGAAAGCAGGACTGATGGAAATCGCGGATTTCTTTGTCGTTAATAAAAGCGACCGCCCAGGTTCCGATAGCGCGGTAATGGCGCTGAAATCGATTTTGCAATTGAACCGCCAAACGAATTCCGCTTGGCAAATCGAAATTTTGCAAACCGTGGCAAGTCAAAATCAAGGCGTGCGCGAAGTTCTCGACGAAATTTTAAAACACAAAAAATATCTCGAAGAAACCGGAGCGCTCGAAGAAAGACGCGTGAGGAACAATAAAATCAGAGTGAAGAACATTGTAGAAAACGAATTGCGAATTGAAATGTGGAACGAAACGCGCGAAAAATATTTGGCGGACGAAGCGCCGAAAGTTGTGGCGCGCGAAATTTCGCCGTTTACTCTTGCGGAAAATTTAATCGAAAATTATAAAACGGTCGGAGTATGACACAAATAGGAAGCGAACTTAAAGAGAATCAAACTTTTTTACGCCGCGAAGATTATTACAAAAATTTAGTCAGGAAAATCAACGCGCTTTACGACAAAATAAAACTCGGCGGCGGTGAAAAGGCAATCGAACGCCAACACTCGAAAGGGAAACTTACCGCGCGAGAGCGCATTGAAAAATTGCTCGACCCGGGCGCGAAATTTTACGAACTGAATTCTTTCGCCGCTTACGGAATGTATAAAGAATACGGCGGAGCGCCGAGCGCGGGAACTGTAATGGGCATCGGGCGAATTCACGGAAAGTATTATTTTATAGTTGCAAACGACGCCACGGTAAAAGCGGGCGCGTGGTTTCCGATGACGGCGAAGAAAAATTTGCGCGCGCAAGAAATTGCAATGGAAAACCGTTTGCCGATAATTTATCTCGTCGATAGCGCGGGCGTTTTTCTTCCGATGCAAGAAGATATTTTCCCCGACAAAGAACATTTCGGTAGAATTTTCCGCAACAATGCGAAAATGTCCGCAATGGGAATTCCGCAAATAGCCGCGATAATGGGACCTTGCGTCGCGGGAGGCGCGTATTTGCCTATTATGTCGGACGAAGCGTTAATCGTCGAAGGCGAAGGCTCGGTGTTTCTTGCCGGTTCGCACTTGGTAAAAGCGGCGATAGGAGAAGATATTGATAACGAAAGTCTCGGCGGCGCGCGCGTGCAATCAAATATTTCCGGCGTTACCGATTACATCGTAAAGAACGACGACGAGGGCTTGCAACTAATTCGTAACATTACGGAAAAACACGGCGAACGTAAAACGGCGGGTTTCAATCGCATCGAACCGCGACCGCCGAAATTCGACCCGAAAGAAATTTACGGCATTTTGCCGGAAGATAATTTTCAGCAATACGACACTTACGAACTTCTTGCGCGCATCGTCGATAATTCCGAAATTGACGAATACAAAGCGGGCTACGGAAAAACAATAATCACGGCGTATGCGCGTATTGACGGTTGGGCGGTGGGCATCGTCGCGAATCAGCGCTCAATTGTAAAAAGCGAACGCGGCGAAATGCAAATCGGCGGCGTTATTTATTCCGACAGCGCGGACAAAGCGACGCGCTTTATTATGAACTGCAATCAAAAACGAATTCCGCTTTTGTTTTTGCAGGACGTTACGGGATTTATGGTAGGAAGCAAAGCGGAACACGGCGGAATAATCAAAGACGGCGCGAAAATGGTCAACGCCGTGGCGAACAGCGTAGTGCCGAAAATTACGATTATCGTCGGCAATAGTTTCGGGGCGGGGAATTACGCAATGTGCGGAAAGGCTTACGACCCGCGTTTCATTTTCGCTTATCCGAATGCGCGAATTTCGGTAATGGGCGGAAAACAAGCGAGCAACGTTTTGCTTGATATTAAACTCAAACAAATGAAGCGCACCGGCGTTGAATTTACGGAAGAAGACAAACAAAAATTGCTTTCCGAAATTCAGAAATCTTACGATGAAAAAGGCGAACCGCTTTATGCGGCGTCGCGCATTTGGGTTGACGAAATAATTGACCCGGCAAAAACGCGCGAATACGTTTCGATGGCGCTTGAAGTGGCGAACGGCAATCCCGACATTCCGCCGTTTAACGTCGGCGTAATTCAAACGTAGTTTTTTCAGAAATTAAAAGCGAAAACGCGAATTTTCACTATGCGAAAAATTACGGCGTGAAAATGGCGCGAAAACGAAACGATAGGTTAATGACGTTAACTTAATCCCATTTTTCTTTCGTGAAAACAGAGAGGGCGAAGTTTATCGCCGCGAAAGCGGGGTGAACGAGTTCAAAAATAAATGTTTCTGAAAAAGAAAAATTTTTCCCGAAAAAGTCGCCGAATTTCTTTCGGTTAGTAAACGCTATCTTGAATTTTAATATCGACGGTAAAAGAAACGCAACGTTTAGACCGCTTAAAATAAAGGCGTAAGTTGAAAGAAAATCGCCGAGAAAATAAACGGCGGTAAAGATTTTTTGAGATGTCGAATAATGATGCGAAGTCTTTACGTGCCGCGCGCGTTGGGAAAAATATTCTTTGGAATTTTTCGGAGCGCGAGAGATTACGGCCGCATCGCGACCGTTGATAAATCCGACTTTCAACTTTTTCTTATATGCTTCCCGCAAAAACAAATCGTCGTCGCCTGAAAGCGTCTCCAATGTTTTTTCATAACCGCCCGTTTTTGCGAATGAACTCTTTTTGTATGCGAAATTTCTGCCCGTTGCGGAAACGGGTATTCCGAAAACAAGCGCGGCAAAGTTGAATATCTGATTTTTCCCGCTTTCGTAAGATGCGAAGCGACTAATGAAAGATTTTTCGGGGAGTAGAGGCGAAGCACCGAAAGCGACGTCGAATTTCGAAAGCGCCGCGGAAACGGCGGAAAGCCATTTTTTTTGCGGGGTGCAATCGGCATCGGTTAGCGCGATATTTTCGTACGCACAATGTTCCAGTCCGACCGTAAGCGCTCCTTTTTTCCCCGGCATCTTTTTCTTTTCCGCTTTTATCAATTTGAAATCGGGTAGGTCTTCTATCGCTTTTTTACACGTTTCGAACGTGTTATCGTCGGAATTATCGTCAACCAAAATCGTTTCAAATTTATCGGCAGGATAGTCAAGATTACGCAACGAATTTATTAACGACTGAATGTTCACGCTTTCGTTCTTCATCGCGATTAAAATACTTACGGGGGATTTTTCAGCTTTCTGCGGTTTGTTCTCCGCATTTCTTTTTATATAAAAGATAACTAAATTTGTCGTTATGAAAAAAACGACTAACAAAAAAAAACTAACTAACAAAAAAGGCATGAGGTAATTCATGAAATTTCTATCGATTTTTTTGCTCCTTTTGACATTCCAATATAACGCTTTTTCTCAGGATATGTCAAGTTTATTTGCCGAACGCGGCGAAGCGATAATTAAAATTCGCGTACAAAATCTTTCCGATATTTCCCGTTTAAGCAAAATAGTTTCCATCGACAAAATCGACGGGCACGATGTTATCGCTTACGTAAACAAAAAAGAGTTCGCGAAATTTTTACAAACGGGATTGACATACGAAGTTGTTCCCCGCAAGGTTCGAAAAGTAAAAATGAGTTACAGCGTTAAAGACGCGAAGACGTGGGATTCTTATCCTTCTTACGATACGTACGTGCAATTGATGTACGATTTTGAGGCTAATTACCCGAACCTTTGTAAGATTTACGATTTGGGTTCGACGGTGCAAGGGCGCAAAATTCTTTTTGCGAAAATTTCGGATAACGTAAACGAGCGCGAGGCGGAACCGCAATTTATGTACACCGCCACGATGCACGGCGACGAAACTACAGGTTACGTATTAATGCTCCATTTGATAGATTATCTTTTGCAAAATTACAGAAGCAATGCGGAGGTTCGAAATCTTGTTAACAATCTTGAAATTTGGATAAATCCGCTTGCAAATCCCGACGGAACGTTCGCAGGCGGTAACGATAACGTTTGGGGTTCGCAAAGATACAATGCGAATTGGGTAGACTTGAACAGAAATTTCCCCGATCCCGAAGACGGACCTCATCCCGACGGAGAAAGTTATCAACCCGAAACCCAAATTATGATGGCGCTTGCCGAAGCGAATAATTTTATTATGTCGGCGAATTTCCACGGCGGCGCGGAAGTGGTGAATTATCCGTGGGATACTTGGCAGAGACGTCACCCCGACGATAATTGGTTTCAACTTGTTTCCCGCGAATACGCCGATTCGGCGCACGCTAACAGCCCGTACGGATATATGACCGATTTGGACGACGGAATTACGAACGGTTATGATTGGTACACTATATCGGGCGGTAGGCAAGATTATATGAATTATTTCAGACATTGCCGCGAAGTTACAATTGAACTTTCGTCGATTAAAACTTTGCCCGAAAGCGAATTGCTTGATCATTGGAATTACAATCGCGTTTCGTTTTTACATTATATGGCTCAAGCGTTATACGGTATTCAGGGGACGATTACCGATTCTCTTACGGGCGAACCGATTGCGGCGAAAATCACGGTGCTTGCTCACGACGCCGACAGTTCGCAAGTTTATTCCGATACGACGGGACGCTTCAGTCGTCCGATAAAAGCGGGAACGTACACGTTAAGAATTTCCGCACCGAATTATTATTCAAGAGTGATAAACAACGTTCACGTTGAAGATTTCGAAATTACGGAATTGAACGTAAAGTTACTTGACACAACCGTCGGCGTTGAAAATGAAGATTTCCCGAGTAAATTTACGCTGTCTCAAAATTATCCCAATCCGTTTAATCCGACAACGACGATTACGTATTCTCTGCCCGTAACACTGGGCGTAGAGACACAATATAAAGTGTCTCTACAAGTGTTTAATTTATTGGGAGAAAAAGTCGCGACGCTTGTAAACAAAGAACAAACGCCGGGTAATTACACGGTACAGTTCGACGCGAGCGCTTTGCCGAGCGGAATTTATTTTTACACTCTCCGAGCGGGTAATTTTATAGCGACAAGGAAAATGGTTTTAATGAAGTAAAGTTAAAAATAACCGATCAAACGGATTGAAATTTAAAAAACGTCGGTGATTTTTATATCGTTTTAATTCGTGAAGAAGATAATTTATAACAAAAAAGCCGCAGTTGTTCCGCGGCTTTTTTATTGGGGCGAGGGCAAGAAGCTAGGGATTTATAATATCGTTATATGTTTCTTCGTCAAGGTATTGAGGTTCGTACGTGACACCTCTCCAACTCAGATTTCTTACAAACGCACGCAAGTGATTTTCCGAGCCTTTCTCAAGATGAGAGAAAACCCTGGTAATTATCGGAAAATCCCGGGTTAATTCGATTCTTTCGAACAAATCAAGAATATCGATTTCTTCGATTGCGGCTCCTACACTTAATGCGTCTATTACGGAATTGGAACCCTGTTCTATTAAAGCATTGTAAAGTGTTTGTAAATCTTGATTGGTAAAAACGCCCACGCCGTTGTCTCCCACCGGGTCTTCAACGTTGTAAATATTCAACAATCTTTTTATTGCGTTCATGTGCGCTTGTTCGGAGCGACTGATATTTCTGAACACTATCAATCCGTATTGATTGTGAAATGTAATGTAAACGTCGCGAGCAAGTTTTTCTTCTTCGCGCATAAATTGCAGCGCCGCTTTTTGTTCTGCGGTTAATGTCGTATCGACAGGTACAGGAGGAACATGCCCGCCGTTGATAATTTCATCGTAAACCTCCTGACTAAGATATTGCGGCGTGTACGTAACCCCTTGCCAAGCCAAATTTCTCACGAAGGCGCGCAAGTGGTTTTCCGAACCTTTTTCCAATCTTCCGTATATTGTTACAATGTCGGGATAATCTTGTGAAATATCGATTCTTTCGAACAAATCGAGAATATCTATTTCTTCGATTGCTCCGCCTACTTTCAACGCTTCGATTACGGACGTATTTCCCTGTGCGACCAAAGCGGTGTAAAGCGCTTGCAAATCCTGATTGGTAAAAACGCCGACGGTGTTATCGGTTACGGGGTCCTCAATGCCGTAACGATTAAGTAGAAACTTAACGGCATTCATGTGAATTTGTTCGGATCTTGCTATATTGGCAAACACTCTTAAATTATGCGTTTGATTTAGCGTAATGTAAACGTCGCGAGCAAGTTTTTCTTCTTCGCGCATGAATTTAAGCCCTTCGGCTATTTCATCGGAAATGGAATCGGCGGGCGATGGCAACGCGCGGGTTAATTCCGTTAATTCGTCGTTAACCTGCGTGGTTGTCGGTTCGTCGATAGTTGTCGTTTCTTTGTTATCGCAAGCGGTTAACGCGAAAAGCAAACCTAAAATTATCGCGAGCGGAAATATTTTTTTAGAAAACATATTTTCCTCCATTTTATTTCGTTTTTCGTTTAATACATCTGTTTGACGTAATGAAACAAAAAACGGTTTAAAGAATTTTCAAAAAAAGAGATAAAAAATCCGAGATAATATTAAGGGAAAATTATTTCTCTTTTAACTTCTTTTCGAGTTCGAGATAAATTTTCGCTTTCGGCATTGTTTTTCCCGTCCAAAGTTCATAAGCGCGCGCGCCCTGTTCAAGGAACATGGTTAAGCCGTTAATCGTTTTCGCTCCTTTGGATTCGGCTATGGATAGAAATTTTGTTTTTAACGGATTGTAAATGATATCGAAGACGATTTGATTTTCATTGAACGCTTCGGTCAAATCGATTGGCGAATCGTCGGTCTTGGGGAAAAGACCAACCGAGGTTGTGTTGATAATGAGAGACGAATCTTGCAAAGTCCCCAATATATCGGGAGGAAAAAGTTCGAACGTTTCGAAATCGGAAAAATTGGTCTTGGACGTGAAATAATCCGCAATTGAATCGGCTCTCTGTAAAGTTCGATTGATAATGTTTATTTTTTTCGGTGAAAATTTTCGTATGAGAACGTAAATTACGGAACGCGCTCCTCCGCCCGAACCGATTACCGTAACCGTTTTATCGCGTATATTTTCCTTAAAAGGCATTAGCGTTTCCGAAACGCCGTTGGTATCGGTGTTGTAGCCGAATAATTTCCCCGATTCGTTTACTATAGTGTTAACCGCGCCGACGGTTGCCGCTTCTTCCGAAATTTCGTGCAAAAATTCCATTATGCTTTCTTTGTAAGGCAGAGTGACGTTAAACCCTTGTATGTCGAGTGCAATCATTCCTTTCAACGCGTTGTGAAGCTGAGTTTGACTGACGTCGAAATTCAGATAAATGTAATTTAATCCTGCGAGTTCGAACGCCGTGTTGTGCATAAACGGCGATAACGAATGCTTTATCGGATGACCGATTACTCCGACTATTTTCGGATTATCGAGTAAATTCAAATTTCGCCTCACTTATTGTCGATTAATTTTTTCAGCAATTCGGACTCTTTAAGCGCCGCGAGAGTTCCTTTTAATTTTACCAGTAAATTTTTATTTAATTTCAAAGCCGCTTTCAACGAGTCGATGCCTTGCGCCAAATCTCCGTACTCCAAGAAAATCAAGGATTTACGTAGTTTGATTTCGGGAGCGTCGGGATAAAGCGTTTCGAAAAACCCGATTAAGTTTAACGCAGAACCGAAATTTCCCGCGGAGAGTTCGGAATCGATTCCGCGCAAGACGCCCGAAAGCGTGGTGTTTTCGGTTTTTTCTTCGTTCAATTCTTCCCCTTCGGTTTCTTCAATAACGGAAACGAGAAGCGCTTTGTTGAAATCCGAGAGCGCCCCGTACATATCGCCGATTTTTTCTTTCGCTTTCCCGCGGTCGATATACGCTTCGTTCGAAGCCGGTTGAAGTTCAAGCGCTCTGTCGAAAGCGGAAATCGCTTCGCCGTATTTTTTCATGCCGTAATACGATTTACCGAGATAATACCACGCGGAATCGTCCTTCGGGTCTATTTGCACGGTTTTAACGAATGCCTCGGCGGCATCTTCGTATTTCCCTATTGTGAGGTTTGCAATTCCGAGATTAAAATGTGCGCTTGAGAAAGACTTGTTCAAAACGGCGGCGAATTCGAAATTGTCGATCGCTTCCTTGAAGTTCCCGAGTTGCAACATTACAATGCCGCGATTGTACCACCCGAAATAACTTTCCGGTTCTAAATCGATATAGCGTTTGTACGCTTTTTCCGAGTTTTCGTAACGTCCGAGATTTTCAAGCGAAAAGCCGAGTTCGTACCATGCTTCCGCGTATTTTTCATCGATGGAAACGACTTTTTCGAAATATTCCACCGCTTTTTCGTATTCGCCCTTTTTCTCGTTTACTACCGCAAGTCCCATGAGTGCGTCAACGTTGTTCGGCTCTATTTCCACGGCGCGTTCAAGTAGTTCGACGGCGGCGGGAATGTTCCCTAAGTTTTCGTGCGTCGCGGCAAAATTTATCAATGTTTCCGTGTCGTTAGCATTTAGTTCGAGCGATTTCTCAAAGGCGAGAAACGCCTCTTCGTATTCACCGAGCGCGTTGTGAAAAACTCCTTTGTATTGCCAAAAATCGGAATTGTAAGAAATTGTTTCAAGCGCGGCTTCAACCAAAGCCAAACCTTCTTCGGGGTAGTCGTAATCCATGCATAGATGAATTACGTCCTCGATAAAATTAAGATTGAAAAGCGTTTCCCCGTTTTCGACAATTTCTTTTGCTCTTTCTATCTTTTGTTCGACGTCCGTCTCGTCGAATTCGTTTATATTATCGAAGTTATTGTAATCTTCGAAAAATTCCATTCAAACTCCTAAAATTTGAAATAAAATCTATTATTAAGAAATGTTAAAGTCAAGATTGATTTTTTCAATAATAAAAACGTCGGGAAGTGATTTATATTAAAATAGAACACGGATAACACCGATTTGAACAGATTTTCACGGCTTATAATTTTTCAGTCTGCGAGGACGCGCCGACTCCAAGCAAAAACAAACACAGTCGTTGCGAGGAGACCCGCCTTAGCGGGTCGACGAAGCAATCTGCCACGCCGTGTGCCGAATAATCTTTTGCTAACAAACTTACAGTTTGCTTCGCTACACTTCGTTCCGCTCGCAAGACTGTATTTATTCTGGTTTCGTTGTCCTTCCGCAAAAGGCGGGAGCGCTACAAAAATTTCAGCGGAATTCTTTTTCGGCAACGTTTCAAGTAAATTGACAATTACTTTTCAATATGATATTTTTCGCTTCACATTAATATGAGAATATGAAAAACGACGATAGAAAGCGCTTTACGATTACCGATTTTTTACTTCACTTGCATCCCGCCAAGGTCGAAAGAAATTCAGTTAAATATTCAAGAACGTTCGGGCTCGGAGGCATTAACGCGTTGCTTTTTTTTATTCTTGCTTTAAGCGGAATTATTTTGCGTTTTTTTTACGTCCCGACAATTAAAGACGCGTATTTTTCACTCTCCGTTTTGGAAAAGAATACGCTTTTCGGTTCGCTTTTGCGCGGCGTTCATCATTGGGCGGCTACCTTTCTGGTTATCGGCGTTTTTCTGCACTTGTTGCGCGTGGTCTTCGCCACCGCGATTTTTAACGAACGTAAGAAAAATTGGTATTACGGACTTGCGTTGTTCACGCTTGTTTTATCCACCGTTTTCGCGGGTTATCTTTTGCCTTGGGAGCAACTTTCCTATTGGGCGGTTACGGTAATGACAAGCACGCTTGAATATATCCCCGTGATAGGTTCGCCTTTGGCGAATCTGATACGTGGAGGCGCGGAAATCAATGAAAACACACTCATGAATTTTTACGTGCTGCACACGTCGGTTTTGCCTTTGTTAATTTTGCTTTTGACCGTGTTGCACATTTGGCTTGTACGAAAAGCCGAAGGCGTTGCTTTGCCCGAATCGGAAAAGGGTGAAAAAATTGCGGTTAATCCGAACTTGATTTCAAAGGAAATTCTTGCCGCCCTTGCGGTAACAGCGGGCGTGTTTTTATTTGCCTTCTTTTTCGGCGCGCCTTCGGGAGAAATGGCAAATCCCGCCGTAACTCCCGACCCGACCAAAGCGCCTTGGTATTTTTCGGGCGTTCAGGAATTGCTTGTAAATGTTCACCCTATTTTCGCCGTTTTCGTAATTCCGTTTTTATTGTTTCTTTTCGTCCTTTATTTACCGAAAATTGAAATCGATAAAAATAAAATCGGTGTTTGGTTTTATTCGGATGTCGGCAAAAAGGCAAGCGTTTATTCCTCTTTTTTTTCGGCTTCGCTTTCAATCGCTTTGATTTTTCTGTTCGAATATGCAGTGAAACCCGAAAACGCACCTTCGAATTCGCTTGTCCTAACCGGCGTTTTGCCTTTGCTTGCTTATCTGTTACCGTTTGCGGCGTTTCTTTATTTTTTACGTCGTAAATTTTCCGCCGATAGTAACGAACTTGCGCTCGCCGTTTTTTCGGCAATTATTTCATCATATGTCGTAATGGGAATTTTCACTTTTTTTCTGCGCGGTGAAGGTATGCGTCTGATTTTTTGAGAGATGAGAGTGTCCAAAAAAATTATTAAAATAGCGATTGTATTAATTCTGCTTGTCGAAAGCGGTTACTTGCTTTACGATATTTTTTCGAAAGGAAAGAAAGCCGAAAACGAAAACGGGAAATGGTTTTGTGTCGGCGAAGTCGGCGAATTCGAAAGAGGGAAAATCTATCCTTTCAATTCGGAAAAGTTTTATCTTTCCGTCCTTGAAGACGGCGGAATGCTTGCCGTTTCCATTAAATGCACTCATCTCGGATGCAGTGTTGAAGCGCACGACGAAGGTTTTCTTTGCCCGTGTCACGGTTCGGAATTCGACAAATACGGCATGGTGACCGAACCTCCCGCAACGCGCGCACTCGATATTTTTCCGATAAAAATAGAAAACGGGAAAATTTATGTGAAGACGAACGACCCGATTAAAAGAGAGACTTTCAACAAATCACAGTTGACTTATGCGGAATAGGTTTCAAACGAAACATATTAAAGCCGCGCTAATCGCTATCATTCTGTTGATAGTTCCTTTGCAAATAATAAAACGCGGTTTGGAAGATAAAATTGTCGATAACACTGCGCCGCGTTATGTGGGAAAAGAAGCGTGCGCTTCGTGCCACGAAAGAGAATACAACGACTGGCTCGGTTCCGACCACGATTTGGCAATGGACGAAGCGAACGACAGTACCGTTCTGGGCGACTTTAATAACGCGTCGTTCGATAACGGAGATGTTCGCGGCGAATTTTACAAGCGCGAAGGGAAATTTTTCGTTTTTACGCGCGGGCGGGACGGCAAATATTCGGAGTTCGAAATCAAGTACGTTTTCGGACATTATCCGCTACAGCAGTATTTGGTCGAATTTCCCGGCGGGCGTTTGCAAACGCTTGCGTTGACTTGGAATTCCAAAGACGGTAATTGGTATTATATGCCCGATTCCATTTACAAAGGAGAAAATATTACTCCCGACAATTGGTTATATTGGACGAACCAAGCGCAAAATTGGAATTCCATGTGCGCCGATTGTCATTCCACGAACGTGAAAAAGAATTACGATTTGTCCACCGATAGTTACCGCACGACGTTTTCGGAAATCGATGTGAGTTGTGAAGCGTGCCACGGTCCCGGGTCGAAACATATCGAATGGGCGCGGTTGCCCGATTATGCGCGCGATAAATTCGAAAATTACGGTTTGACCGTCAAAACAAGCGGAATCGACAATGCACGGTATGTGGATAATTGCGCGCGTTGTCATTCGCGGCGGGCGGCACTCGGCGATAACGATCCGCATGCAAAGAGCATTTATCAGCATATCATTCCCGCTTTACCGACGGAGCCCGAATGGTTTATCGACGGGCAAATAAAGGAGGAGGATTACGTTTTCGCATCGTTCAAGCAGAGTAGAATGTTTATGAACGACGTCAAATGCAACGATTGCCACAACGTGCATTCAGGTAAATTGCTTTTCGAAGGAAACGCTTTGTGCTTGCAATGTCACAAAGCGGAAGATTACGACACGCCGCGCCACACGTTTCACAAATCATACGGAGAAAAGGGCGAAGCCGTGATTTCGCAAGCGGGAATTCGTTTTGAAACCGGAAGCGGAACTCAATGCATAAATTGTCATATGCACGGAAGGAATTACATGGGCGTTGATTATCGTCGCGACCACAGTTTCAGAATTCCGCGTCCCGATTTGACGATAACCATGGGGACACCGAACGCGTGTAATCAATGTCACGCCGACAAATCGCCGCAATGGGCGGAAAAATATGTTGAGCAATGGTACGGCAAAAGCAAGCCTTTCCAATACGGCGAAGCCTTTTATGCGGCACGAAAAGGAAAACCTGAAGCGGATTCTCTTTTAGCGCGAATAATTGCAAATGATTTGTACCCCGTTAACATTCGCGCAATTGCAATAGGATATTTGAGCGATGCGGAAGAGAATAAAAAAATTATCGCAAGAAATTTGCGCAGTCTCGAACCCGCATTAAGAATCGCCGCGATAAACCGACTGACCGTGCGGACGCGCGATGATTTGAAATTGCTATTCCCGCTTTTGAACGACGAAACGAAAGGAGTGCGATTTCAGGCGGTCAGCAAACTCTCGATTGTCGATACATCGTTAATTCCGATGAAATATAAACGTGCGTACATGCAAGCGCTCGAAGAAGAAAAACGAATTCTTGAATACAACGCGGATTTCCCCGTGGGCAAGTTTAATCTTGCAAATTACTATTACTCGAAGAAAGAATACGAAAAAGCGGAGAAACTTTATCTCGACGCCATTGCGGAGGATAGCGAACTCGGTGTCGCGCAAATTAATCTCGCGTTTCTATATGCCGCAACAGGAAAACCGCGGAAAGCCGAAAAAATTCTCGAAGAATTTCTTTCGAAAAATCCTAAAGACGGCAATGCGCTTTACAATTACGGTTTGATTCTTTCGGAAAACGGGAAATATGAAAAATCGCTTCAAGCCTTGCTCAAGGCAAGTTCGCTTTTACCCGAAAACGGAAGAGTGGATTACAACGCGGCGATGTTATACGATTATTTCGGCGAAACCGCTCTTGCGGAAAAATATTTGAAAAGAGCGATTGAAAAAGAACCGACGAACGCGACGCACTATTCGAATTTGCTTGAGTTTTATCGCAGAAAAGGAATGAACGAAAAGGCTCGTAAATTATTATCGGAAATAAATAAAAAATTCAAGAACAACAGAGCGGAACATTGAAAAAAGATTTTTTGATTATCGTTAATCCGAAAGCGGGAAAAGGCAGGACAAAAAAATATTTGTCGCGAATTCATTCCCAAGCCGTAAAATCGGGGCTCTCGTTCGATTTGCTCTTAACTGAAAAAAGAGGCGACGCAAGAAATTTCGCGGCTGAAAATAAAGAAAATTACAAACATTTCCTTGTAGTCGGCGGCGACGGTACTTTGAATGAAGTCGTTAACGGATACGACGAACAAACGGGCGTATTTCCCGCGCTCGGCGTTTTGCCGCTCGGTAGTGGAAACGATTTCGGAAAAAGGATGCACGGCAAAAGAAAAATCGCCGAAATTATGAAAAGATATTTCACGGGTTCATACGAAAAATTTCATTCCGATTTCTGCAAAGCGGAAATAGAAAATGAAAACGGCGGACGTGTGCGGTTTAGGTTTATCAACGCCGTGGGAATCGGTTTCGACTCCTTCGTGGCGAAAGAAAATTTGGACAACAAGATTTTCAGCGGTTTGACTTCATATGTTTTTGCGGTTCTACGCGGATTGAAAAAATTCAAGGGTGTAAAAGCGATTGTTAATGTTGACGGCGAAAAAATCGCGGACGGTGCGCCTCTTTTGCTTGTTACGATAGGCAATAACAAAACAAGCGGCGGCGGATTTTATCTGAATCCTTTCGCCGAGATAGACGACGAAAAACTTGACGTTACAACAATTCGCCATTTACCTATCAGCGGAATATTGAAAAATTTACCTTTGACGTTAATTAACAAAACGGAGCAAATTCCGAATTTTCGTCATAAAAACGGAAAGGAAATTTCCGTGGAACTCATCGAACCTTTTATTGTTCATGCTGACGGAGAAATTTTTTCCTTGAATGCGAAAAGAGTAAACGTTAAAATGCATGATAAAAAAATGGAATTGATTGCATAATGTTTTTTAAAAGACCGGCTCATAGAATTTTCGATTACACGCCGCAATTTTACGAACCCGAAAAGGACGAGGAATTAAAGGAACGCGAGCGTAAAAAAAGACGTCTCGGCTTCAGACGAAACATGAAAGCGAAAAAACGAAACGGGAAAGCCTTCGTTTATGCGCTTTTGTTATTGATTGTGATTTACGTTTATTTGAAATTAAGCGGCGGTTTTTAAGAGAAAAAAAGAGGTCGTAATGAAAAGGTTTTTACTTTTGGGGCTAATAACCGTTTTGGCGGTTTCGTGCGCGCACGACGTGAAAATCGTGCGAAAAAATTTGGATAAATCGGGAAAATATTTCAATGTCAGTTCGGACGAATTTTTCATTCGCGAGCCGTCGAACGATATTCCGTTCAAACTTTACGCACAATATAATTATGAGAAAAAAGTTACGGGAGAGCGTTTTATCTTCGGCATTAAATTTCTCGGAGGATTTCTTCCGCGAATAGAGTCGGTGAAAATTTCCGTTGACGGTTACGAACAACAGTGTATGCTAACGCGTTTTCCCGTCGGAAACGTTGAAGGCGTAACGGGGATTAGCGAAACCGTCTTTTTCGTTGTACCCGAAGAATTAATCGAGGAAATCATACGCACGCGAAAGGCGTTTTTCGTAATAAAAGGCTACAAAGATTTCCGTTTCTTTTATCCGCAAACCGCAATTGACGTATTACAAAAATTTTACGACAAAGTCATCGAGGAAAGTTAAACGAAGAAGACTCGGGAACACGAAAGCGTCTCCTCAGTGAACAGTTAACAGTGAACAATTTTCCCGATGCCATCTGTTATTGTATTCCCGCCGAACACCGTCCAGTCATTACGACCCCGCTAAATACTGTCTGTCTTTGCGAGTCCCGCCGTAGGCGGGGTGAAGCAATCTGTCGGTTTGTCTGCAATAGACTATTCAGCGCAGTAATACTACAGATTGCTTCGTCGTTTCACTTCTCGCAAGGACTGTGTTTGTTCGGGTTGGCGCACGGTGTGGTAGATTGCTTCGTCAACCCGCTAAGGCGGGTTTCCTCGCAATGAACTGTGTTAAAAATCAAGCATTACAAGCATAATCATTTTGAAATACTCTCTCATGTTTTACTATAGCAAAAACTTGCCTTACCAACTTATTCGAAACGGCTATTAATGCCGTTTTCTTCTGCTTCCCTCTTGACAACAATCGCTTATATAAACTTTTACACGCGTTATTACTCCTCGATGCACTTAACGAAGCTAAATAAAACAATGTCCTTAACCTCGAATTACCTTGCTTGGTTATTCCCAAACTATTATTCAGCGATTTCCCCGATTGCATTATCTTCGGCGTTATTCCTATATAAGAGGCTACTTGTTTCGAACTCTTAAAATCTCTTAAATCTCCCAAATAGGCTATTATTCCTATGGCTGTCACCTTTCCTATGCCCTTTATACTCAACAACCTTTCATAAACGTCTCTAACGCCACTTCCCTTGATTATCTCCTCCATCTCCTTGTCGAGCTTTTTTATCACCTTCTTTAAGCCATTTATCGTACTCTTTATCCGTCGTAATATCCTTTCATCCGATTGCCCGCTTATACGCTGTGAGTGCAATAAGTTCCTCATCGCCGTCAGTTGCTTTACATATGAGGCTCTTACCGTGGTGTAACTCTTTAACCTTCGCCTATATTCTTCCAACGACTTGCTCTCTTTCGGCGATTGCTCCGCTCCGTAGAGCGCTATCAACTCGGCATCCGCCTTATCACTCTTTATGCGCAACATCTTCGACTGCCCGTAACGTTTTATCTTCAACGGGTTTATTACGCTATAGCTTATTCCCTCTTGTTCCAAATACCCGATAAATCGCAAGTGATAATTCCCCGTGGCTTCCAATACCACGTGAAAAGATTCTTTTCGCTT
Organism: uncultured Melioribacter sp.; assembly: GCA_964479645.1. Classification (GTDB taxonomy): domain Bacteria; phylum Bacteroidota; class Ignavibacteria; order Ignavibacteriales; family Melioribacteraceae; genus WGAL01. Next base: position 30,122 of record CAYZMW010000008.1, on the reverse strand, counting down.
TATCGGTTTTTTACCCGCCAAAGATTTTATGATTTCTTTGAAGCCTCTTTTTGAGTTTCTAACGACTTTCCTTAATACAACCTCTTTGGTCGGTTTGTCCATGTAAGCAACGTCTATCTTCTCCTTTGAGATATCACAACCGATTACCATTGTTTTTTCGTTTCCTTTCATCGATAATCTTCCTTACTTTTGTTTGCGACTATTTTATTTATCATTTTAATCGGAGAATAAAAAGGGAGTAACAACGAAAAAAATGACGATATAAATAATAGCCGATTACCAGCATCGCCGTTATAATGCAAACTTTTTGAAGTGGGTTTAATGAACTGTTCGGTATAAAGGCTATTATATGATGTGACCATTGATTGCGACCGGTCTTGAAAATTTTAACAGACTGACCAAATGACCACTCGGTCTTACTCATCATATACGTCATGTTGTTACTCTCTTTCTCCTTATTCCCCGAAATAATTAACTCAAGCAATTACCCGAATTCGATTATCCGATTATTTATTTAATTATTTTCTTATTTCATTGATTGACCGGATTTTCTTGTTTTTGCATCGGTAAAATAGAGATTGCCTTGTAAAGATTCGCTGTGTGCTACGCTCGATTTCGCTTTGCAAGACGGAAAGATTAAGCTCCGCTTTTACTTCTCCGAACCGAATATATTCTCTTGAAACTTTCAAATATATCTTAATCTTTTTTTTATTGCCTTCCCATTGGACTTTTGTCAATATATTTCCTCTTAACTTAATCTTTTGTTAGTTCTTGTTTTTCTCTTTTTATCTATTTCTTTAATATACGATGACTGACGGTGTTCGGCGGGGCAAGAATTGTTCACTGTTCATTGTTCACTGTTCACTACTAAACGCTGTACGCTCGACGCTGAACGCTATTATTAATTTTACCTATTCGAATTATTCTACTTAATCGTTTTCAAAATGTTTCTTGGCGGAAAATTATCTAAATTTGGGAAACAAAAATTCGGAGTTGAGTGATGAAAAAACTTGTTGTTTCAATTGTTTTAATAGCGTTTTCCATTGCGTTTTCCCAGACGAAAATCGAATATCCGAAAGCGAAAAAGGTCGATGTTGTTGACGATTATTTCGGGGTGAAAGTCGCCGACCCTTACCGCTGGATGGAAGACGTTAACTCGTCAGAAACAAAGGCTTGGGTAAAAGCGGAAAACGAATTAACCGAAAAATATCTTTCCAAAATTCCTTTCCGTGACAAAATTCGTAAGCGTTTGACCGAGTTGTTCGATTACGAAAGATATTCCGCGCCGTCGAAACACGGCGATTATTATTTTTATTCGAAAAACGACGGCTTGCAAAATTTCAGCGTCGTTTATTATCAGAAAGGACTTAACGGTGAACCGAAGATTTTTCTCGACCCGAACACTTTTTCGAAGGACGGTTCCGTTAGTCTCGCGGGCTTGAGTTTTTCGAAAAACGCAAAATACGCGTCTTACTCCGTTTCGCGCGGCGGTTCCGACTGGCGGGAAATTTACGTAATGGAAACGGCGACAAGAAAAAAACTCGACGACCATTTGCTTTGGGTGAAATTTTCGGGAATGTCTTGGTTCAAGGACGGTTTCTTTTATAGCCGTTACGACGCACCGAAAGAAAATGAAAAACTTAAAGCGCAAAACGAATTTCAAAAATTGTATTATCATAAAATCGGAGCGCCGCAAAGCGAGGACGTTTTGGTTCTCGAAGACAAGGAACATCCGAAATACGGATTTGACGGCTACGTAACCGAGGATGAAAAATATCTCATAATTAGCGTTTGGCAAGGTTCGTCCGACCACAACGGAATTTATTACAAGGATTTGAGTTCCGAAAATAGTCCGATAGTTAAACTTTTCGATAAATTCGACGCGGAATATTCGTTCGTGGATAACGTGGGCGATAAATTTTTGTTCCGCACGAACAAAAACGCACCGAATTACAAACTTATTTCGGTTGACCCGAAAAATCCCGCGGAAAAAAATTGGCGCGTCGTTATTCCCGAAACGGAAAACCCCATACGTTCTGTTTCTTACATTGACGGGAAATTAATCGTATCGTATCTGAAAGATGCGAACACGCGAGTTTACGTTTATTCGGTCGCGGGCGAAAAACTTCACGAAATCGAATTGCCCGGAATCGGAACGGCTTACGGTTTCGACGGAAATCGGAACGATAAGGAGGTTTTTTACACTTTCACATCGTTTACTTATCCGCCTACAATCTACAAATATAACGTTGAAGAAAATAAGTCGGAATTGTTCAGAAAATCGAACGTGAAATTTAATCCGAGCGATTACGAAACCAAACAGATTTTCTACGAAAGTAAAGACGGAACAAAAGTGCCGATGTTCATCACTTACAAGAAGGGAATAAAACTTGACGGTACGAACCCGACGTTACTTTATGCATACGGCGGATTTAACATTTCCCTTACGCCAAGTTTTTCGATAACACGAATTTATTGGCTCGAACAAGGCGGAGTTTACGCGCTTGCCAATATCAGAGGCGGCGGCGAATACGGCGAAAAATGGCACAAAGCCGCAATGAAATCGAAACGTCAAAACGCTTACGACGATTTTATAGCCGCGGGCGAATATCTGATTAAACACGGCTACACCTCAAGCGAACGGCTGGCGATAATGGGCGGTTCCAACGGCGGATTGTTGATGGGCGTGATAATTAATCAGCGTCCCGATTTGGCGAAAGTCGCTATCCCGATGGTGGGCGTGATGGATTTGCTCCGTTTTCAGAAATTCACAATCGGCTGGGCGTGGGTGCCGGAATACGGTTCAAGTGAAAACGAAGAAGAATTCAAATATCTTTACAAAATTTCCCCTTATCACAATTTGAAAAAAGGCGTAAAATATCCCGCGGTTTTGGTAACAACCGCCGACCACGACGACCGCGTTTTTCCCGCTCATTCTTTCAAATACGCCGCGCGGTTGCAAGAATTTAACGGAGGCGACAATCCGACGCTGATTCGCATCGAAACGAAAGTGGGACACGGCGCCGGGACGAACGTAAAAAAAACTATCGATTTGTTTACGGATATTTACGCGTTCATTTTTTACAATATGGGAATTACGCCGAAAAATTAAATTTCAAGCCGTCGAAAATTTCAATCGACGGCTTTCTCTTCTTTTTTCGTCAATTGTTCAATATTAGCCACTCTACGCTCTCTTTTCGAACGAAATCCCGAAATTTTAGCCTTAATCGGCTTGGCATATCAATTGCAACAAAATTTTAGAAATTTTATGCAATAACAGGTGAATTATGGCTGACGAAGAAAAAGAAGGTAAATCCGGCGGATTAAATCCGAAGGTGCTTTTAATCGGAATTCCGCTTTATATTGTTCAATTGGTCGCCGTTTATTTCGTGACGGTTAACTTTTTTATCGATGCGAAACATCCCGAAGACGGAACCGAAGTGGTAAACGAAGACGAATTGGCTTTCGCCGATTCCGTCGTAACCGGAAAATTCATCTTCCAAACGGGCGATATTATCGTAAATCCGGCCGACGGCGGAGTTCGTTTGATGTTAATTAATTTGGGTTTCGACGTACCGAAAGAAGAAATGTTAACCGAACTTCAGGAGAAAAAACCGATTGTCAACGACGCGTTGATTACGTTAATCGGGAAAAAGCGTTTGAGAGAATTGATGAACGTTAAAATGAAGCCCAAACTGAAAGAAGAAATAAAAGAAATGATGAAAAAGAAATTTCCGGAGATTAAGATTACGGAAATTTATTACAATAAATATATCATTCAATAACGGAAAATTATGGCTGAAGTACTTTCGCAACAGGAAATCGATGCGCTGTTATCGAATATGAAAACGGGCGGCGAAGAAGCCGTCAAGACCGATAACGAAAAGGAAATAGTGCCGTTCGATTTTCGACTTCCGAACAGGATTTCGAAAATTCAAATGCGCACGTTACAGAACCTTCACGAAAATTTCGCCGAAGGTTTGAGTTCCTTTTTAATGTCGAAATTACAGACGATTATTAATGTAAATCTTATTTCCGTAGATCAAATTTATTACAGCGAATATGTTTTGTCGGTTTCCAATCCCGCGGCTTTGTTCCTTTTTAAAATTCAAGGAACCGATATTCGCGGAATTGTGGAATTAAGTCCCGAACTTGCACTTACTTTGGTTGACCGCTTGCTTGGCGGTCCCGGGGAAAATACGAAACAAGCGAAAGCGATTACCACGATAGAACAAAAAGTTTTGGGCGATATTGTCAACCGAATGCTTTCCGAACTTTCCAAAACTTGGGCGGCAATCGGAGAATATAAGTTTGAAATAGACAGATTTGAGCCCGACATCGATTTTGCGCAAATTACGTCCCAAAGCGAAAGCGTGCTGTTGATTACTTTCGAAATATTTATCGGGCAACAATCATATCTGATGAATATCGCTTTTGCCACTTACGCGTTCGATTCGATTTTGGCGAAACTTTCAAGCCAAAATCTCTCGACGATTCGTCCGGTAAAGTATCTCGGCACGACCGCGCGCGAAATCGTGACAAATCAATTGAAAGAAACGAAATTGAACGTGAGCGTGGAACTCGGACAAACGAAATTAACCGTGGCTCAAATCAAGGAAATGAAAATCGGCGATATAATAATGCTCGATACGAAAGTCGGCGAAGAAGCCGTAATTAAAGTGGAAGGGAAAGAGTTTTTCTACGGTTATCCTGGTATAGCCAATAATTTCAAGGCGGTAAAAATAACGGCAAGAAAAGAAGAAAGGGAATAATAGAAATGGCAGAAAACGAAGAAAACGGAATGGAAAATCTCGACGATTTGGCAAGTCAAATTGCTGGAGGCAACGAAGGAGGCGGATCGGAATTTGTCGGTTCGGTGGCTGATTTCCCCGAGTTCGACGACGCGACGCCCACCTCAATCGGAGTTGACGACAAACTCGAACTTCTGAAAGACTTGAAACTTAACGTGTTTATCGAACTCGGTCGTACAAAGATGATGATTAAGGATATTCTCGATCTGGAACGCGGTTACGTAATCGAACTCGATAAACTTGCAAGCGAGCCCGTCGATATTTACGTTAATAATAAGAAAATCGCGGAAGGCGAAGTGGTCGTTATCGATAAACATTTCGGCGTGCGTATTACGAACTTGGTTTCGCAAGAAGAAAGAATTCAGGGTTTGCAACAGTGAGCGCGGGCGACGTAATTTACGTGTTCGTGGTTTTCGTGATTTTGCTTGCGGCGGTTTATCTCGCTGTTTTTTTTATGAAAAAAATGATGTTCCGTTACGACAATTCCGCAATGCAAAACGTTGCAATCGACTTAATAGCGATTCGCGGAATTATGCCTAAAAAATATGTGGGAATAGTGAAAGTCAATAAGGACTTTTACTTAATCGGAATAAGCGAAAATAACATTACGATGCTCGATAAATTAAATCCCGAAGATTTCGACGAAATGAATTTCGAGAAAATTCCGCAAGACGGCAAGTTTTCCGATATGTTCAAAAAAGCATTTAGAAATCAGAATGCGTAAAATTTTATTAATAGCGTTTTTCTTTATTTTTCTTGCGGGCGCGCAATCCGATTTCGCGCAAAACGCCGCGCAACAAAAACAAACGATAAATTTGCCGAATATCGGCATTACGATAGGCGGCGGCGACCAAACGGAAGGCGTTTCGACTACGCTCGAATTACTTTTTTTACTTACGATTTTGTCTCTCGCGCCGTCGATAATCATTATGACGACATCTTATTTGCGCATAATTATTGTATTTCACTTCTTGAAAAACGCGCTCGGCACGATGCAAAGTCCGCCGAACCAACTTCTTGCGGGGGTTGCGTTGTTTATCACTTTCTTCATAATGGCGCCGACGTGGAACAGAGTTTACGACGACGCCGTTCAGCCTTATATGGACAAACAAATCACGCTCGACTCCGCTTATTATGCGGGTATTGAGCCTATCAGAGAATTCATGTTCAAAAACGTACGCAACGAAGATTTGGAACTTTTTCTCGGAATGGCTAAAATGGAAAAACCCGCCTCTCGCAAAGATTTGCCCACTTACATTCTCGTTCCCGCGTTTATTCTCGGCGAACTTCGCGCGGGTTTCGTAATCGGCTTTTTCCTTTTCGTGCCGTTCGTTATGATGGATATGATAGTTTCGAGTATTCTTATGTCTATGGGAATGATGATGTTGCCGCCAACACTAATATCGATGCCGTTTAAAATTCTTTTGTTTATTCTCGTTGACGGCTGGGATTTGATAATTTCATCACTTGTGCGGAGTTTTCAATGAGTCTTGACTTGGTAATTACATTGCTTACGAACGCGTTTTATACGGTACTTATAATTTTATTGCCCGTTCTCGGAGCGGGATTGATTGTGGGAATTTTGATTTCAATTTTTCAAGCCGCCACTTCCATTCAGGAAATGACTTTGACTTTCGTCCCTAAAATTATCGTAACGGCGGTTATCATTATAATTTTACTTCCGTTTATGGCGAATAAAATGATTTCCTTTACGAAAGAAGTTTTCGATATTATGCTTACCGTTATCAAATAAACTCGGTGAAGCGCAATGAAATTAACCGAGGTTCTGGTCGGCGATTTTGTAACGGGATTGTTGATTTTCTTGCGCATTACCGCAATGATTTTCGTTGCGCCCGTTTTTAACAGCACTTTCGTACCGAAGTTCGTAAAATTGTTACTTTCCTTAACCGTTACTTACGTGATTTTCTTTACCGTTCCCAAAATGGAATTTTCTCCCGATGATTCACTACTTCCGCTTGCTCTATACGGAATAAAGGAAGTGATAACCGGCTTGATAATGGGATATATGCTGAACTTTGTTTTTTGGGCGCTTTCATTTGCGGGATTTTTGCTTTCCCGCGAAATCGGCTTGATGATGGCGAATATGTTCGATCCGAATTCGGAAGCGAATGACAATATTATCGGAGCGTTACTTGTTTTTCTCGGAATAATGATATTTTTCATTATCAAAGGTCCCGAATACATAATAACTTCTCTCTCTTTTTCTTTCAAAGCCATTCCGCTCGGTTCATTTACCTTTAACGAGTCCGTATTCCAACTGATTATTCGTCTTTCCGCACAAGTTTTCGTATTGGGATTAAAAATCGCTTCACCGCTGATTGTCGCCTTTTTTCTCGTTCACGTTGCAAGCGGAATTATTTCCCGTATTAGCCCTACGTTTCAAGTCTTTTTCGTTCTGTTGCCGCTTAAACTCGGTCTCGGTATTTTTCTTATGATTTTAATGCTTCCCGTTTTCGCATATGCAATTCGCGATATTTTAAGCGGTTATGAAAATAATCTTATGGAACTTCTTAAAGCGATGTCGCAATAGAAAACAAGGCGTTGTTCTATTTCAAATTCAAAATTTTTTAACACACATCGTGGTTTCGCTTCTTTCAAAGTTTTTATTTTTAATTTAAGTTTCTTAAATTGTAACGGTAATATTAGTCTTGCTAACATTTGAAAAGGTGAAGCGATGAAAAAGTTTTTGATATTGCTATTTTTATTGCCTGCATTTATTGCGGCGCAAGAACTTGACGCAAAAGTTACGGTAAATTATGACAAACTTCCCAACACGTACAAAGAACGCTTGACCGACTTTGCACAACAGGTAGAAACTTATTTGAACTCCAACAGATACACCGAGGACGAATGGGAAGGAGACAAAATACCGTGTTCGTTTCACATAATTTTTACCGCCGCGTCCAACGATGTCAATTATTCCGCACAAGTGATTATTACAAGTTCGCGCTACATTTATAACTCGCAAAGAAAATCCCAAATGTTACGTGTCATTGACGGTAAATGGTCGTTCAGATACGAACCGACGCAAAATTTTTATTTCAATTTGAGCGAGTTTGACCCGTTGACGAGTTTTCTCGATTTTTACGCGCTTGTAATTATCGGACTCGATGCCGATTCATACGACCCGTTCGGGGGAAACGATTTTTTCACGAAGGCGATCGATTTGGCTTTACTCGGTTCAAGTGCTCAATACGGAAAAGATGGTTGGGATATTTCAAGCGCAACTTACAACCGACGCGTTTACGTAAACGATTTAATGAACGCAAAAATGCAACAGTTTCGTCAGGATTTTTTCGATTACCATTACAACGGTTTGGATTTAATTTATAACGGTCCGAAATACAAATTGAAAGGACAAAAAAACATCGCAAAATTAATAGAAGACCTTTACGAAAATAAATCGCTCGCTTACACACGCGAGGTTGTGTTGAAAGTCTTTTTCGATGCGAAGGCGGGGGAAATTGCGGACGCGCTCGCGGACTACCCTGATAAAACGATTTTCTCGAAATTGATAAAAATCAATCCCGAACATTCGGAAAAATATTTGAAGGTCTTAAATAAAGATGAATAACCGTTAGGACTTTCATGACCCGTGAACAATCCTTAAGACCGTCAGTCTTTGCGATTCCCGCCTCCGGCGGGGGAAGCAATCTATTGAATTGCCAGCAAAAGTTTTTTCAGCACGCGGCATAACAGATTCCTTCGTCCCGCCAAAAGCGGGAGAAAGGAAAGACCGTGTTTGTTTTAGTTAGCGCAGTGATACTACAGATTGCTTCGTCGTTTTCCCGTCTTTTACGTGAATATCCTCGCGACGACGAACATTCAACAATCATAATCAAAAAAAGTTAGTGTTCTATCAAAATATCAGTTTTAATCATAATCAATCAGTTTAATCTGCGTCCTATCAATCAATTATTTCCTACTCTTAAAAACGAAAAAAGCCGCTCTTGAAAGCGGCTTTTCTTTTAACGGGGGAAAACAAAAATTAGTGAAGGTTTTTATCTTTAATTCTTGCGGCTTTACCGGAAAGATTTCTAAGATAATAGAGTTTCGCTCTTCTGACTTTACCTTCTCTAACCAATTCAATTTTTGCGATTTTCGGCGATGCGTAAGGAAAAATTCTTTCTACTCCGACGCCGTTCGTAACTTTACGTACGGTAAACGTTCTACCGACACCGCTTCCTTTAATGGCAATTACGTCGCCTTCGAACTGCTGAATGCGTTCTTTGTTTCCTTCAACTACGCGAACGTGTACTCTTACTCTATCGCCCGCTTTGAATTTTGGGTAATCCGTTCTCAACTGATCTTTTACCAATTCCGTGATTTTCTTCATCTCTTACTCCGATCTATTTATTTTTTTCCATTTTTCCGTTAAAATTTTCGATTGATGTTCTTTCCAATCTTTTATTTTCTTTTCGTGACCCGAAAGCAACACCTCCGGCACTTTCATTCCGCGATATTCCGCAGGACGCGTGTAATACGGCGCTTCTATTTTCTCGCCGTCCATGAATGAATCTTGCAACGCCGATTCGCTGTCGTTCAGCACGCCGGGAATTAATCTTACGATTGCATCTACAAGAACAAGCGCGGGAAGTTCTCCGCCGCTTAGCACGAAATTCCCGATTGAAACTTCGTCCGTAACGAATGTTTCGATTACGCGTTCGTCCACGCCTTTGTAATGTCCCGCCAAAATCAAAATGTTTTCTGCAAGCGAAAATCTGTTGCAATCTTCCTGTTGCAAAATCTTGCCGCGCGGCGTCATAAAAATTACGTGGTCGTACTTTCTTTCGGACTGTAACTTTTCGATTACATGGAAAAACGGTTCGGGTTTAAGAAGCATCCCCGGACCGCCGCCGAAAGGTTTATCGTCTATTTGCCGATGTTTGTCGTAAGCGTAATCGCGCAAATTGTGAACATGAATTTCAACTTTGCCTTTCGTTTGCGCTCGCTTTACGATACTCGTGTTAAGCGGACTTTCAAGCAAATCCGGCACCGCCGAAACGATATCAATTCTCATCATCGTCATCTTCGTAAGTAAAATCCTCTTTGTCGCTAATATCAATCCGCTTGTTTTTCAAATCGACGTTAAAAACGAACTCGCCGACGAAAGGCACAAGCGCTTCTTTTCCGTCGGTTCTTCGCACAACCAAAACGTCGTTCGCCGCAAGCGTCAGAACATCAATCACTTCTCCAAAGAACAAATCTTTTTGAAACGTTTTCAAGCCGATTAAATCGTGCACGTAATATTCGTCTTTGTCCAATTTACGCGCGTTTTCGGCTTTGATGTAGATGTTTTTTTTGAACAAAAAAACAACATCGTCGAACGAGTCAAAATTTTTGAACTTAATCAAAATTTGACCGTTCTTCTCTAACGCTTCTTCGACAACAAACTTCCGATAATCTCCGAAAACGTAGATATACGCGTCCCGAAGAGAAAATAAGGTATCGCTAAAATCCGTAAAAGATTTTACCGAAAGGTAGCCGTCGAAACCGTAATTTCTCAGAATTCGCGCTACCAGTAAATAATCGTCCAAAAGCCTTTAAGAATTAGTCGACTATTTTCAAAGAAGCTCTTTTGCCTTCCTTCGCCGCAATTGCGGTAAGCAAGGTTCTCATCGATTGAGCCGTTTTGCCGCTTTTTCCGATAACTTTACCGACGTCATCGGCGCCTACGGTCAGATTAACTTCGACGGTCTTTTCATCCGGTTCGTTAACTTCAACTTTAACGTTATCCGGATTGTCAACCAAGTGCTTCGCAATAAATTCGATAAATTCTTTCATGAGAAATACCAATTTAATTTGACATCAGACGCACAATTTACTGTTAGTTTTCGTCCGAAGATTTTTCTTCTTCGGCATCAACCGCGTCCGAAGCTGCGTCCGTTGCTTCTTCCGCTTTATCTTCAATCTCTTCGGTTTTCGCTTCTTCTTTTACTTCTTCGGTTTTTTCTTCTTGTTTCTCTTCCTTAACGCTTTTTGCAATCTTGGATGCGCGCGCTTTGTACCACTCGTCCATTCTTGCGTTGATTTCGTCTTCGGAAAGACCTTGTTTAATCAAACTGAAACGATACCAAATTCCTTCTTTTCTCAAAATGGATTTTACGGTATCGGTGGGTTGAGCTCCCACGCCGAGCCAATATAAGGCTCTCTCTTCTTTAATCACAACCGAAGCCGGGTCGGTCAAAGGATTATACGTTCCAATCGCTTCGATAAATCGTCCGTCACGCGGCGCTCTTGCGTCCGCCGCAACAACCTTGTAAATCGGTTGTTTTTTCTTACCCATTCTTCTCAGTCTTAACTTAACAGCCAAATATATATCCTCCTATAATTTAAATTAATTCAATCCGAAATTTTTCATATTTCGCAGCATTTTTTTGCCGCCTTTAGCGTTCAACATTCGCATCATTTTCTGCATTTCTTTGAACTGCTTAATCAATCTGTTAACGTCTTGTATAGTATTTCCGCTTCCGCGGGCAATTCTTTTTCTTCTGCTACCGTTCAAAATTTTCGGGTTGCTTCGCTCTTCTTTTGTCATCGATTGAATAATCGATTCAACGACGACAAGTTGCTTATCGTCAATTTGCTGATTTTTAAGGGCTTTGTTCATACCCGGTATCATAGCAAGCAACGATTGCAAAGAACCCATTTTTTTTATCATTTTAATTTGCTTGAGAAAATCGTTAAAGTCAAATTTGTTTTGTCTAATTTTTTTCTCAAGTTCTTCCGCTTCTTTTTCGTCGAATTGCTCTTGAGCTTTTTCAACGAAAGAAACAATGTCGCCTTTTCCGAGAATTCTCGAAGCAAGACGGTCGGGATAAAAAACTTCGAGCGCGTCAAGTTTTTCGCCCAAACTCATAAACTTAATCGGCTTATCGACAATCTTTTTAATCGAAAGCGCGCAACCGCCGCGGGAATCGCCGTCCATTTTGGTAAGAATAATTCCGTCGAAATCGACTTTTTCGTGAAAAGCCTTTGCGGAATTTACCGCATCTTGTCCCGTCATTGAATCGACGACGAAAAGAATTTCTGTAGGATTAACGGCTTCTTTAATTCTTACGACTTCGTCCATCAATTCTTCATCGACGTGCAAGCGTCCCGCCGTGTCGATAATAACCGTGTTAAGGCGATTTTCCTTCGCATATTCAACGGCTTTTTCAGCAATCATCACCGCGTCTTTACTTCCGTCAATTGAAAAAACCGGAACGTCAATGCTTTTTCCGAGCGTTTTCAATTGGTCGATTGCCGCAGGGCGATAAACGTCAGCCGCCGCAAGCAAAACCTTGCGATTGCTTTTTTTCAGATATCGCGCAAGTTTGCCCGCGAAAGTCGTCTTTCCCGAACCTTGCAATCCGACGAGTAAAATCACTGTAATTCCCGTCGGGTTTAATCTCAATTCGCGATTTTCCCCGCCGAGAAGTGCCGTTAACTCGTCGTAAATGATTTTCGTAATCAGCTGTCCGGGCGTTACGGAAGTAAGAACATCTTGCCCGAGCGCTTTCGCCTTAACGTCTTCGATAAACTGTTTGGCGACTTTGTAATTTACGTCAGCATCCAAAAGAACACGTCTGATTTCACGCAGAGTATCCGAAACGTTCTCTTCGGTAATTCTACCTTGACCGGTAACTTTTTTAAGAGCTTTCTCTAATTTCTGCGTTAAATCTTCAAGCATATCAAGCTAGCCTTGTAATATAATAAAAAACCTTTTTTTATTCAACTATTCTTCTTTTAGCGCATTCGCTCCGGAAACAATTTCAATGATTTCTTTCGTAATAGACGCTTGACGTGCTTTATTATATGTAATTTGCAATTCTTTTATCATTTCGCCTGCATTCTCGGTAGCTTGGTCCATCGCCGTCATTCTCGCTCCGAGTTCGGCGGCATAAGATTCGAGCAAAGCCTTCCAAATTTGAACATTGAGGTAACGGGGAATCAAAGTCTTAATAATTTCCTCTTTGTTCGGTTCGTAAATATAATCCGCATTTTCTTTCTTTTCTTCGCTCGAAGTTTCCAAAGGAAGGATAGGCAAAATTTGACGCACAACAAGATTTTGTTGAATTACCGATTTGAACTCGTTGGAAACAAGTATCACTTTGTCAAATTCGCCCTTTACGTAACGATTGGTTATGTCCGTAATAAATCTAACAGCGAAATCGAATTTCAAATCGGAAAAAATACCAGGATAACTTCCTTCTATTTTCACATCGCGGCGCGAAAAATAATCCACGCCTTTTTTCCCGATAAGGAAAAGCGACAAATTGCCGCTTTCCTTATATTCCTTGTAATTGTTTTCGATTTCGTGTTCCACCGCCTTAAACAAATTAACGTTGAAACTACCGCAAAGGCCTCTGTCGGCGGTAATCAATATTATGGCGACATTTTCTATTTTTTCGCGCGTTTCGAAATGCGGAAGGTGCAAATCCTTGGTAATGAGCATCAAGTCGCTTAAAACTTCCGCTATTTTTCTTGCGTACGGACGCGAGCGCATCATATTTTCCTGCGCACGACGCAAGCGCGACGCGGCAACCATTTTCATTGCGCGCGTAATTTTCTGCGTTCCTTTTACCCCGTTAATTCTCTGTTTTATGTCACGTAAAGTCGCCATAATTCCTTATTCGCTTAGTCTTCGCTTCTTTTGAATTTACCGAGAAATTCTTCGCCGATTTTGTTGAGTTGTTCTACAACTTCGTCCGTTAAAACTTTTTCGGTTCTGATTTTCTCAAGAACGTCTTTGTAATTGATTTCAATATATTCCAACACTTCTTTCTCAAAACGTTTAACATCTTTTACCGAAATTGTTTCGAGAAATCCTTTTGTTCCGTAATAAATAGAAACGACTTGTTTTTCAACCGGCACGGGCGAATATTGACCTTGTTTCAACAATTCCACAAGTCTTTCGCCTTTCGCCAAAGTTTTTTGCGTCGCTTCGTCAAGGTCGGAACCGAATTTAGCGAACGCTTCGAGTTCGCGGTATTGCGCCAAGTCGAGTTTCAACGTTCCCGCGACTTTCTTCATCGCTTTGATTTGAGCGTTACCGCCCACGCGGGAAACCGAAATACCGACGTTAATTGCAGGACGCACGCCCGCGTTGAACAAGTTCGGCTCCAAGTAAATCTGACCGTCGGTAATGGAAATAACGTTAGTCGGAATGTAAGCCGAAACGTCGCCTTGTTGCGTTTCGATAATCGGAAGCGCGGTTAAACTTCCGCCGCCCAAATCGTCGCTCAATTTGGAAGCGCGCTCCAAAAGGCGAGAGTGCAAATAGAAAACGTCGCCCGGATATGCTTCGCGTCCCGGCGGTCTTCTGAGCAAAAGCGAAAGTTCGCGATATGCGACAGCTTGTTTGGACAAATCGTCGTAAACCACAAGCGCGTGTTTTCCGTTATCGCGGAAATATTCTCCCAAAGTTGCGCCTGCGTACGGTGCGATGTATTGAAGCGGCGCCGGTTCGGACGCGGATGCAGAAATTACGGTGGTGTATTCCATTGCGCCGTATTCTTCGAGTTTTGCAACCACTTGCGCCACCGTCGAATTCTTTTGTCCGACCGCAACATAAATGCAGTAAACGGGTTCGACGCCCACGGCTTTCGCTTCTTCGGTGTGAGTATATTTTTGATTGATTATCGCATCCAAAGCGACTGCGGTTTTACCCGTTTGGCGGTCGCCGATAATCAACTCGCGCTGTCCGCGACCAATCGGAATCATTGCGTCAACTGCGGTAATACCCGTTTGAAGCGGTTCTTTCACCGGTTGGCGCGCAATTACGCCGAGCGCTTTTCTTTCAATCGGCATATATTTGGTTTCGCCTTGAATCGGACCTTTTCCGTCAAGCGGAACTCCGAGCGGGTCAACCACGCGTCCGAGCATTCCGTCGCCGACGGGGAAAGACGCCAAACGTTTCGTGCGTTTTACGGTGTCGCCTTCTTGAATAAGACTTGTGTCGCCGAAAAGCACGCAGCCGACGCTGTCTTCTTCAAGGTTAAGAACCATGCCGATAATTCCGTGCGGAAATTCGACAAGCTCCGAAACCATCACCTCGCTTAATCCGTAAACGCGAGCGATACCGTCGCCGACTTGCAGCACGGTGCCGACTTCGTAAACGTCAACTTCGCTATCGAATCCCGATAATTGTTTTCTTAAAATAGCAGAAACTTCTTCCGGTCTTACTTGAGCCATATTTAAACCTTTTTCTTAACTTCTAATTTGATGTTAAAGTTTCTTTCAACCTTTCCAATTGGCGTTTAACGGATGCATCGAACACTTTATCCTTAACCTGAGCCACGTATCCGCCAATTATCGATTCGTCTATTACATTTTCGAATCTGATTTTCTTTCCGGTATAGTTTTCGAACGCTTCTTTGATTTTCGCGCTTTGCGATTCATCGAGTTCGAAAACCGATTTGAGCGTTACATTCGCAATATTTTGCTTTTCGTCGTTGATTTCGAGTATTCGTTTTGTAATATCCGTAAGCAAATCCACTCTACCTTTATCGACAACAAACGAGAGAAATCTTTCCACGTCTTCGCCTACGTATTTTCCGAAAATCGCTTTGAGAATTTCTTTTTTCTTCTCCTCGGCGAGAATCGGCGACGAAAGCATAACGCGTAATTCGCGCGAACCTTTTAGCGTTTCGTAAACAGTTTTAACATCCTCGATTACTTTATCGTAGATGTTTTTCTCCTCCGCCAATTCGATTAGCGCAAACGCGTAACGAGATGATACGTTGTAACTGCTCATATTAATTTTTCTTTAGTTCGTCGAGATAAGCGTCAACCAATTTCTTTTGCTTTTCTTTATCGAGGGTTTCCTTAATAATTTTCTCAGCCGCGGTTACGGCTATTTCGGCAATTTCGGAACGCAACTGCGCAAAGGCTTCCTCTTGCTTGCGCGCAATCGATTGTTCCGCTTCCTCGATTTTCTTACGAGCCTGTTCCTCGCTTTCGGCAAGGATTTGCTCTTTCAGTTTTTCGGCATATTCTCTGCCTTGTTCAACTATACGTTGAACTTCCTCTTCGGCTTTTGCGAGTCGCTCTTTGTTTTCCGCAAGAATTCTTTCGGCTTCGTTGCGCGCTTCTTCCGCTTTTTCGAGCGATTCCTTAATCGTTCGTTCACGTTCGTCAAGAGCCGAAATAATCGGCTTCCAAGCGGTTTTCTTAAGAATAATAAGAAGCAACACGAAAATGATAACCGTCCAGATTATCAATCCGGGGTTAACATCCAAAAGACTGCTTTGCGGACTTTCTCCTTCCGAAAACAAAAGAGCCGCGAAAATGAGTTCTGAAAACATTTTAATTTCCTTTTTTTGAGTGAAGTAAAATCGTTATTACTTCAACGCCAAAAGAATCGTGATAACCAAGCCGAACAACGAAATACCTTCGATAAGAGCCGCGGCGATAATCATCGAAGTTCTGATATCGTTGGTCGCTTCGGGTTGTCTTCCCGTCGCTTCCATTGCGGATGCCGCCAATTTACCAATTCCCAATCCGCCGCCGATTACAACCAAACCGGCACCGATACCAGCCGCCAAGTATGCCCAACTAAAATCCATTGATTCCTCCTGTTTCTTTTATTTGTTTAATTAATGTTCCTGATGAACCGCCATTCCGATAAACAGCGATGTTAAAATTGTAAAAATATATGCCTGAATAAATGCAACAAGTATTTCCAAAAGATAAATAAACAATGCAAAACCTACGGAAACAGGTGCAACGTAAATCGTTTTAAGAATAAATATCAATCCGATTAACGAAAGAATTACCACGTGTCCCGCTGTCATATTCGCAAAAAGACGAATTGCCAATGCGAAAGGTTTGGTAAATACGCCGAGAATTTCGACGATAAACATCACGGGCAAAATCCACGATGGAATGCCGTGCGGGATAAGTCCCTTAAAGTATCCGACAACTCCGTGCTTTGCCATTCCCGCACCTTGAATTACAATAAATGCAATCGTGGCAAGCGCGGAAGTCACCGCGATATCGCCCGTTGCCGTTGTTCCGTAAGGAACAAGCCCGAGCAAGTTTGCGGTTAGAATAAAGAAAAATACCGTGAGCAAATAAGGTAAAAACTTTTGATAGCCTTCGCCCAAAGTAGGCTTTACAACTTCGTCGCGAATGAAAACGACGAGTACTTCCAACAATGTGTTAAAGCCGCTCGGGACAAGCGATTTTTGATACGCCTTAGCCATTCGCGTAAACATAATAAAAACAAGTACGGCGGCAATAAACAAAAACGCCACGTGATTCGTAATCGAAAAATCTATGCCGAACAAATGAATTCTCGGAAGCGGGAAAACGCCGAATAAATTATAGTTATCCATTACGTGATGGATAATGAAAGCGGAACTGGATTCCTCCGCCTTTTCCGCCGAATGTTCGATTACCGGTAAAACTTCCGCTAATAGCATTTCTATTTCTCGGTTAATTTTTTCTTATAAAACAAAATTTCGACAATAAGTAGAACAAAATAAATAATAAAGAATATTAATATAAAACCGCTTTTTTCAATATTCAAGAATTTAATAAAAATAAATATCGAAAAAACTATAAAAAAAATCCTTAAAATCATTCCGCCCAAAGCGAATTTCAGAAATTCGGAATTATTTTTTCGGTTCGAACCCGCGTTTACGAAAAAAAGCGCGAGCAAAAAATTTACGGCATTTATAAGCGCCGCATAAATATACGCGCTAAAAATATCGCTTTCGAAAAACCCGTCGGGATTTAGCGTGAATAACACAACTCCCGTCACCACAATAAACAGAACGCCCGCCGCACCGAATTTAATCGCCATCTTCTTTTTTTTTATTCCGAACTTTTTTTCTCTTTTTATTCAAATCGTTAGCCGCTTTAATAAAATTATACGTCCCCGCAAAGCCGCCGAAAATCGAAAAAACAATTATAAACAACGGTGACGTATTTAAATATTCGTCGAGATATTTTCCCGCAAAAAACATAATAACCATAGTAACGGCGAGTTGAACACCGAGTCCGAGATAAACACTCAATTCTTGATACGCTTTCGCCAAACTACCGAGCCAATTTTCCTCAGGTTGTCGTTTCTTGTACATTTTTCGTTGCGCTCATCGAACTGCGTCCGTCGAAAACCGCTCCTTCGTTTATTATTAATGTTTTTGCGAATAAATCTCCTTGTAACACGGACGAACTTTCCAAGACAATTTTTTCTTCCGCGCGAAGCGTTCCGTTTACTTTGCCGTTAAGTGTAATATTTCTTGCAACGACGTCGCCAGTTATTTCTGCTGTTTCACCGATTGTTAAATTCCCATTGACTAAAACATCTCCCGTAACTTTTCCGTCAATTCTTACGTTGCCTTCGCTCGATATCTTTCCCTCAATATTTACGTCGTGACTTAAAATACTCACTTCACCCGATGAATAAGAATCTTTCTTTCCCATCCGTTTATTCTCCTTATTGAATTAAAAATCGTTCCGGATTAAGCACGTCTTCCCCGTGCCAAATCTCGAAATGCAGGTGAGGGCCTGTCGTGTTTATTCCGCTGTTACCGCTATAGGCGATTATTTCTCCTTTGAAAACACGGTCGCCTGTTTTTGCCAATAAAACATTACAGTGCTTCAGCACTGTACGAAAATTGTTCTTATGTTGCAGTATAATAACGTTTCCGTCCACGGCTGTAAAACCCGCGAAAATCACGTATCCGCTTGCCGAAGCAAGCACGGGAGTATTCGGTTTTACGGCGTAATCTATCCCGAGATGATTATGCTCGACATCGAATTTTCTAATTACAACACCGTTTTTTACGGGAGGAATAAAATAAAATTGTTCGGAAGTCTTCGCCGAATCCTGAAAAAGTTTTTCGATTAACGAATTAATTATATAAAGTAAATTTCCTCCGTCAAGTCTGTTCCCGTGCGGCTCCGCTCTGAGCGAATCGTAAATTGCGGCGCTTGAATCGAGTGAATCCGCGCCCGCAAGAATTACGGCGTAACTTAATCTTTTTTCAAGTTTTATGAATTTATTCAATTCTTTGGTAACGTACGCAACTTCCGCCTCCAATTTTTTTATTCGAACTGCTTGCTCTTTTATTTTTCCGTTTTCAATCCAAAATAAAGTTTTTCTCAAAGGCGTAAAACTGAATAGAGCAACCGCGAGCATAAAAATAAACAGAGAGTAACCGAACAAATAAAAAAGCGCCTTGCCGAGACTGATTTTGAAACGCTTCATTTCGTAATGCGGAAAATCTCGCGTTACGTATATGTACGATTTTTTTAAATCTTTAAGTTTCATAAACATATATTTTTCAATTCGTTAAATATAATATTTCAAAAGTTTAGATGAATTTATTTTTAATTTCCGTTATCTGATTTTTATTACACAATAATTCCCTTGTTGATAAATTTATTGGAACGCCGGGAATAGTAGTAAGGAGTTATTCCCGCCATGGCGTGATAAAAAAGATAGAACACGGATGACACGGATTTTATTGGATTTCCGCGGATTTAAGTTCTCGTGTCATTGCGACCCCGCCGAAAGTGGGAAGTTTCCTCGTAAAGATTTGTCATTTAATTCAAAAGACAAAAGTGAAAATTCAGAAGCGATTTTCTAACTTAACCTTTCATCCGGTCAGTCAATCAGCCAATCAATTTCCAAATCCGTGACTTTTTTCTAAGTAAGTTATTCGGGTATTTCTTAATTTATTAATTCGATAAAATGAATTCGTCGTAATCGTAAAACAAACCGAATGATAAAATGAAAAAAATAATTGCTTTGTTGTTTTTTCTTTTAACCGTACAGGTTTTCGCGGAGCGGGATTGGATTGAAAAAAATTACGCAAAAAAAGAATATCGCATAAAAATGCGCGACGGCGTAACGTTATTTACGGCGGTTTATTCGCCTCGCGATACATCGCGGAACTACCCGATATTATTCGTTCGAACACCGTATAGTTGTCATCCCTACGGAGAAGAAAATTACCCCGATTATCTCGGACCCTCGAAATTTCTTGCAGAAGAAAAATATATTTTCGTTTATCAAGATGTTCGCGGCAGATTTATGAGCGAAGGGAAATTCGTAAATATGCGTCCTAACGCGCACGGCGAAAAAGGAAAGATAGATGAAGCGACCGATGCCTACGATACGATAGATTGGCTCGTGAAAAATATTCCGCACAATAACGGCAAAGTGGGAATGTGGGGAATTTCTTATCCCGGATTTTACGCCGCACAAGCCGCTACGTGCAATCACCCCGCGCTTGTTGCCGTTTCGCCGCAAGCACCCATTTCCGATTGGTTTATCGATGACGATATGCACCACAACGGAGCGCTTTCTCTCGCCATGACCTTCGGATTTTTCTCGACCTTCGGAATTGTCCGCGACACGCTTTATACGAATTGGATACCCTCGGATATCGATTACGGCGATGACCGATACGAATTTTTTCTTGAACTCGGCGCATTGAAAAACGTAAATGAGAAATATTTTCATCACCAAATTCCTTTTTGGGATAGCGTTTCGGCGCACGAAACGTACGATTACTTTTGGCAAAGTCGTTCCACGCTTGACGATTATACTAACGTGCGTCCCGCCGTTTTGACCGTCGGCGGTTGGTACGATAGCGAAGATTTGTTCGGCGCAATCATGACATATGAAAAAATCGAAGAACATAAGACGGATTTCAACGCGTTTGTAATGGGTCCTTGGTTTCACGGCGGTTGGAGCAGAGGCAAAGGCGAAAAATTCGGCGACATTGATTTCGGGCAAGAGACAAGCGTATTTTATCAACAAAATATCGAGTTGCCTTTTTTTAATTACTTCCTAAAAGGGAAAGGCGAACTTGATTTGCCCGAAGCTTACATGTTTGAAACCGGTTCTAATGAATGGAAAAAATTCGATGCGTGGCCGCCCGCGAACGTCACCCCGATTTCGCTTTATTTTAACGGCGACGGGAAAATCACGTCTGAGAATTCCGAAGAAACCACATCCGTTTCCTACGAAAGCGATCCGCAAAATCCCGTACCTTACACGAAACATACTAAGCGTGAATACGGACTTTATTATCGTCAATACATGAACGAAGACCAGCGATTTATTGACGAACGCCAAGATGTCGTTTATTTCGAAACCACGCCGTTGCCCGAAAATCTTACGGTCGCGGGTCCTCTTGAAGCTCAACTTTTCGTTTCAATTACGGGAACGGACGCGGATTTCGTAGTGAAACTCATTGACGTTTATCCCGAAGATTGCGAAACGGAAAATTTGCGCGGATACAAAGAATTAATTCGTTATGACATTTTCAGAGGCAAATTTCGAAACGATTACAAAAATCCCGTTCCGTTTGAACCGAATAAAGCGGAGAAAATAAAAATTCCCCTTCGCGATATTTTACATACGTTTAAAAAAGATCATAAAATTGCGGTGCAGATTCAAAGCACTTTCTTTCCGTTTTTCGACAGAAACCCGCAAAGGTTCGTAAACGTTTTCGAAGCCGACGAAAACGATTTTCAAAAAATTAAAGTGACAATTTATTGCGGAAAGAATTATCCGTCAAAAATAATTTTACCGAAATTAACCGAAGAGGATAACAAATGAAAAGAGCGAATTTGTTTATTCTTTTGTTAACGACGTTCGTTTTCACCGCGATTTCCTGTTCATCGGTGAAAATTAGCGAAAAGCAAAAGAAAGCGGAAGATATTGTGAAAACAAAAATCGTAAGCGCAACTACGCCGGCGTATTTCGATAAGTATTTTAAATTTTTGCCAGAAAAATATTCCGAAAGCGACAGTGACGTAAACATTGTTGCGGCTGTAAAAATTCCCGAACTTGAATATACCGATACGCTCATTTTTCGCGTGGCGGGAAATAACGTGGAAAATTTTTCGACGTTGCGCGATATCCCCGATTGTTTCGAAGACACAACCAAATGCGAATTTAATATCAATAAGGAAAAATTGTTGAAAATATTGAAAGATAAAAAATTGCTTGAGGAACATAATTCGTTTATCGTTAAAACGATTTGGGACGATAAGGAAAAGCGTTTTTTGTGGAAAGTAACAATCACGAAAGAAAGTTATCGCGTCGGCGACAGAGTACGCGGACACGGGATTTTCGTATTTGTAAATCCTGCAAGCGGAGAAATAGTTAAAACGGAAGAATGGAAAGTGATGTGATTTTCCGCTTTCGAAATTTGATTTTCGTACGGCGATAATTTTATTGAAATAAAAAAACCCCCGAAAAAACGGGGGTTTAAGTTTTTTATGATAAAGACGCGTTACTTATTATAACGTTTCTTGAATTCTTCGCGTGCTTTATCGCGTTTAGCCTTTTCTTCGGGAGACATTTTCCCGATATACCAAGCGTGCGCAGGCGAATTGAGAACTTCGTCGAGTTGTGCGCTCAAGACTTTTGCGCCTTCGACTTTTTTCGGGTCGTCCGATTTCATATTCTCTTCAACGACTTTTCTCAATTCGGGAATAAAACTGTTGTACCAACGTTCCGCAACTTCGAACAAGCCGTGCCAGTGCGTATAATCGGGAGCCATCATCGATGCGCCGTGTCTTGCGCGTCTTCCTTCATGATGCCAAATCAGGAACCAATCCCATTCGATTTTTTCGTCGAAAGGCGTACTTGAAATCAAATGATATTTTTTAACGGTTTTCATCAGTTTCGAACCGGGTTCACCGAACTTGGAGTTGTAAAGATTAACTACGCCGTCGTATTGTACGTAGAAATTATCGACGAAATTATCTTCGTGGCAAACCGTGCAAGTTTTTTTCATGTCTTCGCGACGAGTTTCCCACTTGACGTTCGCCATTTTTTCCAAACCGAGTTTCTTATCCGAAACTTCGGGACGAACGGAAACAGGCGGACGGTTGTTCCAACTGATACGCGCACCTACGTCGTGAGTAACAGGCAATAATTCGCCGTCTTTCGTACGAACCGCGGACATGTGGCAAGTGGCGCAAGTCGGAGCGGCGGTGTAATCTTCGCCAAGCACCCATTTGCTTTGATCGATTTTCAATTCGTTGGCATGCGCACGATAAGCGATACCGTGTTTCGATTCGTTGTAGATTTCTTTTTGCGGGTGGTCGGGTCCCAAGTGACATTTACCGCAATTTTCAGGCTTACGTGCTTGTGCCGCCGAAAATTCATGGCGTTGGTGGCAAGCGGTACAAGAACCGACGCTACCGTCGGGATTGAAACGACCGATACCCGTGTTGGGCCAACCCGTCGGTTTCAACGTTCCGTCTTCATTTACTTCCACTTTGCCGCCGTGGCATTGCTTACAACCGTTGTAAGTCAAAGCCGAACCGCCGTAAAAATTATTATCGCCTTCCACTATATCGGCAAGATAATTATCAAGAGAGCCGAGAATGTATCCCGCCTTCGCATGGTGGCTTTGGGAAAATTCTTCGACTTCTTTCGGGTGGCAACTTGCACAATCTTTCGGCGAAACGATTACGCTAATCGTAAAGCCGTTGTGTTCCATTGCGTCGGGGTCTTTGGGGTCCGCCTTGTGGCATTCGTAACATCCCACATTCGCGCGATAATGTTTCGAAGCTCCCCATTCCTGATAGATGCCGTGCGAATCGGTGGCGTGGCACGCTATACAGTCTTTGGTTTCTTGAGACATTTGTGAAAAGGAAGTCGGAGTATCCCCGCTGTAGGCATTCGTCGGATAGAAAAGAAATCCCAGCGATAATAAAACAACTAACGAGAAGAGTTTCTTCATAGAGCCTCCTTTGGTTTGTTTTGCAAATAATTTTACGTCGGACATTTCCGAACAATTTATTATTGATTTGTTATTATCGCCGAGGAGTAAATTTCAACCACAAGTATTATTTGTAAGCAAAATAAAAAAATATTTCGCAATAACAAAAGAAAAATAGGGAGAAAATGAAAAAAAATTAAAACGGACTTTGTAATCTCTTTTTTTATTTTTTAAAATTTGTTAACGATTTTGAATAAATTTCCGATAATCAAAAGAAAAAATAATAAATGTAATATGACGACCGAAGAAAAAGCGAAATGGTTCGATGCCGCTTTAAGATTTGCGCTTGAAGGGAAAATTCATCTTGTAATGAAATCGAAAACCGACGGCGTGGCGAACTGGGCGATAGTAAATACCGAAAATAATACGGTGCTTAATTCTAATTTCGAATGGGAACCCGAACCGCCCGTAGCGCAACGCGACGAAGGATTTTTAATCAGAACGCGATTCGATTTCGAAACGGCGGTAAATCTTTATCAACAATACAAAATGTTTGCCGAAGGCTAATTAAGACTTATCTTTATTTTTTCAATTAATATTTTTTGAGCAAAATGAAACTACTGATGATTTACGCCGATTTGTTCGGCTACAAAACTACGAAAAAAGGTTGGGAAAACGCACCCGATATTGACGAAGAAAAAAGAATTGAAAATGCGCTTGTGGCGTTTATTCATCTTGAAAAAGAAGATGAAGAGAAACTTTCGCAAGTGGAAACGAAGATGATTAAACAAATAAAATGGGCGGCGCGAAAAAACGAAACGGAAAAAATCGTATTGCATTCATTTGCGCACCTTTCCGAGAGCAAAGCGAACCCCCAATTGATTAAAACGCTTTTCGACAATGCGGAAACGCGCTTGAAAAACGCAGGCTACGAAGTTTATCAAACGCCGTTCGGTTATTTCCTTGATTTGGAATTCAAGGCGCCCGGACATTCGCTTGCAAGAATTTTCAAGGATATTTCATAACCGTTTAAGAATTTTACTTTTGGAATTGAATTTTTTTATACTTATTTTTTTACCCGATTTATTAACAAAAGGAAAAGTATCGGGAAAAGTTTTACGTTTTTTAACAAGCACGATGTGATTATGAAAAAATTTCCCGGTATTTTCACATCCGAAAATACCCGCATATCATTATTTAATTTAAGAGAATCGACGCTATGAAAAAAATCGTTATCGCAGTTATTTTCACGCTTGCTTTCGTTTCGTGTGAAAAAGAATTCGACGGAGTGGTGGAAGCCGCTGCAACATCCGATACGGGAAACAAAATCGTAAACGTGGAGTTGCCCGATTCTTTTTTTATTTCTTCTAACAATCGTTCACTGACTTTTTCCGTCATGGTTGAGCGAGGCGAAAAAACACCCGTGCTTTCCGCTTCGTTAAAAAAAGGCGGGACACGTTTTGCTTCGGAATATCTTACATTATCCGAAGAAAATTCGGAAACGCTAACCTACACGGGACTATTCACACTCGACACCAATTACCACACGGGATTTTATTCCGTGAATTTTTGGCTCGATTATGAATTGGCTTCCGTCTCGACCGTTTATATTCGCGGATTAAATCACACGCCTTACGTTTTTAATTTGCAAATGCCCGATACCGTTTCGGTTTCCGAACAGTTCATTTTCAGCGTGGAAGCGAACGACGCCGACGGTACGAGTGATATTGCCGCCGTGTATTACAACGTTTACGACCCGAACGGAAATCTTGTCCGTAATTCGCAAGGCGTTTCAGATTTTCCTTTGTCGGATAACGGAGATACCGCGGAAACGGGCGATGAAGTTGCCGACGACCAAATTTACACGATGAAACTTGCTTTCCCGCAAGGTTCGCAAACAGGCGTATGGCGATTCGATTTCTTCGCAATCGACAAAGCAAGAGAAAAAAGCAACGTAATTTCACATATCATTACGGTTATGCCATGAAAAAAATATTGATTTTATTGACGTTCCCCGTTTTGTTATTCGCTCAAACGAAACCGACGTTTTTCGATTTGAATAAAAAAAATTCTTTCGAAAAAATTTCCGAAACAAGCGCCAATACGCCCTTGAGTAATTCCATAAACGATATTCTCGTTCAAGGAAACGGCGATACGGTTTGGATTGCGACGTCTAAAGGCTTAAGTGTTACATTCGATAAAGGAACGAGTTGGAAAAATTATTACGGCGATAATGCTTTCGGTACGGAATCGGCAATCGCCCTTGAATATTCGAACGGCGTAATTTATGTAACGACAGGGCATCACGAAGAAGGCATTGACGGTTCGCCCGTTATTACGGGAAGCGGACTTCGCTTTTCCACCGACGGCGGCGTAACGTGGGTTAAAGTCCCTCAATCGGTTGACGACCCGAGCGATTCGTTGATTACATACGGTATAAATACTTTGCGCGCCTTACCGATAACCGTAACACAACAAAACGTTTCGTACGATATTGCGGTTTTAAATGACACAATTTACACTACTTCGTGGGCCGGTGGTTTGCGCAGAGTTTCGCTCGCCACGCTTATTGCTAATCCGAACGCACAATGGGAGCGCGTCGTTTTACCGCCCGATTACCTTGATTCCATTAGTCCGAACGACACTTTGCATTTTTCTTTGCAACCGAAGGCGGGAGCATTTGGTCCCGAAGAGTATTTGAACCACGTCGCTTTTTCGGTGGTCGCAACCGATTCGGGGTATCTTTACGTTGGAACGGCGAACGGAATTAATAAATCCACGGACGGCATAAGTTGGCGCAAATTTAATTACCAAAATCAAATCGACGGAATAAGCGGCAATTTCATTACGTCGCTCGGTTACGACGAAGTTACGCATTCCGTCTGGGCTACAACTTGGCAAGCGGTTGACCCGAACGAGTACAACGCCGTATCGGCGAGTTTTAACGGGGGCGAAACGTGGTACGTTTTTCTCGATGCAATCAAAGGACACGGTTTCGGATTTGTAAACAAAACCGATGCAAGCGAAATTTTGGTGGCGACCGACGACGGAATTTTCAGAACCGCTGATTACGGATCGAGTTGGTTCGTACCAAGTGAAATCAGAGATTTGGATAACAACGCTATTTTCGATCGCTTTGTGAATTATTATTCGTGCGACGCAAGTTTCGACGATGCGCACACATCCACGATTTGGGTCGGGTCGTCGCAAGGTTTGGCGAAAGAAACCGAAGAGGCGGGCGCGGCGATGTGGGACGGCGAATGGAAACTTTACATTGCAAGCAAGCCTCTGGCAAATGCGGACGAAACTTACGCTTTCCCCAATCCATTCAATCCGACATTGCGTCAAGTTAAAATAAAGTATGAAGTGAAAAACGACGGGACACCCGTTACAGTTCGCATTCACAATTTCGATATGCAAATAGTTAGAACTATTATTCAAAACGCGCCGCGCAATTCGGGAGAACAAATCGAAACGTGGGACGGACGAAACGAAAACGGAATTTACGTTTCCAACGGCGTTTATTTTTACGTTATTCAACGCGGCGACAATGATAAGATTTACGGAAAAATAATGGTGATTCGATGAAAAATAAATTTGCATTCGCGATATTTCTTTTGACTTTCGTTTCTATCGCTTCGGCGCAACCGCAGGTGTCCGACATTTCGAACGCGCCCGGCGCCTTTGCAAGAATGGGTTTCGGAGCGCGCGGCGTTGCGATGGGAAATTCGATTTCCGCCGTAACCGAAGGAAATCTTGTCGCGTATTACAATCCCGCTCTCGGCGCGTTTCAGAACAAAGTTCATTTTCAGAGCGCTTACACTTTTCTTTCTTTGGACAGAACCGTTAATTATTTCGCATTTACCAAAAAGTTCGAAATGAGTCGCGGAAAAAGAACGGCGGTCGCGGGAATTAGCGCGGGTATAATAAATTCGGGCGTTTCGGAAATCGACGGACGTGACGCTCAAGGTTTTTCGACAGGTGAATTGTCCACATCCGAAAATCAATTTTTCGTTGCGGTTTCTTCGCGGCTCTCGAAAAAATTTGCAATCGGTTTTAACATTAAAATTTATTACTACTCGCTTTATGACAATTTTTCGGCTACCTCCGCAGGACTTGACCTCGGCGCTATTTACAAGCCTTCCGAAAATATTAATTTTGCGTTCGTTATCGCCGACATTAATTCCAAATATAAATGGGATTCAACTCCGTTGTACGATTTGGACGGAAGATTGACAACCGACAATTTTCCGATGCTTTATAAATTCGGCGCTTCGTACGCTTGGCGCGAATATAACCTTTTGTTTTCGGGGGAGGTGGAGTTCTCGGATTATAAAACCAAATATTTGCGCGGCGGAATTGAATACAATCCGTTGGAAGGATTTTATCTCCGCGCGGGTTTCGACAGATTGAATTTGGCGAACTCCGACGAAGCAATTCGTCCGTCCGCGGGCTTTGAATATTCTCATAGACTCGGGCGAGTTATACTCGGCGTCAATTACGCTTACGCGTATGAGCCTTATTCTTCGAGCGATAGACATATAATCGGTATTATTTTGAATTTCTAATAAAATACGGGAATAATCGATGAAGAAAATTTTTGCAGTGATTTTGCTTGTGTTTGCTTCCGCGCTTTTTGCGCAAAGTTCGGGTGGCGGACTTTCGTTTCTCAAAATCGCTTTTGACGCGCGGAACACAGCTTTGGGCGATGTCGGCGTGGCTGCGGCAAACGACGTCGGCGCCGCGGCTTACAATCCCGCCTTGCTCTCGCTTGAAAACGCAACGCAAATTTCTTTTACACATAATGCTTGGATGACCGACGTTGCCGCGGAACTAATCGGCGCAAAATTTTCTTTGCTTGGAATAAATTTCGGCGCAACAATAAACAGTTCTTCAATTAAAGATATTGAAATTCGTGAAAATCCGGGCGAAGCGATTGCAACGTTCGACGCCAATTATTTTGCGGGCGGGCTTTCCGCCGGCTTTTTCGTAACCGAAGATATTGCCGTCGGTTTGGGCGCAAAGTTTATTTATGAATCGCTTTTTTCGGAAGACGCTCACGGCTTCGGATTTGATTTCGGCGCGTATTACAAGGGCGTTGTAAAAAATCTCGATTTGTCGCTCGCCGTGCAAAATCTCGGTTCGATGAACGAATTGAAAAACGAAGCGACCGATTTGCCTTCCTCGATTTCTTTCGGCGCGTCCTATCCGATTCCCGTTGGCTCTAAAAGTTTCGGCGCGAGCGCTTATGCGGCGGTTCGAAAATATTTTAACGAAGACGACACGCATTTTAATTTTGCGGCGGAAGGTAATTACAAGCGAATTGTTTATTTGCGTTTCGGCTATCAAACCGGCTACGATGCGCGAAGTTATTCTTTCGGAATCGGGTTCGAATGGCGCGGCTTCGATATTGATTACGCTTACGCCCCGTTCGATTACGGCTTGGGCGATTCGCACGTCGTCGGCGTCAAATACGAATTTTAGTTTTTTATCAACGCGCGAAATTCTTTCGTCATTTCCGTCTTGAATTTTTCCCCGTCGCGAATAATCATATAAACGGGCAAATGTAATCGTTTCGCTATTTCAAGTCCTTCTTTGTCACCGATAACATCGAACGCCGTAGCGTATGCGTCGGCAAGCGCGCACGAATTGCAAACGACCGACACGGACGCGAGTTTGTGCGTTATCGGTTTTCCTGTTGCGGGATTAATAGTGTGCGAAAATCTTTTCCCTTCGTATTCGAAATAGTTCAAGTAATCGCCGGAAGTCGCAACGCTTTTATTTTCAAGGGCTATCACGGTTGCGACGCCTTTTTCGTTCGGATTTTCAACGCCGACAAGCCACGGCGAATTTTCGTTTTTCCTTCCGCACGCGCGCAATTCTCCGCCTATTTCCGTAAGATGATTTTTGTAGCCTTTTTGCAAAAGGAATTTCGCAACCGCATCAACACCGTAGCCTTTTGCGATTGACGAAAGGTCAATGTAAACGCGTGCGTCCTTTTTACGAATCGCCGGCGGATTTTCTCTAACCTCGATTAATTTGTACCCAACGAATTTTTTAACGGAATCTATTTCTTCTTGCGACGGAATTATCTCGGTTTTTCGCGTCGGCCCGAATCCCCAAAGATTAACAAGCGGCCCGACGGTTACGTCGTAATATCCGTTAAACGTTTCGGAAACTTCAAGCGCTTGTTTTACAAGAAAAGCGAAATCGCGCGAAACTTCAAACCACGTCGTATCCTTAAATTTGTTAAAACGCGAAATCTCCGATTCGGGAATGTAAGTGGACATCGACATATTAACCGCGACAAGCAAAGAATCGATTTGCGCCTTTAATTTCGCTTTGTTCGGAACTCGGGCGGCAATTTTTATCGTGTAAGTTGTTCCCATCGTTTCGCCCGTAAAAACAGCGGTTTTCTCTTTCGACGAACAGGAAACAATTAGAACAGCGATAAACACAACAACGAGATGCGAAAAATTTTTCATTCGCTTTTTTCTCCGTCGAAAATTTTTATTTTTAAGATTTGATTATACGGCGAAAAATTAGTGCCGATATTAATCGTAACTTCTCCTTCCTCAATAAATTCAAGCGTGAAAACGTTTTCGCT
>CAYZMW010000007.1:0-52626 GCA_964479645.1 uncultured Melioribacter sp. | reverse complement strand
AGACAGAACATTTCAATTTTCGCTAACAAACCGATAGATTGCCGCGCGCCCCCGCACAGCGTGGTCGCTCGCAGTTTTCCGATTATTCGAAAAATTAAGGCGGATAGCACGCAGAGTTTATTTAATTATAAATTATGAATTATGAATGTTGAATGAATGTTTGATTGGATGAATGGATGATTGATTGGTTGATTGTATGATTGCCTGGGTTAGGAGTTAAAATTTAGAATATAGAAACGGATAGAACACGGATGACACTGATTTTATCGGTTTTTCGCGGATTTAAAATTTTTCAGTCCTTGCGAGGACGCGCCGACGTAAGTCGGCAAGGACGAAGCAATCTGTAGTACTACTGGGCCGAATAGTCTTTCGCTGACAAACCGACAGATTGCTTCCCCCGCCGTTGGCGGGGTCGCAATGACACGAATTTCTCAGTCCTTGCGAGGAGGCCCGCCAAGGCGGGACTCGTAAAGACAGACGGTATTCAGCGGGATCGCGATGACAGACAGTTTTGACGGAATCGCAATGACTGACGGTGTTTGACGGTGTAAGAATTGTTAACGGTTCATTGTTAACCGTTCACTACAAACCTCTGAACGCTGTTTTTAATTTTGCCTTTTTAATTTTTAATTGGAAACGAAAGAGTTTATCTGTTTCGCCGATTAATCGGTAATTTGAAATTTACGCGCGCTTCGGGTTGAAGTGTAAAACGATTTTCATGAATGTCGAAATCGAACAAATGAGCGTCAACGTAAGCATCGACCACGTTCATTACGTAAACAATAATGAAGAAAACCGTATTCAAATCCCTCTGGTTTCTGTAAAATTCACGCAATTCGTAATAACCGCTCTCATGCTCCGAATGATATAAATCGTCGTAATAATTAACCTTGTCATTGTTCCATTTCCACGCATAAGCGAATGCTCCCAAACCGGCCCAAACTATTGGAATTTTCCAATACGCTTCATTGTAAAATTGCCCCCACCCGGGAATCACCATGCTCCTTAACATTGCTCCCGTCGGTGATTTGGTTTGACGGTACTCCACATAAGAAAGGTTATCCAGCGAATCGGATTTAATGACAGTTTGGGCGCGTGAAACATTTAACGAAATGATATAAATAACTACGAACAAATAAATTACGCGCATTTGCATAGTAAACTTAATAGGATTTGGCGGAAAGGAACAACTCAAACAATCTTTCCAATTCGTCTTCGGAATAAAATTCAAAAACGATTGCTCCCGAGCCGTCTTTTTTCTGCTTGCAAATAACTTTGGTGGCAAAAATTTCGCGAAGTTTCGCTTCAACGTCTTCACGCGAAACCTCCGCTCTGAAATCTTTTTCTCCGGACTTGCTCCCGCCCTTTTTCTTATCCTTTTTCGGCGAGGAAATTTCGCGAACAATCTTCTCGACTTGACGCACGGAAAGTTGCTTTTTGATAATTTGGTCGTGAAGTTCTATTTTCAAATCGTCGGATTCCAAATTAATTAACGCGCGCGCGTGTCCAGCGCTCAACTTTCCTTCCGCTATACTTTTTTGAATTACCTCAGGCAACTTCAACAAACGGAGCGAGTTCGTAATTGTGGTGCGATTTTTACCGACTTTTTTCGCTATTTCTTCCTGAGTCAAATTACATTCGCTCATTAATCTTTGATAAGCCTGAGCAACTTCTATCGGATTGAGTTCTTCGCGCTGAATATTTTCAATCAACGCAAGCGCAAGCATTCCCTCGGCGGAATCAACCTTAATTATGTATGCGGGAATTTCGCGGTAACCGATTTCCGAGCAAGCGCGAAAACGTCTCTCCCCCGAAATCAATTCGTAAAAACCGTTTTCCGCACGACGAACAGTAACGGGCTGAATTAATCCGTTTTCCAAAATGGAACGTTTTAATTCTTCAAGCGCTTCCGGTTCGAATTCGCTCCTCGGTTGGTAAGGATTAGGACGAACTTTCTCAACGGGAATTTTAGCAAGTACGTTAACTTCTTTTCCGTCGTCGCGTTTCAATTCTTCGGAATTTACAGGAACTTCCTCCACAGCCGCTTTGCGCGCCGCGGGATTAATCAAAGCGTCGAGACCTTTTCCCAAACCGAGTTTATGCTTGCTCATCTTCTTTCGTTTTCTCCGTTGTTTTTATTTTTAATAATTCCGCCGCAAGAGCCATGTAATTTTTCGCGCCCGTCGATGTAGCGTCGTATAAAATAACAGGTTTTTCGAAACTCGGCGATTCGGAAAGACGCACGTTTCTGTGAATAATCGTTTTAAATACGCGATTTCCGAAATATTTCTTAACTTCTTCAACCACTTGATTGGAAAGCCGTAAACGTTGGTCGTACATCGTAAGCAAAACACCTTCTATGTACAAATTCGGATTGAAATTCTTCTTTACGATATTTATCGTATTCAGCAATTGTCCGAGCCCTTCGAGCGCGAAATATTCGCATTGCACCGGAACAATAACCGCGTCCGCGGCGGTCAGCGCGTTTAACGTCAACAAACCGAGCGACGGCGGACAATCGATAAAAACGTAATCGTAATCGTCTTTTACCGCATCAATAAATTCTTTCAACAGATATTCGCGATTTTCGACGTTTACCATCTCAACTTCCGCGCCGACAAGATTAATGCTTGCGGGGACGATATCGAGATTCGGCATGTACGTTGTTTGAATCGCGTCCTTTTCGTCCACGTCGCCGCTGATTGCTTCGTAAACTGAAATTTCGGAATTGTTAAAACCCAAGCCCGAAGATGAATTCGCTTGCGGGTCGATATCTATCAACAACGTTTTTTTTTCGAAAGCCGCAACGCTTGCGGAAAGATTAATGGAAGTGGTGGTTTTACCCACCCCTCCCTTCTGATTTGTAATCGCAATAACTTTAGCCATATAACGGAAAAAATTTCGTGAGTAAATTTTTCAAATTAAATTTCGATTTCTTCACCGAATTCCATTACCTTAACGTTAAAGCCTTTTGCTTCCGCTTCGGCTTTAAACTCGTTCGGGTCGGCGTTAATTACCGAAAACGTGTTGTAATGCATCGGAATTACCGTTTTCGGATTTACGAATTCAGTTGCTTTAACGGCGTCCTTTATTCCCATCGTGAAATTATCGCCAATAGGAACAAGAAAATAGTCGATGTCGTTCATTTCGCCGATAAGTTTCATGTCGTAAAAAAGTCCCGTGTCACCCGCGTGATAAATCGTCTTGCCGTTAATCGTAACAAGAACGCCCGCAGGTTCCCCCGCATAAACGCCGTCGGGAGTAACGGAGCCGTGATGAGCAATCGTAAATTTCACGCGACCGAAATCGAATTTGTAGGAACCGCCGATGTGCATATTGTGCGCTTTAAAGCCGTTGGACGCCACGTAATTCGCAAGTTCGTTAACCGCAATAAACAGCGGCGAAGTCTTTTCCGCAATTTTGAACGAGTCGCCCAAATGGTCGCCGTGCGCATGCGTAAGAATGATATAATCCGCGGTAACTTCATCCGATTTCACGGGTGAAGTCGGATTGTCGTCCAAAAACGGATCGATTAATATGCTCTTGTTATCGTCCGTTGTAATTTGAAACGCAGAATGCGAAAAATATTTGAGTTTCATATCGCTTCCTCCTCCAATACTTTCAAAAATCCGATATCTAATTATATGAATAAGACTTTAATAAATCCAATAATAGCCGCAAGGGATTTCATCTTGCTTTCGTTATCGTTGTAAATGGTCGGAATTTCTACAAACCCGATTTTAAGATTGTTCCGCGCGGCTTTAACGATAATTTCGCTTTCGGCTTCAAAGCCCGTAAATTCGGGCAAAAGTTTATCGAGGTGTTCGCATTTAAACAAACGGTAGCCCGATTGGCTGTCAAGAATTTTCGCGCCGGTTTTCAGAGAGAGCAAACGCGAAGTAATAAAATTGCTCGCGCGACGAGTTAACGGCATTCCGCTCAAATCGGAAAGGCGATTGCCGATTACAAGGTCGAGATTTTCCGTTTCGATTTTTTCAAGGAAATTCGGAATAAGCGCGGGGTCGTGTTGCAAATCGGCGTCAATAGTGAAAAGCAAATCGCAATCGTTTGCAAGCGCTTTCGAAAAGCCTGTTTTAATCGCCGCGCCTTTCCCTCCGTTCTTTTTATGGCGATAAATCACAACGTTCGGAATGTCTTTAATCAGACTTTCGGAAGCGTCTGTCGAACCGTCGTTAACCGCAATTATCAAATCGACGCGCGACGAAACTTGCGAAAATGTTTCCGCAATAAATTTTTCTTCGTTGTAAAAAGGTATCAGCGCGCAAATTTTATTTTTTGTGTTGTCCAAAGAAAGTTCGCCAATTGCTTTCGGTTTGTAAGTTCAGTTTGTCGTTCAAAAGTTTCTTCAAAGATTCTTTCGATAAGCCCTGAGTTAATTTTCCGTCCTCCGCAACCGAAATTCCGCCCGTTTCTTCCGAAACCACAAGCGCGAGAGCGTCCGTTGTTTCCGTAATCCCGAGAGCCGCGCGATGGCGCATTCCGAGAGCCACGCCGTCAACCTCCATCGTATTGGAAAGCGGAAGTGTACAGCGCGCGGCGACAATCGTATCGCCGCGAACAACAACCGCGCCGTCGTGCAAGGGAGAACGCGGGAAAAAAATATTCCTCAACAAATCTTTACTCAATTTCGCATTCAACAGCATTCCCGTTTCTATTATGTTTTTCAGTTCATTGACGCGCACAAGCACAATCAACGCGCCGTGTTGATGTTGCGAAAGTTCGAACGCCGCTTCCGCGAGTTCTTCGGAAACATTTACCGCTTTCTCCACCGTTTCGCCGCGCAAAAACATTAAAATTTTGTTCTTACTTATCATCATCAGAAAACGACGAATTTCGGGCTGAAAAATTATTATAAACGCAATCACCCAAATATCAGTAATCAATTTGAGCAACCAAGTTAAAGTGCGCATTCCTGTCAATTGCGCAATAAACGAAAGTCCGAGAACGGCGAGCAGACCGATGAAAATCTGAATCGCCGCGCTACCGCGCATTATTTTGTACAATTGATAAAAGATAAACGAGACAAGCGCAATATCGACAATGTCAATTACTCTTATCGAAATAAACCCTATTTTGAAAATTTCCCACATCAGCCGGTTGTTTCAGAATAATTGATGAAATTAATTACGTTTTTCATTTGAACCGCATTTTTTACGTTGTGCGTACGAATAAAACGCGCGCCGTTTAAGACGGAGACGGTTTCCGCAACAGTCGTCGCGTTTTCGCGTTCGGAAATTTCGAGCCCGAGCGATTTTCCGAGAAAAGATTTCCGCGAAAGTCCTATGAAAATCGGCGCTCCGAGCGATTTGAATTCGTCGAGCCGCGCAATTATTTCGTAATTATCCGAAACGCGTTTTCCGAAACCTACTCCCGGGTCAATCATCACTTTTGTTATTCCCGCGGAGTTCAAATAATCGAGTTTCGTTTTTAGGAAATCGTAAATTTCCGAAACGGGTTCTTCGTAAAAAGGATTTTCCTGCATGTCTTTCGGCGTTCCTTTCATGTGCATTAAAACGTAAGCGACACCGCGACGACGAACGACATCCAAAATTTTTTCATCGGCAAAAGCGCTTACATCGTTTACGATTTCCGCCCCCGCGTCAATTGCCGCTTCGGCAACTTCCGCTTTGGAAGTATCTACGGAAATTAACGCGCCGCGACTAATTCTCTTAATTTCCGAAATTACAGGAATTACGCGCTCCAATTCTTCTTCCGTCGAAACTGAGGGCGCGCCGGGTCGCGTGGATTCTCCGCCGACGTCAATTATTTCCGCACCTTCTTCCAGCATCTGCAAAGCATGTTCGACGGCTTTCTCTTTATCGACAAATTTACCGCCGTCAGAAAACGAATCGGGAGTAACGTTAAGTATTCCTACGATATGCGCTTGGTTCAGATAAAATTTTCGCATCGCGATTTCAATTTCGCCGTCATCGTAACTCTCGTAATTCGCAAGTACCTTTTGTGCAAGTTCTCCGAACTCACGATTTTCCGAAATCAATTCGTAAGCGAAACCCGTTAATTCTTCGAACGTTCCCACCGCGAGCATTTCGTTTTCGATTGAGAAAAAATCCGCCGTGAACTTGGGAGTAAAAAACAACGTATCCGTCTCTTTTAACAAAAGTCCGAACGTGTCGAATTTTCGCAATTCGAAAGGCACGGCGAACTTTTCAGAATAATGTTTCCAAGCGAAATCGCTTTTGAAATTTATTAATTGTACGTTCATCTTACCTCGCTATTTCGTTACAACCAAATCGACGCTTTCGCCGACATTAATAAGAACATCTTCGCTCGGCATTTGATCTATGACCGTATTGGGTAAAAGATTATCGGATTTCTGGTAAATGATTTTCCCGACTTTCAAATTATGCTTTCGTAAAATTCGCTTCGCTTCCTTCAACGTTTTTGCAATCAGCGCGGGAGTTCGCACCATTCCGAGCCGCGGACCGATACTTACCTGCAAATTAATAGTATCGCTTTTCGCAACTTGTTCGCCGGGTTTCACGCTTTGGTCGATTACCGTATTATTCGGAAATTCGGAGCGCACCTCTTCGATTTCGCCGACAACAAGCCCGAGCCTCTCCAAAGTTACGCGCGCATCGCGAATTGTTTTCCCGATTACCTTCGGCATTTGAACCAAAGGCTCGCCGCCGCTTTCCCAATAATAAACCCGTCGCCCTTCTTTAACCACGCTGTTCGGCAACGGATTTTGAAACATTATGCGCCCTTTCGGAACTTCAAGCGTATATTTCACCCCTTTTTTTATCGGAGTAAGTTTCGCTTCTTCCAACTTTTTCACGGCTATTTCGCGTTGTAATCCGATTATGTTCGGAACTCTTACTTCTTTGACGTTTACATAATCGGGCAGTACGTAATAATTCAGTACCGCGCCGATTGCCACGCCGAGCAATCCTATTATAAAAAGGGACAATATGACTTTTGACAAAAACTTTTTCATAGTATTAATTTACACACGATAATCGAATTTTTAAAGTTAATAATAAAAATTCAATTTATTATTACACGACAATAAAAATCGTCAAAAATCGGTTCGTTTTTTTAGCAAGCGCCGCACTCTAAATCGACGTAAAACGATTTCGATAATAAAAAGAAAAAGCAAAAATGTTTGTACGTTTGTTTTTGCAACCTTTAATTATTAAGTTTTAAAGTAATTTTCTCGGAGTAGTTGATGAAAAAAATTGCGCTTGTCATTATTCTTCTTTTCGCCTCCGTATCCGTTAACGCTCAGGTTACAGGCACTAACCCCAAATATAACGCGATTAAAGAAATCGTAAAAATTCCCGACGGAATGACTTACGAAGAATTCAGAAGAGTCCAACGCACGCTCGATTGGAAAAAGATTTTCGCTGCGGCGTTAATTCCCGGGTACATTCACTACTACGCGGGACACGAAGACATTGCGTGGAAAATCTTCGCCTTCAGAATGTTCGGCGGAGCGTTAATCGGTTACGCAATGTACGATCAATTGAGATATACCGACGGTTTCAATTTCGCAGAAGACGGTCTGACGGACGAATTGGAAGAAAGAAGTCAAAGAAATTTCATAATTTTTTCGGTGGGAATTATAATGAACATGCTCGGTTACGGTTACGATTGGGCGCACGGCGATTGGATAATCGAGCAGGAACGAAACGAAATTTATTTCAAATACGGCTTGGATAAATCGCAAAAAGTGGGAATGATGTACAATCCCGATTTTAACATCGTCGGCTTGAATTATTCAATCCGTTTATGAAAGGTTCTAACGTGAAAAAATCCACTTTTCTAATTACCGTTTTACTAACACTGATTTTAACGTCATGTGGCGATAACCGAAAGAATAGCGCCGAAGACAAGCGAAACTCAAAAAAAGACGAGTACGTAAGAGAAAAATTCGACCCGACACGAAATCCTTTTGACGATTTGCAAGCGGCGATAAAAAAAGCGCAAGCGGAAAACAAAAGAATAATTCTTGATGTCGGCGGCGAGTGGTGTATTTGGTGTCACAGAATCGATAAATTCTTGCACACAAACAAAACAATAGACGAGTTCCTAAATAAGCATTACATCGTTGTGAAAGTCAATTACAGCAAAGAAAACAAAAACGAAAAATTTCTTTCGCGGTATCCGAAAATAAACGGTTATCCGCACTTTTTCGTACTTGATTCCGACGGGACGTTTTTACACTCGCAAAATACGGGCTTGCTCGAAGAAGGAAAATCTTACTCCGAAAAGAAAGTAATGGAATTCTTACGCAAATGGGCGAAGTGAAAAATTCCGACAATGCATCCGCCGAATTCCGTACGCTCGACGTTTCCTTAATCGCTTCGGCTCATTTTATTCACGATGTTTATTCATCGTTCCTTTCTCCTTTGCTCCCTTTATTAATGAACAAAATCGGGTTTTCGCTTTCGCTTGCGGGCGTTCTTACGTTAATGCAAAGAATTCCTTCGCTATTAAATCCGTTCGTCGGCTTGCTCGCATCGCGTTTCCCCCTTAAATATTTTTTAATTGTCGCTCCGAGTATCACGGCGATAAGCATGAGTTTGCTCGGAACGGTTTCGAGTTACTACGCGCTTGTTTTTCTTTTGTTCGTAATGGGCGTAGGCGCATCGTTTTTTCACGTTCCGGGTCCTGTTCTTATAAAATATTTTTCGGGCGAACGCGTGGGAAAAGGAATGAGTTTTTTCATGTTCGGCGGCGAAGTGGCAAGAAGCGCGGGACCGATTGTAATTCTCTCCGCCGTTTCTTTTTGGGGCTTGGAAGGTTCGTGGCGCGTGATGTTTCTCGGAATTCTCGCGTCGGTTCTTCTTTATTTCAGATTGCGAAACGAAAAATTTTCCGAAACTTTCACCGCAAAGAAAAAAGAAACCAAAGCGAAAGAAACATTAAAAAACGTCCTTCCCATTTTACTGAAAATCGCTTACGTAACTTTTTTCATCTCCCTTGTCAAAGGTTCTTTGAGCGCATTTCTGCCGACGTTTTTCACTTCGAAAGGCGAAACGGTTTGGGCGGGCGGCATGGCGCTTTCCGTTTTGCAGATAGCAGGCGCCGGCGGTTCTCTTTTTTCGGGAACGATTTCCGACAAACTCGGACGCAAAAAGACGATTACGATAATTTTGATTATTTTGCCCTTGCTCCTTTTTTCCTTCGT
The DNA here is from genome assembly GCA_964479645.1 of uncultured Melioribacter sp. GTDB lineage: Bacteria > Bacteroidota > Ignavibacteria > Ignavibacteriales > Melioribacteraceae > WGAL01. The sequence continues at coordinate 43,454 of CAYZMW010000007.1, read as the reverse complement.
TTCAACAAGCGGCGTTCTTTCTTTCCTTTTGCTTGTTCTATTAGGCTTCGCCGCGTTTTCCACAACGCCCGTAATGCTCGCGCTCGCAAACGAAATCAAAAGCGAACGTCCCGCTTTCGTTAACGGCCTTTACATTTCAATAAATTTTTTTTCGGGCGGGCTTGCGGTTGTGCTTGCGGGTTATCTCGGCGATATTTTCGGCTTGGAAACGACGTACAAAATAATTGCGGTATCGGTTTTTCTCGCTCTCCCAGTTGCGAGGAAATTGGTACACGATTAATTTCTCGTTTCGAAATTCTTAGGGAATTAATTTACCTTTATTAAAACGAGCGTGATGTCGTCGGATTGTTCCGCCGCGCCGACATGAGCGCGAACATCGGCAAGTATTTCCTCTTTGATTTCCTCCGCGCTTTCCCCTTTTAAATTTAACACAAGATTTTCAAGTCGCTCGTCGCCGTATTCGTTTAAATCTTCGTCCATCGCTTCGGTAATTCCGTCGGTGAACATTACGATTTTATCCCCGACGTTCAAATGCAACTCTTCGCTTTCGTAAGGCATCATCGTCGGCATTACGCCGAGTATCATTCCCCCTTTCGTTAATTTGGTTATCTCGCCGTTGCGCACAAGTAGCGGCGGATTGTGTCCCGCGTTGGAAAAAATCAAAGTTCTGTTTTTATCGTCGAGAACCGCCCAGAACATCGTGATAAAACTTCCGTCGCTCGCGTTTTCGGCAATCAAATCGTTTAACATGTTTGTCGCCTCGGCAAGCGAATAATCGAACTTCGAGAGCGTTTTAATTACGGCTTGAATGTTCGACATCAGCAAAGCCGCTTGCATTCCTTTTCCCGAAACGTCCGCAATAACCACAAGCGTTTTATCATCCTTCAATTTGATTACGTCGTAATAATCGCCGCCGACTTGCCGCGCCGAAATATTTATCGCGGCGATGTCGAATTTTTCAAGAGCGGGGATTTTCTTCGGCAAAAGATTCCGCTGAATTTTTCGCGCGAGTTCCAAATCTTTTTCCATCTTTTGCTTTTCGAGATACTCGTTGAAAAGTCTGCTGTTTTCAAACGAAATCATGCCGAGACTTCCCACAGAATAAATGTATTCGATGTCGGATTGCGAATATTCTTTGCCGTCCGCACGCTTACCGAGAATAATTAATCCGCGTGTTTCGTTTTTATATTGCATCGGTACCACGAGTTCCGCGCCGAGCTCCGCAAGCGCTTTCGCCGCCGCAGTTTCGGAACGAGCCGTTATAATCGGTTCGGGAAAACATGCCGAAGCGCCGTAAATTATTTCCGCGATTTTTTCCGCGTCGAATTTGCTTTCGATTACGCCGGTATTTTTGTCGCACGAAACCACTGCGTATTTCGAAACGAGAAATTGTCCGATAACCGAAAACAAAAAGATTTTCGTCGCGTTGTTGATGTCGAAGATACCCGTAAATTCTTTTGCCAAATCGAACAACGAATTAAGTTGATTTATTTTCGCATCGAGTTTTTTATTGCTTTCTTCGAGGCGCTTAAAATTCAACGCGTTCTCAATAGCGGTTGCGGCAATACTGTAAATAGTGTTAAGGAAAAGTTTGTCGTTTTCGTCGAATGATTTTTTATCCGCCCTTTCGCCGAGAAGAACATAGCCGAGCGTTTTTTCATTGAATTTCAATTCGCCGCGATCGGGCAATTTGTACTTATCGGCGAATTCGTCAAGTCGAGAATTAATTTCGTCCTTTATTTTTGCGGGTTCGAACGTTGCCGAAGCGGGAAGCCCTTTTGAAGTGGCAAGACGAAGCGTTTTATTTTCATCAAATAAAAAAATCGCGCCGCGAAAAACAAGCAACTTCGCGAAAAGAGTAAAGAGTAAATTGTTCAACGTAAAATCAAGTTCAAGATTGGAATTAACTTGATTTCCGAAATCAATCAGAGCAAGCATATTTTTATTTACGGAACTTTCCACTTACCACCTTTCGATTTTCTTAATCAACGTGATTTTGTTATAATCGGGCGATGTGTTTTCGTAAACCACTTTATCCATTAACGTTCGCATGAGATAAATTCCGAGACCGCCCGCTTTCTTTAATTTCAGCGATTCTTTTATATCGGGCAAATGAACTTTCTCGGGGTCGAACTTTCCGCCGAAATCTGTCAGCGAAACGCTAAACTCGTCGTTGTCAATTCCGACTTCTACTATTATATCTTGCGTTTCGTCGAACTTGTAAGCATGTTTGATTATATTCGTAGCGGCTTCGTCAACGGCAAGCGTAATATCCGTAACAGCTTTTTCATCGAAACCGACCTCACGCGCAAATTCGGCAACAAACTCGCGCACCGTTTTAAGATTTTCGGTTTTGCTTTTTACGATAATTTTTTTCTTTTCGTTCAAAATAATTCATCCGTTAAATTTTTCCACTGCACTTTTTTCGGCGTCGTAAAACTCGTAAAGAACCGGAAAGCCGAGTAAATCGAACACGCCGTAAATTTTTTCTTGCGCTTCGCAAAATTTAATATCGCCGCCGTTTTCGCGCATCGTTTCCACGAACGCCATAAAAACGCCGAGTCCTGCGCTACTGATGTAATCGAGATTTTTTAAATTCACCACGACCTTAAATTTCTTTTCGCCGATAAGTTCTTCGAACGTCTTTTCCATATCCGGCGTTGTGTGGGCGTCGAGCATTCCGCTCAATCGTAAAACGGTTACGCCGTTTTGTTCGCTTTTTTCGATATTAAAATCGCTCATATATTTTCTCCGTTTATTTTTTCTTAAAAATCAAAAGTGTAATATCGTCGTTTTGTAAATTTTTACTTGCGAAAACGCTGACTTTTTTAATCACGGCGATTGCCGTTTCGTGTGCGCTTTTCGTCGCATTTGAAATTAAAGTGTCGAAAAATCTTTCGTAGCCGAATTCTTCGCCTTTTTCGTTTCGCGCTTCGTTTACGCCGTCGGTGTAAAATACCAAACTTTCGCCCGTTCGCAAAACAATTTTTTCCGCTTCGAGATTTTCCGCGAAACGTTTGTTCTCGGTCAGTCCGAAAGCGAGACCTTTGCTTTCGATGAATTTCGCGTTCCGTTCCGCGTCAATCAATATCGGCTTGTTATGCCCGATGCGATAAAAAACAATTGCGTCGTTCTTAATCAAACCGATTACCGCGGTAACGAAATGTTTTCGTTTAAGTCTCTTTTCAAAAAGCCCGTTGGCTTTAACAATCAAATTCTCGATTTCGTCTTCGGTAACGGCGAGCGCTTCGAAAATACCTTTCATCTCCGCCATTATGTATGACGCTTCCACGCCTTTGCCCGAAACGTCCGCAAGCACAAAGGCGATGGAATTTTTCAATCTGAAAAAATCGTAATAGTCCCCGCCGACTTCGAACGCCGGAATAAACTGCGCGGCGACGTCGAAATTCTCGAACGCGGGTAAACGCTCGGGAATAATCTTCCGCTGAATTTCGCGCGCAACTTCGAGTTCCTTTTCCATACGTTCTTTTTCAATCGAGGCTTTGAGCAATTCGGCTTTGGAAATCGCAAGCGAGGCGTAATCCGCAAGTCCCGAAACGGCAATGATTTCATCGTCGTCAAAGCCTTCCTCTTCAAACGAGCGCGCAAGAAAAATAAAACCTTTCGTGCGTCCTTCCACTTTCAACGGAGCAATCAATATTCGCTCGATGTCGAACTGTGCGAGAAAACCCAAATCGCTCCGTTCGGAAACGTTTATCACGTTTGTTTCGGTTTTAATTCCGACGCGCTTTAACACCGTCGTAACGGTTTTCGCGGTTTCTTCGTCCATCTTTCCCGAAATGAAAACCTTCTTCTCCGTTTCGAAAATTTCCACCCAAACTCTTTCCGTGTTTCCCGTTTGTTTCGCCAAAAGAACAATCGCTTCGCCGAGTTCGTTCACATCAAGAATTCGGTTGATGAGTTTGCCCAAATTCCACAGCATCGAAAGTTCTTCGGTTTTCTTATCGCTTTCTTCCGCCGTCGGCAAATGAAAAATCGTCGTAAAGAAAATTATGCCCGAATTAATCATTCCGTAAAGCAAAATAAACGACGCGACCGTGAAAACGAACGGCGAATAAAGATAGGTTACTTTTTTCATCGAAGAAGCCGCGGGAAACAAATCCGTGTAAAAATCGGACGCTCCCACGTGAATTAAAACAAGAGTTACAGCGTAAAGCAACGAGAGGAAAAAACTCCTTACAATTAAACCGCGTTTCTCTTTTTTCGTAAGTTTCGCAATCCACGCGACTCTGAAAGAATTCAGAACAAGTAATAAAATCAAGGCGATTTCAACTATCGTTCCGAAATTTTCAATCCAAGAGAACAATGCGGGGAAAAGTTCCTTCAAGTTGAATTCGCGCGTAAAATAAGGCGTAAACGCTTCCAATAATCCCGAAATCAAAAGTAAAATCAACATTGCGCGGTAGTAGCCTTTCGGATTGCCCTTTTGTCTGTAAAAATAAAATTTTACAATAATCGCGAACGCATAAAGAATTAGTCCGAATGCGAGAGAAGCAAGCGCAAGGATAACGAAGCGCTGAAAAAATCCGACACGCACCGTGAAACTTTTCGGCAAAACAAAAGAAATTCCGAAAATTAAAAGAAGTAAAACTACGAGCGTAACAAGAGCCGAATTCAACAGAGGCAGAATATTTTTCTTCGACAAAATAATATTGTTAACGAACCAATTCAGCCAAAAGTAAGCGGCGTGTATTACGAGAATTTCATTTATTGCAAGATAAACTATGCCGTTATCGAAAGGGAAAGAAATTTTGAAAATGAGAAAAAGCGCGGTAAATATCACCGCTTTCGTAACGTTTATTTCTCCGTAAAACTCTTTTAACCACCTTTCCAACATTGTTAGAACTCGTCTTTCATGTACGGTTCTAATAAAGCGCGCAACGTTGCCCGCGCTCTGAAAATGCGCGACTTAACCGCGCCGATTTCTATCCCCATTTTTTCGGAAATTTCCTTATAACTTAATTCCTCTATGTCGCGCATAATCAGCGGTTCTTTCAATTTCGGGGGAAGTTTTTCTATTGCGGCTTTAAGCAAGCGCGGCAAATCCGGCTCTTCGAACGTGCGTTTGTTTTTTTGGCTGAGGTTGTATTGATTGTCAAGCGGAACGATAACCTTGCGCACGTATTTTTTCTTCAAATGGTCTTTGCATTTATTGACAGTGATTTTGTACAACCACGTCGAGAATTTCGATTCGAAACGGAAACCGCCGAGATTATCGTAAACTTTAATAAAGACGTCTTGCATGATATCGTCGATGTAATCGGTATTTCCAAGCGTTAGATAAATAAGATTTCTCACGTTTTCTTTGTGTCGTAAAAAGAGTTTTTTAAAAGCGTCTTCGTCTCCGTCGTTGAACGCTCTTATTAACTCGAAGTCCTTTTGATTTTCAAATTCGCTATTTCCGCTTAACTTATTTTCGGACAAAATATTCGACGATTTTTTAAGGAAAAAGTTTTCTACAAAATAACGATTTCGGATTTAATTATCATCATTTCCGTTGTAAATAAAATTAAAAATCATTGGTCGGGAAACCGAGATGAGCATGAAAACGCGCTATAATCGAATGAGAGACGAAAACAGGTGGTAAGTTTTTCAATTCATGCGATTTGATTCCCTATCGAAACGTTTTTCGGTTTCTTCCAATTCTTCGGAAAATTTCGTCCATTCTTCGTAAGCGATTTCAAGTTCTTCTTTCGCGTCGCGGAAATTTTTTTGCGTCTCTTTCATTTTTATCGGGTCGGAATAAACCTCCTCTTTCGTCATATCGTTTTGCAATTTTTCGGTTTGTTCTTCGAGTTCCGCAATCTTTTTTTCGAGAATTTCGATTTTCGCTTTAAGGTCTTTTGTCGCTTCGTATTTTCGTTTTCGCAATTCCGCTTCAATTCGCTTTTGCTCTTTGCGTCCGCGTGTTTTCTCTTTCGTTTCGCGACGAACAATTTCCCCGCCCTGTTCGAAATCCGATTTTTCGAGATAATAATCAATTCCGCCGTAAAATGTCGTAACCGTTCTGTTCTTAAATTCCAAAACCTTGTTGATAAAAGGACGCATAAAATCAATGTCGTGCGAAATTAAAATCACGGAGCCTTTATATTCCGTAAGCGCCTTTTGCAAAACCGTTTTCGACGCATAATCGAGGTGGTTTGTCGGTTCGTCCAAAATCAAAAGGTTCGCCTTTTTCAAGAGAAGTTTAGCGAGAGCAAGCCGCGCTTTTTCTCCGCCGGAAAGCACGCTCACTTTTTTGAAAACGTCGTCGTCCGAAAAAAGAAACGCTCCGAGAATTCCCCTTATTTGCGAAAGCGTGTAGTCGTGCGGTTCGCTCATCAGTGTATCCAAGGCGTCCTTTTCCAAATCGAGATTATCGGCGGTTTCTTGCGAAAAATATGCAATCCGCGTCATTTCGTGAAGTAGCACTTCGCCTTTATCGTAATTCAACTTGCCGGCGAGAATTTTCGCAAGCGTCGATTTCCCCGCTCCGTTTATTCCCACAAACGCAATTTTATCTTCGCGTTCAAGTTTGAACGAAACGTTTTCAAGCACGGAAAGTTCGCCGTACGCTTTGAATAATCCGCGAACTTCAAGCGGAACGGCGGGCAAACGCGGCGGCGCGTTGAAGCGTATGTTGATTTCCTTTTCGGCTTCTTCAAGGCTTATTTTTTCAAGTTTTTCGAGATATTTAATTCTACTTTGAACTTGCTTGGCTTTCGTCGCTTTATATCTGAACCTTTCGATAAAACGTTCTATTTCCTTTACGCGCTTTTCTTTGTTTTTCAATTGCGCTTTTAATTCGGCGTCCCGTTGCTCTTTGTATTTCATATATGCGGAAAACTTGCCGTTGAAAAGAGTGATTTTTCCGTTCGCAATTTCAACGGTTTTTCGCGTTACGCGCTCAATGAAATATTTGTCGTGAGAAACAATGAGCAAAGCTTTCTTGTAATTTTCAAGGAAATCCGCAAGCCAGCGCAACGAAAACAAATCGAGATGATTGGTCGGTTCGTCGAGCATTATCAAATCGGGTTCCGCTAAAATTATTTTTGCAAGATGAACGCGCATTTTCCAGCCGCCCGAGAATTCCGCGACGTTTCTTGAAAAATCTTTTTCGGAAAAACCGAGCCCGAGCAAAGTCTTCTTTATTCGCGCGTCTATCGAGTAAAAATCGATGCGTTCTTTTTTGTTTTGCAATTCGCCGTATTCCGCAAGCATTTTCTCACGGTCGCTTTCGTCGAGATTTCCCTCATTCAATTTCGCGCTAATTTCTCTTTCCGTTTTTTCAATTTCCGTAAATTCTTTGAGCGAATTTTTAACCGTATCGAAAATAGAACCGCCGCTGAGTTCCGTAAATTCTTGCGGTAAGTAACCGATTGAAATTCCGTTCCGTTTGAAAACGTCGCCGCTATCGGGTTCTTCAAGTCCGGCAATAATTCGCAGAAGCGTGGTTTTCCCGCTCCCGTTTCTACCCACGAGAGCGAGTTTGTCGTTTTTCTCAATCTTGATATTCGCGTTTTCAAATAAAGGTTCGTCGCCAAAGCCGATCGACAAATTTCGAACTGTAATCACGAACTATTTCCTTATTACCGCAAATTTAGAAGTTACCGATTGATTACCCTCATCGTTGTATGCTACAATAACATAAACTCCGCTTGCGGCGAAATCGCCGTTCAAATCGCGGCCGTCCCAAAACGCGACGCGTCCGCCCGGCGAAACCACGTTGCCCGCTTCGCTGCTTGCGACAAGTTTCCCGTTAATCGTAAAAATTTTGATTTGTGAAAATTCCGCAAGTCCGTCTATCGTTATCTTTTCATGCTTCCCGATTTCAAACGGATTGGGATAAACAAAGAGTTCGCCGTATTCTTGTAAAGGCGCAACCGCTTCGGTTTTCAGAGACGAAATTCCGTAATCCGTAGCAAAATAAACCGTGCCGGAAGCATTGTCGAAAGCGATGTCTTTTATCGTGTTGCCTGGCAACGGCGAATTTTCCGTATTATACTGTCCCAAAACCGTGTAACCGTCGCCCGATAAATAATAAACGCCGTCGGTGGTTCCGACCCATTTGTTATTGAGCGGGTCAACGTAAATGGCCGTAATGCCTTTGGTTCTCAAAGCGTAAACTTCCATTATTCCGCGCGGATTAGACGGATTGGGAATAATATCCAGTCCGAAACTTGTTCCGACCCAAAGTTCGCCGTAAGCGTCCACAACGATGGCGTTTATGCTTGACGAACTCAAACCGTCCGAAGAAGTCAATCTGCCCCATTCGTCGTCGCCGATATCGTCGAGCGTTCCGTTATCGTTAAAATAGAACAATCCTTCGTGTCCGTCAACGTTTGCGAACCACTTCGTCCCGTATTGATCGATAGCAAGAAATTCGAACCACTCTTTGGAGCCCGGCGTGAAAACGGGTTGCGTAAAATGATACCAAACGCTATCTCTTGTCATAACGGAAATCGGTTTATTATTACCCGACCACATGTTAACGACCCAAAGATTTCCGCGCGTATCTTTTTGCGCACCCGAAACAACAAGATAATTCGGCGCGCCCGGAATACCTTCCATTCCGGTTTCCGCCGTTGAAAAACGTTTGAATACGGTATCTTTCACGGTAACAAAACCGTCGCTCCAATTCAGAAAATAATTTACGTTGTCGTTGTCAGTATATGCTTTGAAAAAGAAATCGGAATTAATTTCCGCCGTGTTCGTTTTATTGAAAGTTTTCCAGGTTACTCCGTCGAATTTAAAAATTCCTTTTCCGACAGGGTCTTTGCCGGTCGCCACCCAAAGCGCGCCGTTTTTGTCAACGGTAATTTCGGAATAAAGATTAACTTCGGGACAGTCGGGAATTACGGTCAGCAGTTCGTCGCCGTTTAATTCAAGCACTCCTTTGTCGCTTGCAAAATAAAAATTCGCGTCCGAAAAATCCGCTTTATGAAGACTTTCGTTCGCCGTAAATATTTCCGAAAAGTCGGCGGCGGAATATTCGTAAAGCGAATGCTCCGTCAAAACGTAAAGTTTATTGTTAGCGACAAAAATATCATAAATCATTTTTCCGTAAAGCCCGACAAGTTCCAAATTTCCCGTGGTCAAGCAATAAACGCCTTTGTCCGTGCCTACAAAAAGAGTATCATTATAAATTTCGGTGACGGTGGGATAATTCGGAGCAATGTTTTCAAAGGGATAACTTTCCCACGCTTCGGGAACGGCAAGCGAAGATTGATTTTCCTTTTCAATTGCAAGTCCTTCCGAAACGCAAACATAAATTTTCCCGTTCTTTTTTTTCGCATTCAAAACGGGAGATTTCGAATTGAAGTCGCCGAACTTCATTGCGGTTTCGATAAAATTAAACGAAGCGGCGGAAAGCAACGAAAGTCCGAAATCGGTCGCAACAAGCACAGTATCGCCAGCCGCGAAAAGTGAATTTATCGACTTCTGTTCGTTGTTCGACGTGTAAATGTCGTAAATTTTATGAATTTCATCGCCGCTTGCATTTTGCAAAATGTTAATGTAACCTTCCTTGCTTCCGAGCCAAACTTGTCCGTATTCGTCCGCTTCAACCGCGGTTAAAGACTGACTATTAAGCCCTTCCGATTTTGTCAAAACCACGTATCGATTGCCGTCAAACGAGAAAAATCCGCCGTCCGAAACGGCGAAAATTGTTCCGTCGGCGATAACAAAATCCGCAACGTTCGAAAGAGACGAGTAATTCTTCCAATTGTCGGTTTGCGCCGAAGTATCGACAAACAAAGTGTACAAGAAGACAAACAAAACCGTCGTGAAGTATTTGAGTTCTTTTTTCATTCTTCAATTGATTCAAAAATTATTAAAAAGGAATGTACAACAATTTTCGCTTTGCCTCATAAAACTTTTTGGGGAAGCATTTTTTTCATTTCTTCCACGAAATCGTAACGCACGGTAAACTTGCCGAAATTTTCATCGTCGTCTTTAATTCCGCCGTGATAATCCGAACCGCCGGAAGCAAGCAAACAATATTGTTCGACCAATCCCGTGTAAAACTTTTGCAAGGATAAATTGTGCGAAGGATGAACGACTTCAATTCCGTCAATTCCCGCGTGAATAATTTGCGTAAGAAGTTCTTCGCTCATTCTTCCCGGGTGCGCAAGAATAGCGAGTCCGCCGGCGTCGTTAATTAATTTAATTGCGCTTTGCAACGATACGTGAATTTTTCTTTCGAAAGCCGGCGCGTAATCGCCGAGATACTTGTGAAAAGCGTCAAGATAATTTTCGACGTAACCTTTTCTGTACAATATATTGGCAATGTGCGGTCGCCCGATTGCGGAATTTTTCGCTTCTTCGAGAACCTCTTCGATAAAGATTTCTACATTCAGCGCTTCGAGTTTTTTAATTATTCTTTCCGCGCGGTGCAATCTTTCGGTTCTGAAAAATTCGAGATACTTTTGCAATTCCGCATTTTCAAAATCAACGAACAAACCGATTAAATGCACTTCGACGTCGTTAACGTCGGTGCTTATTTCCAAACCGGGTATTACTTCAATTCCCGCTTGACGTCCGCATTCAAACGCTTCGGGAACACCGTTTACGGAATCGTGGTCGGTGATTGCAATTGCGGAAATACCTTTTTGTGCGGCGAGACGCACCAAGTCGCACGGAGTATTCGCTCCGTCGGAGAAAACCGTGTGAGTATGAAGATCGGCTAAGCCGTTCATCATCCGTAAAGTTCGGCGAATTTTTCGTAATTCAAAATACGAAGTCGCGAACCTTCCATTTCAATGTAACCTTTTTTGGCAAACGTGTGAAGCGTTCGCGAGATTGTTTCGCGCGAAGTTCCCGCCATATTCGCCAAATCTTGTTGTAGCGGCATTTTTTCAATTTCCACAATGCCGTGTTTAACTTTGCCTTGCGTGTCCGCAAGTTGCAAAATAACCGTCGCCACTTTGCCTTCGGCGTCCTTGAGCGAAAGCGATTTGATTTTCATATCGGCGGCTCTAAGGCGAGAAGTCAATTCCTGCAAAAGCGGAATGGAAATTTCGGGATGTTTTTTCAAAAGTTCGAGAAAATCGTTACGATGTATGATGAACAATTTCGAGTCTTCAAGCGCAATAACGGTTGCCGAGCGAGACATTCCGTCCAATATCGCCATTTCTCCGAAAAATTCCGAACGACCGAGAACCGTTAAAATAACCTCTTTGCCGTCGGAACTTGTCCGCGTAACTTTTACTTTTCCTTCGATAATAAAAAACATTGTTAAACCGTCTTCGTCTTCCATCAGAATAATGCTATCCTTGGAAAACTCTTTGATTTGTCCGATTTGAGCAATCTGCTCAATCGTTTCATCGGGCAGTTCCGAGAAAATGGGAACGTATCTTAAAAAATCGCTTAATTCAGACATATTTCCTCCAAAATAATTTTTAAGATATTGATTTGAAAGGAAATTATCAATTAAGAAAATCGATTTCGATTAAAAAAACATTAATGATAATTTCATTAACAAATCGCTATCACATCATTTTTCATTGCAAAATAATTTCTTTCAATTCGTCGAAAGAAGCGACAACGGGATAGCCCGATTTCTTCAATCGCGCTTCGTGTTGATGTCCGTGAGAAATCAAAACGACATCCGCGCCTATTGACTCCGCGACTTCCGCGTCGTGTAAAGTATCGCCGACCAAAACGGCTTCTTTATTTCGCAGCCCCAATTTTTCAATTAATTTTTTTCCTATGAGAATTTTCCCTTCCGCGTAAATATTGTCGAGCCCGGCAATTTCGTCAAAAAAATCCGCCAAGCCGAAATAACGCAAAATCTCATTTAATTTATCAATCGAATATGCGGAAAGCACCGATTGCCCTATTCCCTTCTCTCTTAAATTTTCAATTGTTTCGCGCGCGCCTTCGTGCAATTTCGCTTCGAATTTTTTTCTTTCGTATTCTTCAATAAAAATTTTTCCGAGACGTTCGAATTCCCCGTTATCAGTAGGAAAACCGAGCGCTCCGTAATACTCCCGCACGGGAAACGTAAAAACGTTCAAATATTGTTCGAACGTTACGGCGGGCAAACCGTTTCGCACGGCCAAATCGCCGATAATTTTACAACACAATTTCGCGTCGTCCAAAAGAGTGCCGTTCCAATCCCATATTACGTGTTTGTATTTCGGCATTAAAAGTTCGGTAAAAATTCTTTTCCTTTGTGAAATTCGCAAATGATATTTGCGGTTTCTTCGGGGTCGTCGGTTACTTTGAACAAATCGAAATCGCTTTCGGCAATATTATTTTCTTTAAGAACCGTATTTTTCAACCATTCGATTAAACCGTTCCAATAATCGCTTCCCATTAAAATAACGGGCGCGCGTTTCGTTTTGCCCGTTTGAATAAGCGTTAAGATTTCGAACAATTCGTCAATCGTACCGAAACCGCCGGGCATAATAATAAACCCTTGCGCGTATTTGGTAAGCAAAACTTTTCGCACGAAAAAATAGCGCAACGTAATTACTTTATCCCTATCGATATATTTATTCGATTCGGTTTCGAACGGCAACAAGACGTTAATTCCGGCGGAACTTCCGCCCGCTTCAGCCGCGCCTTTATTCGCCGCTTCCATAATTCCGGGACCGCCGCCCGTCGTTATTCCGAAGCCTTTTTCGACAAGCGCACGCGCGGTTTCTTCCGCCATTTTATAATATTTGCTTTCGATATTCGTTCGAGCGGAACCGAAAATCACGACACTTGGAGGCAGTTTCGTGAACGTTTCGAAACCTTCCACAAATTCCGACATAATACGAAAAACGCGCCACACTTCTTCGTGCGGCATTTTCAATTTCTTCTTACTGATTTCCGGTGCGTCCTCTTTACAGGGCATATCAATCCTTTCTTAGAAATAAAAAAAAGCAAATATAATAATCGTAAAAAATTTTCGCGTCACAAACTTTCGATTTGTTAATATGAAAAAGGGGACGTTTTAAGTCCCCGTTTTCAACAATACAAAAATAAAGTCCTACGGACCTGTTCCCGCATGACAATCGGAACATAACGCTTCTTCCCAATCTTCCTGCTCAACATCTTCGCCGGGATGAATAAAGTCGAGCGGACTATCGGGCGTTGCGTAAACCATTTCTCCCGGAGTACCGATTGCATTGAACGTGTGACACGTCGTACATGTTTTCGGAATAACTTCGTCGTTCTCCGCAACGTGCATTCCGTCATGACAACGGAAACAACCTTTGCTTTTCAAGTGTCCGATATTGTTGTAATACTTATCCCAGCGCACTTTCATATCCGGGAAAACATTTTGCGAAAAGCCTTTTACGACAGCGGCAATCGATTTATCGAGAGCCTCTTTGTTTTCTTCGAGCACTTCGGGATAATTTTCATCGTAAAATTCTTTGATTTTTTGCGGGATAAGAATTTTAGCCGAATCGGACGAAGTGAATTCTTCTTCCGAAACAGCCGCAACAGCCGCCGCTTTGAACTCCGGCAAACTTCGGTCGATTTCACCGCGTACGAAAGCCGCATTGATAAATTCTTCCGCCGGCTTGAAATCGTGGGCGGGACGACTGTGGCAATCGATACAAGTCATTTGAACAACTTTAAGCGTGTCAAACGCTTCTTTGTCAAGCGGTTCGTCTTCATTTTGGAAGACCGTCGATTTTCCGGTTTTCAAATCGGTTAATTTAACCCACGGAATTTCCTGCGCTTCTTTATCCGTAGCCACGTATTCGATTTTGACATCTTTATTCATATGCCAATGCGCGCCCTTCGAAAGTCCGAGCGGTTTATTCCCCGATGCGAGATGTAGCGTCATGTCAATATCGTATTCGGTGTTTTCTTCGTCGCGCAAAAAATGCACGCGATGAATTTTTCTATCTGGCTGAAATTTTTGCGACCAGTGACAATGTTGACACGCTTCTTTCGCAACTTCGTGAATACCTTCGTGAGCGTGAATCGGATGCGGAACGGTGCCAGCCATCATGGAAATCAACTCACGGGACGCCTCCACTTTCGAAGCGAGAAATCCCGACACTCCTTCACCGATGTGACAATCGACGCAACGTAAATTCGCGTGTTCCATTTTAGCGTGAGCGGTGTATTCGGGTTCCATTAACGTGTGACAAGTCGTTCCGCAAAACTTAACGGATTCCATATAATGATACGACTTATACGCGCCGGCGGTTGAAACGAGCGCAAACACCAAAAGTCCGCCGAGAAATACGTAAAACGCGTTACGATAACCGCGGTCGGTTAAATTCCAAACCGATGATTTTTTTTCGGGTGTATTCTTCTTTTCGAATTTTCCCATTCCCACGGGAATAAGAATTATCCCGACAAGCCAAACGACAGTCAAAACAACATACGTGAGAATTCCCGCCACGCTCCACTCTTCGACGTCACCCGGAAAAACAAGCAGAGCGATTATTACGATAAACGAGATAACCGAAAGCGTTATTCCCGTCTTCGTGATTTTATTATTAAATGATTCGGGCAATTGCATAACTTATCTCCAAATGTTTTTTATTACTTTTTACCGGGAATTTCGTGTTTGATTTCGTTCCAATATTTGTCGAAATCAAAGCCGTGTTTTTCATGCGTCGGATTTTCAGGATTATGACAAGTTACGCACATCGCTTTGATTTTTTCTTTATCGTCGTCGTACAATTTCAAGCCTTTTGCAATCGATTTGTTTCTGTCCTTCATGATACTGTTCTTGGCATAAGCGGAACCCGGTCCGTGACACGATTCGCATTGCACGCCCATTTGCGGTTTGAATTTTTTCCCCAACAAACTCTTGTCCACTCCGTAAGCCGTTACGTGACATTTAAGACATTCGGGAGTTTCGGCGGCTTTCGTTTTATATCCTTTGGCTTTTGCGATTTCGTCCGCCTCTTTGGTTTGCAATGTTTTAAAGGCATTTGCGTGACCGCTTTTTTTCCATATCTTGTATTGCGCCCCGATTTTCTTAGACTTGTGGCACATTCCGCATTTCTTAGCACCGATGTATTTGTTTTGAGCCATCGAGTTAGTCGTTACAAAGAGAAACGCGGGAATTATCAATAAATAGAAAAATCGTTTTAATTTCATGTTTCCTCCTGATTTTTATTTAAAAAATCTTTGCACTCATTAAGATAAAACTTTTTTCGAATTTTATCCGAATTTTTAAATAAAAAAAGCCGAAACCCGTTTAAGGCTTCGGCTTGAAAAAATCGGAACAACTTACTTGTGAGCAAGTTCGTGATTAATTCTCATCTGTTCCGCCAATTCCTTGATTTCGGATAAATCTCTAACCATTTCGCTCCAACCGTACCACAAAGCATAATCGGGATTGGCATGGAACGTACCTTGGAAAGTTCTCATTCTGTGTTCAAGGAACATAACGAATAATTTTTGCTCAATTACCGTTGGTGCATCGTGGAACGTTAACAACCAAGGATAATTGTCAATGTAATTTTCGGGCTTTTTAATAATGCCGTCTTGATACAAACCGTCAACCACGCGAATTGCCGCCGCCATCAAACTGTCGGCATGACGAATCATTTCGTCGCCTTTTTCCAATTCGCCCTTGGCAAATTCTTCGGAGTGGCAATCGCTACAAACCTTAATCATTTTGTCGCGTTCTTTTTGCCAATCTTCTTGAGTTAATCTTGCCAAGTCAGCCGCCTTAACCACATCAAGCAATGCGGTCGGTTTTCCGTTGTGGTCAAGAACACCGAGGGCTTTCAAAATCGTCGCTCTGTCATCAGCCCATTGTTTGTTTTCGGGCATCGGTAAACGAACGGCTAAGAAACCCCATGCCGTTTTTACATTGTGGTCTCCGTTCGGCATGTGACAATCTTGACAAGTCGGCGCGGGCGTATCTTCAGGCAAAGTGCCGTTTTGTTTCAGCAAATATCTTACGCCGTGTTTCGAACCCGAATACATTTCCCATTGCGGGTGGTCGAAACCCATGTGGCAAGTTTGACATGCTTGCGGTTGTTTCGCTTCTTTAACTGAAAAAGTGTGACGCGTGTGGCAAGCGTCGCAAGAAGCGTGTCCGTAATTGGAGCCTTGATGTTTAAGGCTTTCGATTTCAGCCTCTGTTTTCGCACCGATTTTATGGCACGAACCGCAACCCTTTTCTCCTTCGATTAGAGGCCAAGGTTGCATGTGGATGGTCGGCATCGCCATAATTGCCGCCCATGCTTTCGAATGTTTACCCGCCATAAATTGGTCAACTTGTTCTTCGTGACAAGTGGAACAAGTTTCGGGTGTGGGCATTTCCGCTTTCTTGTAATCCGTCATCGTCGTATGAGCCTCACCGTGGCAAACAGAGCAATCGACATCGTTTTCGAAGTGCTTGCTCATCTTCCAATCTTTAACGACATTGGGTGTAACCTTGGTGTGACAATCGATACAATTCTGAGCGGAGGTAAGCAGAGTGCCCGCAAAAAGGAAAAGAATAAACGCCGCAAATACTTTTTTCATAGCGTCTCCCGTTTAATTAGTTATAGACAATTAAAAATTAAAAAAAATATTGCAATCGTCAAAATAAAAAAAGTTATTTAGTCTAATTATTTTCGTAAAAAAATTTGTCGATGTTCGGATATTTATTTTATTTTTCATTTATAAAAATTAAAAAACTATATTTGGTATTAAAATAAAACGAACGGTACGCCAAATGAATAAGATTTTCAAAATCATTCTTTTTATCCTCATGCTTTTCGTTCTGTTCGCCGGAATTACTTTCCCGATTGTCAAAGCGCCTTCCGCTTGGTACGAATTTCCGTTTGTTCCCGGCTTGGGAGAAATGGCAAAAATCATTTTCTTTCACGTGCCGACTTCGTGGCTTGCAACCGTGGCGTTTTTCGCGGCGATGTTTTACGGAATTCAATATTTGCGCACAAAAAATTTGGATTACGACGCGCGCGCGCTTTCGGCGTTACAAATCGGGATGGTATTCGTATTGCTTGCAACCGCAACCGGTTCGTTATGGGCGAAATTCGCTTGGGGTTCTTTCTGGAACTGGGATCCGCGCGAAACAAGTATATTTATTTTAATGTTGATTTACGGCTCTTTGTTCGCGCTTCGTTCTTCGCTTGAAAACGAAGAGAAACGCGCAAGACTTTCCGCGGTTTATTCCATTTTCGCCGCGCTTACCGTTCCGTTTTTTATTTTTATAATGCCGCGAATTATGAGCGGACTTCATCCGGGTTCGGCTGACGATACCAACGCGGGACCCGTGATAGATTTTAAGATGAACGGAAACATGTTGTTGATTTTCTTTCTTTCTCTTACCGCGTTCACTTTGCTTTACGCGTGGTTGTGGAAACTGAACTACAAAACCATTTTACTTAAAGAAAAATTAAACAGTAGGAAGGAGTTGTCGTGAGCGAATTTTTATCCGAAAATTCGATTTACATTGTCTTTATTATACTTGCAATAATTTGGGCGGGTATTTTCTTGTTCGTAAATTCCATCGATTCAAGATTGAAAAAAATCGAAGCAGAAATGGAAAGGGATGAAAATGAAGAATAAGTATATTTTCGGCGGAATTATCATCGCGATTTTTTTCATCGCACTCGGTTTTTTGTTTACGAAAACAAACATCAAATACGAAGAGGATTTTTCCAAAATTCGTCACAGCGGTAAAATCGTTAAAGTGACGGGAAGTTGGGACAAAGACAAAAATTACACTGTCGATTCCAAGCATAACCGTTTTATTTTTTACTTGCGTAACGAACAGGGCGACGAAATGAAAGTGGTTTACAAAGGGACGATTCCCAATAATTTCGAACACGCCACAAGCGTTGTCGTTACGGGAAAATTCAAGGACGGCGTTTTTCACGCCAAAGAAATATTAACCAAATGTCCGTCCAAATATCAGGAAGCGGAAAACAACAACGCTCCAAGCAGTTAACGAAAGGAATTCTTCATGCTCGGAAATATATTTCTTACCGTAGCGTTACTCGGGACGCTTTTTTCCATTGTCATGTATTATTACGCTTTCAAAGGATATGAAAACAGCGTTAAATACGCGCGCATCGGTTACCACGTTTTAACGATTGCCGTTATCGGCGCTTCGTTATTTTTACTTCATGCAATCCTTACTCATCAATATCAATTCAAATATGTTTACGGTTACAGCGACAATTCCCTTCCGCTCGGATTGCTGATTTCTTCATTTTTCGCGGGACAAGCGGGAAGCATTTTACTCTGGATTTTATTCTCGGTCATCGTCGGTTTGTTCCTAATGGATTTCACTTCCAAACGCGAAAATCTCGAAGCGCCCGTAATGATAGTCTTTTTGCTGACCGTCCTTTTCCTTTTGATTTTAATAAATCCGCTTTTGAACAATCCGTTCAGTTATATTTGGGAAAGCGGCAGATTTGTTCCGATTAAAAATATCAATCCCGTTTATTTGAGTTTACCTTTCGTTCAGAGATTTATTTTCGAAGACCAAAACAACGCTACGCTTTTCGTAAAAATTTCGGGCGAACTTGTGGCGTTGCTCAAACAAAATAACATTCCCGTAAATCAATTCATAATCAACGGCAACGGAATGAATCCGCTTTTGCAAAATTTTTGGATGCAAATTCATCCGCCGTTTCTTTTCGTCGGATTCGCAATGTCCGCAGTGCCGTATTCATTTGCAATCGCCGCGCTGATAAACAACGACTATCGCAATTGGGTTAAATATTCATTGCCGTGGCTCTCGGCGGTCGCGCTTGTTCTCGGTGCGGCAATTATGCTCGGCGGCTATTGGTCATACGGCGTGCTCGGTTGGGGCGGTTGGTGGGGCTGGGACCCCGTGGAGAATTCCTCGCTCGTCCCTTGGATTATTGCGGTTGCGGCAATTCACACAATGCTTGTTCAAAAACATTCGCAAAAAAATTCCGACAAACCCGGACGCTTCATTAAAATTAATTTATTGCTCAGCGTTCTTACTTTCGTTCTCGTCATTTACAGCACGTTCCTCACTCGCAGCGGCGTTTTGAGCGACGCTTCCGTGCATTCGTTCGTTGCACCGGGACGCGTCGTGTTTCTGATTTTATTGATTTTCATGTTCTTCTTTACAATTCTCGGCGTGGGCGCGTTTTTGTACAGATTTAAATATCTCGAAGAAAATTACACTTTCGAAGAAAATTTCTGGTCGCGCGAACTCGCCTTGTTTACCGGTACGATAATTTTAATCGCCGCGTCGGTCATTATTATTTTCGGCACTTCCCTGCCGATTATCGGGCAAACGGTTGACATCGCTTTTTACAATAAAATCGCCTTGCCCGTGGCGGTGCTTCTCGCTTTGGTAAACGGATTAAGTTTGAAATTACGTTGGGGTTCTACAAATCCCGAAACGCTGTGGAAAGAAATTCGTTTGCCGCTTGCGATTTCGTTTGCGGCGGTTCTTGCAATTATGTTTTTAGCGAACGTTTACCGAACGATGTATTTGATTTTAATATTCTTCAATGTTTTCGCACTGATTATCAATTCGGAAATCGCGATAAAAATAATCAAGAAACGTCCGTCCTATTTAGGCGCTTATTTAACGCATATCGGTATCGCGATATTCGTATTCGGCGTTCTTTCCAACGGCGGCTACACGAAAGAGAAACACGTGAAGTTGCCGAAAAACGTTCCCGTGAAAGTTTTCGGTTACAATCTTACATTTACAGGATACGAACCTTTCGACAACGGGAAAAAATTTCGTTTTAACGTAATTGCGAAAAAAGGGAATGAAAAAATAAAGTTATCGCCCGTAATGTACATCGTCGAAATGGATAACAGTTTGATGCGCGAACCCGATATCATTCAAACGTTTCCGATGGATTTCTACGTTTCGCCTGTTAGTTTCGACGACGCGAAAACCGAAGAAAACGCGCTCGAACTTTCGAAAGGCGAAACGAAAATTTACGACGGACTTGAAATTACTTTCGAAGATTTCGAATATTCGAAAGATTTTATGAACGCGATGCGCTCCGGCGATAAAATGACCGTGGGCGCGCGATTGAAAATCAAATACGACGGAAAAGAAATCGTTATCAGTCCGAAACAAATTGTGGAAAAGAAAAACATCAGACATTTACCCGCAAGAATTTACGACAAGAATATCGACGTGGATTTGGCGAAACTCGACGCAAGCGGAAAAATAAAATTAATTTTCTCAGGCGGCGAAGAGCAAACGAAAGTTTCCGAAATTTTTTCAGCAGACGTAAGTTTCAAACCGCTTGTAAGTTTGATTTGGATCGGCGTGATTGTAATGTCAATCGGATTTATCTTTTCAATAGTTTACAGAATGCGGGAATCGAAATAAACTCGATTCCCGTTTCCCCGCGTAAATTATAATTTCTTCAAATTGAATTTTTTCCTTTCGTGCGGGTCCAAATACAATTTTCTCATTCTAATTGATTTGGGCGTTACTTCCACCAGTTCATCATCTTCAATAAATTCAAGGGCTTCCTCAAGCGTAAATTTAACGGCGGGCGCAATTTTCGCGGCTTTGTCGGAACCCGCGGCGCGCATATTCGTAAGTTTTTTCCCGCGTTGCACGTTCACTTCGATGTCGTTCGATTTCGTGTGCTCGCCGACAATTTGTCCCGTGTAAACGTTTTCGCCGGGCTCGATAAAAAAACGTCCTCTATCCTGCAACGAATCCAAAGCGTACGCTGTGGCTTGTCCTTCGCCCATCGAAATTAGAACGCCGTTTTGTCTGTGCAAAATGGACCCTTTAAAAAATTCGTATTGATAAAATTGATGATGAATTATTCCTTCTCCCGAAGTCGCCGTTAAAATTCTGTTTCGCAATCCCATTAAGCCGCGCGACGGAATATGAAATTCAAGTCGGGTCAAACTTCCTTTATTTTCCATTTTTACCAGTTCGCCTTTCTTGCTCCCGACAATCTCAATCACTTTGCCCGCCGTTTCGGAAGGCGTATCAACCGTAAGAACTTCAATCGGTTCGGCTTTTCGTCCTTGAATCTCTTTGTAAATAACCTTGGGCGCGCCGATTGCAAGTTCATAACCTTCGCGACGCATATTTTCGATTAAAATGGAAAGATGCAAAATTCCGCGACCCGAAACCTTAAACGTATCGGGCGACGACGTTTCTTCCACTCTCAACGCCACGTTGCTTTCAAGTTCCTTGAAGAGCCGCTCGCGAAGTTGACGCGAAGTAACGTATTTCCCTTCTTTGCCGTAATACGGAGAAGTGTTAACCGTAAAGTACATACTTATCGTCGGTTCGTCTATTGCGACAATAGGAAGCGGTTCGGGGTTTTCCCTGTCGGCTACCGTATCGCCGATGTCTATCTTTTCAATTCCCACTACAGCGCAAATATCGCCGTTTTGCACGAAATCCACTTCTTTTCTGTGCAATCCTTCGAAGACGAAAAGTTGCTTAATGTTTGCCTCTTCCACCTTGCCGTCGCGTCTGATTATCGAAACGGGTTTGTTTTTTTCAAGATTGCCACGGAAAACGCGCCCGATTCCGATTCGACCTACATAGTCGTTATGGTCTATTGTCGTAATTTGCATTTGCAAAGCGCCTTCGCGTTTTTGCGGCGCGGGAATTCTTTCTATTACTACATCAAGCAGAGGCGACAAATCGACGGGTGAATCGTTCAAGTCCGTTACAGCCCAACCTTCTCGCCCGCTTGCGTAAACAACTGGGAAATCCAACTGCTCTTCCGAAGCGTCAAGGTCGATGAACAAATCGTAAATTTCGTCAAGCACTTCCTCGGGACGATTATCGGGTCTGTCGATTTTATTAATAACCACTATCGGCACCAAATCAAGACTTAACGCTTTTTGTAAAACAAAGCGCGTTTGCGGCATCGGACCCTCGAAAGAATCGACAAGCAACAAAACGCCGTCGGACATTTTCAGCACGCGCTCCACTTCCCCGCCGAAATCGGAATGTCCCGGCGTATCTATCAAATTGATTTTAACGTCTTTATAATTCACGGAAATATTTTTCGAAAAAATCGTTATTCCTCGTTCGCGCTCCAAATCGTTCGAATCCAAAATTCGTTCTTGCAAAATTTGGTTTTCTCTGAAAATTTTATTTTGCTTGAGAATCTGGTCAATTAGCGTCGTTTTGCCGTGATCGACGTGCGCAATAATTGAAATGTTTCTAAGTTCGTTCATTTTAAAACCTTTTAAAAATAAAGACGGTAAAGATACGAAATTAATTCGGCTTTGCACGGTAAATCCTATTTCGCTTCGCAATAAATAAAACTCACGTTTTAACCGACAATATCAATGCGTTTTTCGCCTTCATCGGGTATAATCGATTTGTGTCGGTGAGTTAATCTTTCGGAGGCGAACGGGTCGGGCGGTTAACCGAAGACTTCCCTTAAACCGCCCGCACAAGTTTTATGGAAAAAGCGAAAGAAAAAGTTTTCCTCCGCTGTATCTAAATCGTATAAAATTAAAACTTAAATCTGTACCCTAAAATAATGTGGAATTGATTCGAACCGGGATAAAGTTTGTACTGACTCGATATTTCGCCTTGTTGCGGCTCTTCTCCGAAAACCGCTTCGCGCGACGACCAGAAGTAATACTGAACATCAATAAAGAAATCATAAAAACTGTAAACCGCTCCAAGACTTAAGGAATAGCCCAAATCGGAATCTTCTTCCTCGTTAAGAGACGCAACCGAATCGGGAGACTCGGCTAATTGGAATTTTGACATCCAGTAATTCAAACCCGCGCCGACATAGAAATCCAGACTGTTTTTCATCACCCGCAAAAATGAATAGCGCGCCGTTAAGAAAACTTGATTTGTCTTCAACACGTAATCGCTATTATGCGTTTGCGTTTGGAAAAATCCAAGACGGAAAGAGAAACGCCAATCGGTATTTGAAAAGTCAATTACCGCGCCGAAAGGGATTTTATAATTTGTTAAATTTTTTTCAAGAGGCAGTTGAAACGGTCCGACCAGAATTCCCGTCCCGATATAATATCGCCCCTTTGATGAATATTCAAGAAAATCGTCAGCAATCACATAACCTCGTTTAGGGAAAACTTCGTAAAGCCAATCGTTACCATGCAAAGAATCGATTACGAAGACAGCCTGCTCTCTCTTCCCGATTACGCCTACGGTCGGGCTCTCCGCGTCGGGCGTCTTGAAAATCGACGCCGAATCGGTCGTGCAAGACAAAATCTCGTAACTCCATGCGTTCTCGGGCATCCGTACAACGCTGGAAGTGTCAAGGGTTTCATCTTTTTTATAAAGATACGGCGCATATAAATATCCGTATATCGGGTAAAGCGTACGTTTCCAACCGCGCGTTATTTTTTCGTCGGTATTCAGTATCAAAACTTTTTGGTTTTTTCTTACCACGCTTTTTATTTCCGCGTGTTGAGATGGACGCGTCCTTACGTTTAAAAAACTCGCTTTTACGTAACGTTCTTCAAGATTCCAACCAAGCGTTTTTTCTTCTTCAAAATCCGCAATCATGGATTCTTCGGGTATTGCAAAACCTTTAATCGGATAAATAATTCGGGTGACTTTACTCGGCTTGCTTTCAACCAATTTCAGATATGTACGATTCGGCGCAATGGTATCCGAAGGAACGGTCAAAAGAGAATCGGCAAAAACGGCAAAGGGGAAATCGCCGTTCTGTTCCAGTTCCACGTGCCAATCGTTTTCAAGTTCCGACGAGTCGGCAAGCGTTCCGTGATAAAGATATCTTTTATAAACGTAGCCTTCCATCGGATAAATAACGTGTCCCCAGCCGGGTGTAATTTTCTCGTCGAAAATATTCACGAGAACTATCTTTTGATTTCTCTCCAATGTCGTAACTACTTCGGCGCGTTCGGAAGGTTTTTCCCGTAAGTTCAAATAATACGCCCGAACATGTCTTTCTTCGAACGTCCAATTATTATCGACCGCTTCGGGAACAACGTAATCGCTCGGGACAAAAGCCTCGGGGGACGTTTTAAGTTCGCCGCTAAAAGGATAAATGATTTTCGTAATATTCGTCTTATGAAGCAAAAGAAATTTCTCCACATCCTCAAGATTGATATTTATCCCCCCTTCTTCGTCAACTGTAAAATCGGTTTCGGGATATTCTATCTCTTCAACAAAATAATTGTTCAACCTACGAATGCTTTTTGGAATTCTCTTCGGATTTACTTTAAACTTTTCGGCGGGAATCAGATATTTCGAATAAACGAAACCCCGCAAGGGATAAATCACTTTCACCCACTTACCGTAATCTTCCGCCGTATTCAATGCGACAATTTTTTGATAACGTCTGAACCGACCGACTTTTTTCGCTCGCGAAGTCGGCTTGCTTCGTACGTTCAAATTACCTGTTTTTACGTAATAAACTTCCGCTTCCCAATCGTTAATATCGGTTTGTGCGTAAACTTGCAAAAAAAGGAATGTGTGAATGAATAAAAAAACTATAAAATT
This sequence comes from uncultured Melioribacter sp., assembly GCA_964479645.1. Taxonomy (GTDB): domain Bacteria; phylum Bacteroidota; class Ignavibacteria; order Ignavibacteriales; family Melioribacteraceae; genus WGAL01. The sequence continues at coordinate 19,084 of CAYZMW010000007.1, read as the reverse complement.
TCTCATAGCGCTCCCGTTTCTTTCTGAAATTAAACAAATATACTAAATTTCAGCAAAATATATGACATTACAAAATCGCTCTACGCGGTTCAATATTATTTTTATGCAAACGCGCGCAAAATTAGACTTCACACAATCGAGACGTCGAAATTTTCAAGTGTTTCCTTAACCGCCTTGAGAAACAATCCGCCGAGCATGCCGTCAACAAGGCGATGGTCGTGGCTTAACGTCAAATACATCATCGGCTTGATTGCGATCGTGTCGCCGAACTCGGCGGTAACGACAACGGGACGTTTAACAACCGCGCCGACGCCAAGAATTCCCACCTCGGGTTGATTGATAATCGGCGTGCCGAATAATGCGCCGAACACTCCGTAATTGGTAATCGAAAACGTGCCGTCAACGACGTCGTCAGGCGAAAGTTTTTTGTTTCGCGCTTTGTAACTTAATTCGGCAATCGCTTTCGCCAAACCGCGCACGTTCATATTGTCGGCGCTTTTAATATTCGGAACAATCAATCCGTTCGGCTCGACCGCAACCGCAATGCCGAGATTAACGTATTTTTTCATTACGATATTTTCGCCGTCAATCGAAGCGTTCATCAACGGATATTGTTTCAAGGTTTTTACCGCGGCGTAAGAAATGAACGCCATGTATGTGAGTTTCAGATTTTCTTCTTTTGCAAATCTTTCTTTGTTCGCTTCGATGAAATTGTGAATTTTCGTCATATCGACTTCAACGACTTCGGAAACATGCACCGACGTATCGCGGCTCGCAATCATGTGTCGCATGATTTTCTTTCTGATGTTGTCCATCGGAATAATTTCCGTTTCGCCGTCAAAAACAAACGTTCGCGCGGAAGTTTGCGTTTTCGCTTCATTTCGTTTTTCAAGATATGCGAGAATATCCTTTTTCGTTACGCGTCCGTTTAATCCGCTTCCGTCAATCGTTTCAAGTTCGTCGAACGTAATTCCTTCCTTGCGCGCGATATTCAAAACAAGCGGAGAATAAAATCTCTTGCTTTTTCCTCTCTCCGATTTTTTTTCGATTACAGGTGTTTCGGTTCTCTCAACCTCCATATTTTCGGGGCTTCCCGCGGTTTCTTTCTTCTTCTCGGTTTTTGGAAGCGACGAAACGGCTTTCCCCGTGGCAATACGGGCGACAACTTTATTGACTTCCACCGTTTCGTTTTCGCCGTAAAGAATTTCCGTAATCGTTCCGTCAACAGGCGACGGCACTTCCGTGTCCACTTTGTCGGTGCTGATTTCAAAAATAATTTCGTCTTTCTCCACCTTGTCGCCGACTTTCTTATGCCACTTGATAATTGTGCCTTCGGTTACCGATTCGCCCATCTTGGGCATAATCACGTCAACCAATTCTGTGGCGCTTTCGTCGCGCTCAATGTTTTCAGTGCTTTCGTCCGTGTCGTTTTGTTCGTCGCCTTGTTTTTCAGCCGATTCCGCTTCCGTTTCGATTACCGCAACCACGCTTCCTACCGGCGCGGTTTCGTTTTCGCGCAAACGAATCTCCGTTAAAATTCCGTCAACGGGCGACGGCACTTCCGTGTCCACTTTGTCGGTGCTGATTTCAAAAATGATTTCGTCTCTCTCCACTTTGTCGCCGACTTTTTTATGCCATTTGATTAGAGTTCCTTCCGTAACGGATTCGCCCATTTTCGGCATTAAAATTTCTTCTTTCATTTTCATTTTCTCCTTCTAATAAGCGAGAAGTTTTTTTAATTCCTCGTAAATTCGCTCGCGTGTCGGTAAAACCGCTCTTTCCAAATTGGAATGATACGGAATATGCGCGTCCGACGCCGCAATTCTTTTTACGGGACCGTCAAGCAATTCGAACGCTTCGTCGGCAACGCGCGCGGCTATTTCCGCTCCGAAACCGCCCGTAAGCATATCTTCGTGTACTACCGCCACTTTATTCGTTCTCGAAACCGATGCGAGAATTGTTTTCATATCGAGCGGAATAATGGTTCTTATATCGATTATTTCAACTGAAAAACCTTCCGCTTCAAGTTTTTTCGCGGCGAAATTACTTTCGTGCACCATTGCGCCGTAAGTTACCACCGTTAAATCCGTTCCGCTTCGCACAACGTTCGCCTTGCCGAAAGGCAAAAGATAATCCGCATCGGGTTCGGGCGAAGACGCGTAACTTTGACGATAAAGCGCTTTGTGTTCAAGAAAAAGGACAGGGTCGTCCAAGCGCAGAGCGGTTTTAAGCAAACCTTTCGCGTCCGCGGCATTGGAAGGATAGGCGATATAAATTCCCGGGATATGCGCAAAAAACGCTTCAATCGTTTGGCTGTGAAAAAGTCCGCCTCCGATAAACCCGCCTACGGGAACGCGCGTAACGACGGGCGCCGTCCAAGCATTGTTTGAACGGTAGCGCATTGTCGCAAGTTCGTCGCGCATTTGCATAAACGCGGGCCAAATGTAATCGCCGAATTGAATTTCCACACAGGGCTTCAAGCCTGCAAGCGCCATTCCTATTGCAACGCCTTCGATGCTCGCCTCGGCAAGCGGCGAATTAAAAACGCGCTCGTTTCCGAACTTGGTGGATAATCCTTTCGTCGCGGTGAACACGCCGCCTTTGCCATCCGCAACGTCCTCGCCGAAAACATAAATTTTTTCGTTTCTTTCAAGTTCCTCGTGCAATGCGTGATTAATCGCATCGACCATCACGACCTTATTCCCGGTAGGTTTCGTTTTTTCGTAATCGAGCGAATCGATTAACCCGCTTTCGTCAAAGACATATCTTGTCGCCGTTTCAGGTTTCGGGTCGGGCTCTTTTAACACGCTTTCGGCGACATCGTCGGCGAGTTTTTTGTACTCCGTCTTCATCGTCTCGAATTCTTTCTGTTTTAATGCGCCCCGTTCGATTAATTTATTCGCGAGTTTTTCAATCGGGTCGCGTCTTAAATCTTCTTCAAGCGAATCTTTCGGACGATATTTTTTTTGGTCGTCCGACGACGAATGCGAAAACAATCTTACAACGTGCGCTTCCACAAGAACCGGACCTTCGCCCGAAAGCGCGTATTCGTAAGCGTTTTCAGCGGTGATTTTCATTTCCTCGTAATCCGTACCGTCAACGTTCAAACGCAAAAGATTTTCGTAGCCTTTCATCATTTCGGTTACGGAGGCGTTTTTCCCCGCGGTTTGATTTTCCACGGGAACGGAAATCGCCCATTTGTTATTTTGTATTACGAAAATCACCGGCGCTTTTTCACGCGACGCCCAATTTATCGCTTCGTGAAATTCCCCTTGACTCGTCGTTCCCTCGCCCGAACTGACGTAAACGACTTTCTTTTCCCCGCGTTTCTTAAAAGCGAGAGCCGTCCCTACGGCTTGCAAAAACTGTGTCCCTGTCGGACTCGATTGTGAAGGAATATTAAATTCTTTCATGCTCCAATGGTTCGGCATTTGTCTTCCGCCGCCCATCGGGTCGTTCGCTTTACCGAGCATTTCCAACGTAATATCTCGCGGCGTTACGCCAAGAGCAAGTAACAACGCTTGGTCGCGATAATAAGGATACGCCCAGTCCCGCTTGGATTTAAGCGTCAAACCGAAAGCGACTTGCGTTGCTTCGTGTCCCGCGCCCGCAATCAAAAATCCCACTTTGCCTTGCTTGATAAGCGTACTGTATTTAATATCAAGAGTTCTCGAAAGCGTCATCAATCGCAACGCTTCAAGCAATTCTTCGTTTGAAAATTCTCTTTTCTTTGTCATTTTGCTTTTCTATCCTCACTAATAAATCAGATAAAACGTATTAATAAGATAAGAAAATTTATTTAGATTCAAACTAAATAATAACCGATTGTCGAATATATAAATTTTAACAATCCGAAAATAAGAATAAAGAATAAATCACGAATACGGCAAACTTCGATTGAAATGAACATTCTCATTCTTTTCCGACATAAAATTAAAGGCGTAAAATCGTATATTTGAAAATTGAATTTTCGGAATAGAGTATGGAACGAAAAAAAGAATATTTTTCATCGCGTTGGGGATTGATTATCGCCACGCTCGGCATTGCGGTCGGAACGGGAAATATTTGGCGCTTTTCTCGTGTGGTTGCGCAAAACGGCGGCGGTTCGTTTCTTATCCCGTGGGTGATTTTCCTTTTCGTGTGGTCAGTGCCGTTGATTATCGCGGAATTTGCAATAGGAAAATTCGCGCGAAAAGGTCCGCTCGGCGCAATTGCGTTACTCGCCGGTAAAAATTTCGCATGGATAGGCGCATACATCGCTTTTGTTTCCACGGCGATAATGTTTTATTATTCGGTTGTAACGGGTTGGGTTATCCGCTATTTTTTCTCTTCAATCGACGGTTCCATTTTCAAAGTCAAAGATTATTTTCAATATTGGAACGATTTCTCGTCGGGCTTTTCTCCGCTGTTCTTTCATTTCGTCGCAATGTTCGTTTCGGGCTTCGTAGTTTACAAAGGCGTAAAAAACGGCATCGAAAAAACAAGTCGCGTTCTGGTGGTCTCCTTGCTTGCGATATTGTTAATCTTAATGATACGCGCCTTAATGCTTCCGAACGCAACGGAAGGTTTAAAATACTTCTTCACGCCGAAAACGGAATATCTTTTCGATTTCAAGGTGTGGCTGAACGCACTGACCCAAAACGCGTGGGATACAGGCGCAGGTTGGGGATTGATTTTAACATACGCAATTTATATGCGAAGTCGCGAAGACGTTCCGCTTAACGCTTCGTTAATCGGTTTCGGCAACAATTCGGTTTCGCTCGTTGCGGGAATAATAATTTTCACGACGGTGTTCTCGTTAAGCACCGTGGACGCAATGAGCAGAATTACCGAGGCGGGACCCGCAAATACTGGGCTTACTTTTATTTATTTGCCGATGCTTTTTAAAAAATTCACGTCAAGCGAAATTCTCAATATCATTTTCGCCTCCGCGTTTTTCCTTGCGCTTATGTTCGCCGCAATTTCTTCGTTGATTTCACTCGTCGAACTTACAACGCGTACGTTTATCGATTTCGGCTTCGACAGAAAAAAATCGGTTTTAATCGTAACGACAAGCGGCTTTTTGCTCGGCGTTCCTTCGGCGTTAAATATGGACTTTTTCGCCAACCAGGATTGGGTTTGGGGCGTCGGCTTAATTTTAAGCGGAGCGGGAATGGCGTTTGCTATAATAAAATTCGGGATTGAAAAATTCAGAACGGAATTAATTAACGACGCGGGAAGCGATATTAAAATCGGGAAATGGTACAATTACGTAATTGCGTTTCTTATTCCGTTACAAGCGGTCGTGTTGATTGTTTGGTGGCTCGTTTCTTCCGCGCAGTGGGACCCTGAATGGTGGAATCCGTTCCATTCGCTCAACGCGGGTACTTGTCTTTTCCAATGGGCGATTGTCATTGCGCTTTTTATTGCGCTTAATAAATTTTTTGTACGATTAACATTCGGAGAAAACGAGAAATGATTACGATATTTACCGCGGTTCTTGTACTCGGAATAATCTGGGGCGGATTTTTAACGCTTTTGATAAAAGCCTACAACAGTGAAAAAACGCGGAGCGAGAATGGCTAAATCCAAAATCAAAGCGCCTTCGGTTCGCGAACTTGTTCCGCTTCTGAAAAAAGAACCGCTACCGATATATTATCTTTTCGGCGAAGATAAATTCGCAATCGAAAAGGCGACCGAACTGATTGCGGAAACGTACAAGAATTTGATAGCGTCGGACTTTGACAAGGAAACGATTCGCGCAACCAAATCAACGGATATTGAACAAATAATTCAAGCCGCATCCGCCTTCCCTTTCGGCGACGGAAAAAAAATCATAATCGTAAAACAAATTAATTTAATACGCGACAAAAAACTTCTCGCCGAATATGCGAAAAATCCAAATACGTCAACAATACTGATTTTTGCGGACGACAGCAATTCGCTCGGGCTTTCGAGCAAGCCTTATAAAACTTTACTCGAATTAGGCTACATTTTCGAAGCGCGTCAACTACGCGGCGGCGAGTGGTTCGCGTGGATAAAATCGCGCGCAAAAGAATTGGGCTTAACAATCGACGATGAAAACGCGCAACGGCTGTACGAAATTGTCGGAGCCGAAAAACAATTGATTATGCGACAATTGGAAAAAATACGCGATTATCTCGGTGAGGGCGGAACAATTACAAAAGAAATAATTCTCAAACTTGCGTCGCCCACAAAAACTTATACGACGTTCGAATTGCAAGAAGCCTTCTTAAAAGGCGACAAAACGGAAACGCTTAAAATCGGTTATCATTTGTTAAGTAACGGCGTTCAGTTATACGAAATCCTACCAATGCTTACAAGCGCCGTTACAATTCTAATGAGAAGTTTGGAAGCGCGAAAGAAAAATCTCTCGGAAAAAGAAGCCGCCTCGGCAATAGGCGCTCATCCTTTTTATTATAGGAAAATCGTTTCGTCAAAATTTTTCAGAACCGAAGAAAAAATTCGTCGCGCGGCGGAGGCGTTGTTAGAAGCGGACATAGCCGTTAAAACTTCGGGAGGCGATGCAAAAACGATTTTCCTTTCGTTCGTTACAAAAGTTTTCGGATAGCCCTCCAGGGAATCGGCTTCCCCACAAAAAAATAAAATTTAGAGATTACCAATTAGAACATTAAAAAACAAAAACGCCGCTTGAACCGAAAATTATACGGCTCGCACGGCGTTTGAATTCTTCCGTTTATTCAATTACTACAAGAGTTTTTCTTCTTCGTTATTATTTTCGTTCGCGTTATTTCCTTCGGAAGTTTCGCCGTTGCCGTTTGTTTTAAGCGTATCGTTTTCGGGAACGACGCGCGCAATATCGGCAATCGAATCGCCTTCTTTCAAACGTATTACGCGGACGCCTTGCGTGTTTCTTCCCATTACGCGAATTTCCTTAACCGCTTGGCGAATTACCATTCCTTTGGTCGTAATAATCACAAGTTCGTCGTTATCGCTGACTTCCATCATCGCGATAAGTTTGCCGTTCTTTTCGCCGGTTTTAACCGTAATTACGCCTTTGCCGCCGCGGTGCGTAATGCGATAATCGGAAATATTACTCCGCTTACCGAAACCTTTTTCCGTAACGACAAGCAATGTGTTAGCGCGCTTAACCACAATCATTCCAATGACTTTATCGTCCTCTCGCAATGAAATTCCGCGTACGCCGGTTGCGGTTCTTCCCATGGGACGCACGTCCTTTTCATTAAATCGAATAGCCATTCCGTTCCGTGTTCCGATAATAATGTCGTTCGTGCCGTCGGAAATTTTAACCTCTTTCAAACTGTCGCCTTCGACAAGATTAATCGCGTTAATTCCGCCTCGACGCACGTTCGAATACGCGGAAAGCACCGTTTTCTTTACCGTTCCGTTTTCGGTCGCCATTATTACGTATTTGTCGTCGCTGAATTCTTTAACGGTTACAAAGGCGGTTATTTTTTCTTCTTTCTCTTTCTCGATTAGATTTTGAATCGAACGCCCGCGCGCCGCACGTCCGCCTTCGGGAATTTCGTAAACTTTGAGCCAGTAAACTTTTCCCTTGTCGGTGAAAAACATAATGTAATGGTGCGTGGACGCAATGAACATATGCTCGATAAAATCTTCGTCCTTCGTTCCCGCGCCCGTTACGCCGCGACCTCCGCGCGCTTGCTTGCGGTAACCGCTAACCGGAAAACGTTTGATAAATCCGCGATGTGAAATCGTTACGACAACGTCTTCTTCCGCAATAATATCTTCAAGCGAAAAATCTTTGTAATCGTAAATAATTTCCGTACGGCGTTCGTCGGCGTATTTGTCGCGAAGTTCGAGCAATTCTTTTTTGATTATCTCAAAACGCAAATCCTCTCTATCCAGAATGCCGCGAAGTTTTTCGATTAATTTTATCGTTTCCTTGTAATCGTTTTCGATTTTTTCTCTTTCCAATCCGGTGAGGCGTTGCAAGCGCATATCGAGAATCGCTTTCGCTTGCACTTCGGAAAGTTTGAATTTTCTCATCAAGTTGTTACGTGCAGTTTCCACATCGCGCGATTTTTTAATCGTCTCGATAACTTCGTCAATGTTATCGAGCGCGATAATGTAGCCTTCCAAAATGTGCGCGCGTTTTTCCGCCGCGGCAAGTTCGTAACGCGTTCTGCGAATAAGCACTTCCATGCGGTGATTGAGAAAATGTTGCATCACCTCTTTCAGCGTCAGCACTTTCGGCGTTCCGTTTACGAGCGCAAGCATAATCACGCCGAAAGTAACTTGCATTTGAGTGTGCTTGAAAAGTTGATTTAAAATCACCTCGGGTTGAGAGTCGCGTTTCGTCTCAATTACGATGCGCATTCCGTCGCGGTCGGATTCGTCGCGAATATTGGTAATGTCCGTGATTTTTCCGGCGCGGACAAGTTCCGCTATTTTTTCGATTAAGTTAGCCTTATTAACTTGGTACGGAAGTTCGGTAACGACAATGTTTTCGCGGTCGTTTTTCAGCGTTTCGATATTTGCGCGAGCGCGAACGATAATTTTCCCGCGTCCCGTGTTGTAGGCGCTTTTTACGCCGTCGTAGCCGAAAATAATTCCGCCGGTCGGGAAATCCGGCGCTTTAATGTATTTCATTATTTCGTCGATTTCCATATCGGGATTATCGATAAGCGCCACAAGTCCGTCGATTACTTCGCCCAAATTATGCGGCGGAATGTTCGTCGCCATTCCCACGGCGATTCCGCTTGAACCGTTAATCAAAAGGTTCGGCAAGTAAGAAGGCAACACAATCGGTTCTTGAAGCGAATCGTCGAAGTTAGGTTGGAAATCAACCGTGTTTTTATCGAGGTCGCGCAACATTTCGTCGGCGATTTTATGCAGGCGCGCTTCGGTGTAACGCATCGCCGCCGCGCTGTCGCCGTCAACCGAACCGAAATTTCCTTGTCCGTCAATCAAAGGATAGCGCAAAGAAAAATCTTGTACCATGCGAACAAGCGTGTCGTAAACCGCGCTGTCGCCGTGCGGGTGATATTTACCGAGAACGTCGCCGACAATACGCGCCGATTTCTTGTAAGGCTTGTTGTGAACATAACCGAGTTCATGCATTCCGTAAAGCACGCGACGGTGAACAGGCTTCAAACCGTCGCGAACGTCGGGCAATGCGCGCGCAACTATTACGGACATTGCGTAATCTATGTAAGAGGATTTCATTTCCTCTTCGAGTGATTTCGGTTTTATTTTTTCGAATATCGTGCTCATTTCTTTCTCTTCTGATTTTTTCTGTGATTAAATATCCAAGTTTGCGTATTTAGCATGTTTCTCAATAAACGCTCTGCGCGGTTCAACTTCGTCGCCCATAAGCGTTTCGAAAATTTTATCCGCGCCCGCCGCGCTTTCAAGAGTAACTTGCAGAACCGTGCGCGTTTCGGGATTCATTGTCGTTTCCCAAAGTTGTTCGGGATTCATTTCACCCAAACCTTTGTAGCGCTGAATCGTAACGCCTTTCGGCAAGCCTTCTTCAGTTACTTCGATGTTTCTGTCTTTTCTGATTTGCGCAAGAATTTTATCGCGCTCCTCGTCGTCGAAAGCGTACGTTTCCGATTTGCCGCGCTTTATCTTGTACAACGGCGGTTGCGCAATGTAAATTCTTCCCGTTGTAATGAGTTCTTTCATATATCTGTAAAAGAACGTAAGCAGAAGCGTTCTAATGTGGCTTCCGTCAACGTCGGCGTCGGTCATAATTATAATTTTACCGTAGCGCGCCTTTTCCGCATCGAATTCAGTTCCGATACCCGCGCCGATTGCGGAAATAATCGTTTTGATTTCGTTGTTTTCGAGAATTTTGTTAATCTTCGCTTTTTCCACGTTCAGAATTTTACCGCGCAAAGGAAGTATCGCTTGGAAACGACGATCGCGTCCTTGTTTTGCCGAACCGCCCGCGGAATCTCCCTCCACGATGTAAAGTTCCGTATGTTCGGGATCGTTTATCGAGCAATCCGCAAGTTTGCCGGGCAAGTGCATTGAGTCGAGAGCGTTTTTGCGGCGAACAAGTTCGCGCGCTTTTCTTGCGGCAAGCCTTGCCTCCGCGGCTTTCAAGCATTTTTCGATAATCTTTTTTCCTACGGAAGGATTTTCTTCGAGATATTCGGAAAGTTTTTCTCCGACAATCGATTCGACAATCGATTTTACTTCGCCGTTGCCGAGTTTGGTTTTCGTCTGTCCTTCGAATTGCGGCTCCACGACCTTGACGGAAATAACCGCGGTCAAACCTTCGCGAAAATCGTCGCCTGTCAAAGTGATTTTCTTGCTGTCTTTAATTAAGTTATTCTTTGCCGCGTAACTGTTGAGCGTGCGAGTTAGAGCGGTGCGAAAGCCCGAAAGATGCGTTCCGCCTTCGTGCGTGTTAATGTTATTAACATAAGAAAAAACGTTTTCGGAATAAGCCGTGCAGTATTGAAACGCAACTTCCACGGGCGTATTCTCTTTTTCGCCTTCGATGTAAATCGGCTTGTGAATAGTGTCGCGAGTTTCGTTCAAATATTTTACGAATTCGATTATTCCGCCTTTGAAATGGTAAGTCGCTTCTTCGCCTTCGATTTCGTCTTTAATCGTAATTTTCACGGTTTTGTTCAAGTAAGCGAGTTCGCGCATTCTTTCGGCAAGGCGTTCGAATTGAAATTTCGTCGTCGTGAAAATTTCAGGGTCGGGCTTGAATGTCACTTTCGTTCCCGTGTCATTCGGCTTTACCTTGCCGATTTCCTGAACTTCCGTAACGGGAATACCGCGACGATATTCCTGGAAATATTTTTTCCCGCCGCGTTTCACTTCCACTTTCAACCATTCCGAAAGCGCGTTAACAACGGAAACGCCTACTCCGTGCAATCCGCCGGAAACCTTGTAAGTGTTCTTGTCGAATTTCCCGCCCGCGTGCAGAACCGTCATCACGACTTGCAACGCGCTTACTTTCTCAACGGGATGAATATCGACGGGAATTCCGCGACCTTTATCCTCAACAGTAACGCTACCGTCTTTATTTATCGTAACATTTATCGTATCATTAAATCCCGCAAGCGCTTCGTCTATACTGTTGTCCACAACTTCGTTCACCAAATGGTGAAGTCCGCGCGGACCGACGTCGCCGATATACATTGCGGGTCTTTTTCTAACGGCTTCAAGTCCTTTCAGAACGTTAATGTTCTTAGCCGTGTATTCCGCTTGACTCATTTCTTTTGCCACTTTGTTCAACCTCTTTCTTAAATAAATCTAATGTTTTTCACGATTTCCTTACCGAAGTAATCGTTTATTTTTTTTATGATTGTCGCTTTATGTAAATTCAGTTCGCTTCGCCACACGGAGTTTTCGACGCGAAGGAAAAGCGTTTTGTTATTGATTTTCTTTGCTTTCGCGATTTTTTTGAAATCGGGAAAAATCTCCGCGAATTTGGTTACCGCTTCGCCTTCCGTTACGATACGCTCAATCGGTTGCAATTCCTTATCGTGCAACGCGTCTGCAATTGTTTTTAACGAGCCTTTACGCATTCGCGTGCTTCCCGTTTTCAATTATTATCAAATTATCATTCCCGTTTTTTTGCAAACGTTCGTATTTCGTAAAATCGGTCATCGTAATAAACGCTTGTCCCACTTTGTCGAGATAATCGCGAATTTTCCCCGAGCGGTACGAATCGAGTTCGCCGAAAATGTCGTCCATTAAAAAAAGCGGCGTTTCGCCCGATTTATCCTTGATGTAATAAAATTGAGCGAAGCGCAACGCAATTTGAAACGTTTTGTGTTGTCCTTGCGAACCGAATTTCTTCAACGATTTTCCGTTCAAATAAAATTCGAAATCGTCGCGGTGCGGTCCCGCAAGATTCGCCGCGCGCGCTATTTCCAACTGTCTGCGTTCTTTCAACGCGATTTTGAATTTGTCGAAAACATTTTCGGCGTTGAAATCGCTTGTGAAAGCGGCGTAATTTATTTCGGGAATTTCCGTTTCCGCCATTATTTTTTCATACGCCTTTTTAACGTAGGACGTAAACTCTTCCGTGAAATTTTTTCTGTGCAAAATAATTTCGCCTCCGAGTTTCACGAGCGTTTCCGTCCACGCGTCGAGTTCTTCGAGCAAATAATCGTTTCTTTCGTCGCGAATTTTTTGAAGCAACGCCGCGCGATGTTTCAGCGTTTTATTGTATTCTAGCAAAATTTTCAGATACGTTCCGCTTGATTGTGAAATAATCGAATCGACGAAGCGGCGTCTGTCCGAAGGCGCGCCGAGCGTAATTTCGTGATCCGCAAGAGAAAGAATCACAACGGGAAATTTGCCGATAATTTCCGCCGGTTTGGAAATTAATTTTCCGTTTAAAAAATATCTTTTCCTTCGTTCGGTTTTGTCGTAATGTATGCGTGCGCGGTTATTTGTAAGAGATTTGAACGTCCCCTTGATTTCGAAAAAGTTTTCGCCGAAAGTTACCGCATCGGCGTCGTTCGTTTGTCCGAAACCCTTTGTCGTGCTCAAATAATAAATGGCTTCGAGCACGGTCGTTTTGCCGTGCCCGTTTCCGCCGACAATGTAATTCAATTTTTCCGAAAAGTTAAGAACGCTTTGTTTATGTAACTTAAAATTTGTTAATTCGAGATTTTCGAGAACCATCTTAAACGTTTAACCTCACCGGCATAAGCAACATTGTCAATTCCTGATTTTCCTTTTCCTTCGTCGGAACGATAACCACCGCTTTGTTCGGCGAATGCAATTTCATCACTATTTCTTCTTCGTCGGATAAATGCGAAAGCACGTCGCTCAAATAAGCCGCGTTGAAACCGATTTCCATTTCGTCGCCGATATACTTTGCTTCCACGGCTTCTTTACCCATATCACCGAGGTCCATATCTTCCGAAATAACGTCAATCATTCCGTCGGATTTCAAATTCAATTTAACGCGTTTCAATTTTTCGAACGTGATAACCATTACGCGTTTGACGGCTTTGTGCAATGTTTGCGGATTAACGTTGAGCGTAAATTCGTTTTCGAGCGGTATGACGCTTTTGTAGTCTGGATAACGTTCGTCAATCAAACGTACGATAAGTTCGATATCGTTAAGGATAAACGAAGCGTGCGATTTGCTGAAAAATATTTTCACTTCTTTTTCGTCAAGAACCTTATAGAGCAAATTCACCGCGTCGCCCGGCACAACGTAACTTGCCGGCGTTTCGACCGAAAGATTTTTATATAAAATATTAATTAAGCGATGTCCGTCTGTAGAAACGAAACGCAAACCTTCTTCGCTGAATTCGAATAAAATTCCCATCATCGCTTGGCGGAAACTTTCCTTGCTTATGGCGAAAGACGTTTTCTCAATTGCGCGTTTCAAATCCTCGCCGCTTATTGTGAATGAGAAAATTTCGCCTTCATCGGCATCCGCAGGAAAACTCGGGATTTTAGGGAAATCGCTTGCGGGCAAATAACTGAGATGAAATTCGCCTTTTTCCCATGAAATTTTTATCATATTGTTCCCGAACGTTTCGAAATGAAGTTCGGTTTCTTCAAGCGCTCTGACGGTATCGTAAAATTTGCGGGCGGAAATAACCGCTTGAAAATCTCCTTCGGCTACAACATTTAGCGAAGATTTCATCGCCATTTCCATGTCGGTACCGTAAACGCTCATTATTCCGTCTTTAATTTCCACGAAGAAATTCTCAAGAATCTGCACCGGTGTTTTGGACGGAACGGCGGGGAAAACTTTAGAAAGAGTGTTGTCAAGTTCTTTGCTGTTTACTTTAAATTTCATATTATTTTTCTCCGAATTTATCATAGAAAGATAGGGAAAATTCGCTTCAATTTCAACTTAAACCATTTCCGATAAAACAACGCGTAACGCCTATTTTTAAGGTTAAAATCAACTTCCACACATTTTTCGCAACCCGCGTTTAAAATAAAAAAAGCCGCAAAAATGCGGCTTCGTAACACAAACAAAATGTTAGTTAGCATTAACTTCGTTTTTGAGAAGAACTTCGTGAATCGCCTGCTTCAAAGTTTCTTTGGGCAATGCGCCGATAGCCATTTGCGGCTGTTCGTTTTTCGGTATAAAAAGAAGCGAAGGAATGCTCCTGATGCCGAACGCCGCCGCAAGTTCGGGTTCTTCTTCTGTGTTTACTTTGTAAACGCGAATTTTTCCGGCGTATTCTTCCGAAAGTTCTTCCAAAACAGGCGCAACCATTTTACAGGGTTGACACCATTCCGCCCAAAAATCGATGATACAAGGCAAATCGCCTTGGTATTCCCATTCTTTTTTGTTTTCGTAATCGAAAACTTTCTCAAGGAAATCTTTTTTTGTTAAATGTTCCGTCATTTTATTTATCCTATTTTTAATTAATGTTCAAAATTTTATTGCACATATGATGTAACAAACATAAAAAGGTTACGAACGTTTTTTGTTTTTGTGAAATTTTTCAGGGAAAACAACCAACGAAAATATCAAATTCGGGTTCGCTATATTACGAATAAATTTCCTTTCGGCAAAACTCAGAGAAAAAATTTCCCATGTTTTATACCACGTTCACGAATTTATTAATTGAATAAACTAAAATAATTATAAATTATGTTCGCCAAGAGCTGGGGGTTTTGATGGCATTTAGTAAATTAGGTTGAGGTTAAGGTTGAGAGAAGAGAACCGAAATAAATGTAGAGACGCGCTATAGCGCGTCTCCTCAGTTAACAGTGAACAATTTCAAACACCGCCGAACACCGTCAGTCATTACGATCCCGCCAACGGCGGGGGAAGTAATCTATTGAATTTTTCAGCAAAAATTGAAATGCTCTGTCTGCGAGTCCCGCCTTTAGCGTGACGAAGCAAACTATCGGAATTGTTTGCAAAAGACAATTCAGCGCAGCAATACAACAGATTGCTTCGTCGTTTTCCCGCCCTTTGCGGGAAACCTCCTCGCAAAGACCGGGAAATTTGCGTCTTTGCGATTCCACCAAATACCGTCTGTCTTTGCGCCCCCGCCAACGGCGGGGGAAGCAATCTATCGGTTTTTCAGCGAAAGACTATTCAGCGCGCGGCGCGGTAGATCGCTTAGTCCTTGCCGACTACGTCGGCGCGCCCTTGCAGACTGAAAAATTTGCGTCATTGCGAGCGACCACGCTGTGCGTGGGAGCGCGGCAATCTGTCGGTTTGTCAGCAAAAGACTACTCGGCACAGTAATTTGACAGATTCCTTCGTCCCGCTTCCGCGGGAACTCGGAAGGACTGTGTTTATTTGGCTCGGCGCAGTAATACGGTAGATTGCTTCGCCTTTGCTGGGAGAAACGCTCAGGGGAATTTTCGGCAGAGGATAAAATTTACTTTGCTACGCGGTGGAATGAAGTGTTCTTGAATAAATTACAAATCGCGCGCGTGTTTATCGGCATGGTACGAACTGCGCACAAGTGGTCCCGATTCGACCGCAAGAAAACCGATTTCCAAACCGTATTCTTTATATGCGGCGAATTCGTCCAAATCCACGTAACGCGCAACGGGTAAATGCTCTTTCGTCGGTTGTAAATATTGCCCTATCGTCAGAATGTCGCAAGAATACTCACGCAAATCGTTCATTAGTTCGAAAACTTCATCGTCCGTTTCGCCTATTCCGACCATAATTCCGCTTTTGGTTCTCAATCCGTTCTCTTTGAACCACTGCAAAAGATAAAGGCTTCTTTCGTATTTGGCTTGCGGACGAACCGCATGATAAAGACGTTTAACCGTTTCCAGATTATGATTAAGAATGTCGGGAGGATTTTCCATAATTGTTTCAAAGGCTTTTTCATCGCCTTTGAAATCGGGAATTAAAATTTCGATTGTGCAATCAGGATTGAGTTTGCGCACCAAGCGAACCGTTTCCGAATATACCGAAGCGCCTCCGTCGGGTAAATCGTCGCGGTCAACAGAAGTAATCACTGCATGGCGTAAACCGAGTTCTTTCACCGATTCCGCCACTCTGCGTGGTTCGTCCCAATCCACTTTTCGCGGTACGCCCGTTTTTACGTTACAAAACCCGCATGTCCTCGTGCAGATTTCGCCTAAAATCATGAAAGTGGCTGTCCTATGACTCCAACACTCCGCGAGATTAGGACAACGCGCTTCTTCGCAAACCGTGTGCAATTGCGATTTACGCATTAGTTTCAGAACGTCGGAATAATTTTCCCCGCTCGGCAAACGTACTTTCAACCATTCAGGGCGTTTTCCCAATTCACCGATTTCACTCTCAACCGATTTTTTATATTCAAGTTGGTGTTTGTTGATTTTCATGAAATTTCCGTTAAAAAATTGAGAAAACAAATTTATTGAAATTTCGGAAACGAGCGGAGGATTTTTTTATATGATAATCCTAAATAATTTCAGTTAAAAAGATTATCGTTGGTCTTGGATATTGGACATACTGTGTTCAAAAATTGGGATTGACGCTAAAGTCAAAGTTGAGAAGAGTTTCAAAGAAAACATGAAGAGACGCGAAAGCGCAACTAAGTGGTGAACAATTAACCTTTCTTAATTGATAAAAAAGCGCCGGTTAAACGGACAAAGCAGTTCAATCGGCGCTATTGTGAAAATACGATGATAATCTTATTTCATTAATATCATTTTCTTCGTCGCGACGAATTTCCCCGCGTGTAAGGTGTAGAAATAAACACCGCTCGCTAAATCGGTCGCATCGAATTGTACGGTGTAGTTGCCTGGAGCTTGTTCTTTGTTAACGAGTGTTGCGACTTTTTGTCCAAGAGCGTTGTAAACAGTTAACGCTACATTTACGATAGATTGCGTTCCCGCCATGGCGGGACTCCTCGCAATGACACTTGGAATTGAATACGAAATCGTCGTTGTCGGATTGAACGGGTTCGGATAGTTCTGCGAAAGTTCGAATTTCACGGGCGTGCCGATATTTACTTCCACGACATCCGAATATTCAAATGTGCCGTCCAAATCGATTTGTTTTAATCTGTATGAATATTTTCCGCTTGCGCTAACGTTATCGGTGAACGAATACGATTTCGGCGAATTGCTATTGCCAGCGCCTTCTACGAAACCGATTGCTTCCCATTCGGAATTTTCATTGCTCACCGCTTGACGCTGAATTTCAAATCCGTAATTATTCACTTCGGTTGCGGTGCGCCATGTGAGAGTAACCTTGTCTCCATTAATATTCGCCACAAATGAATTCAATTCAACGGGAACAGGAGCGGTACCGGCATGGAAATCACCGCCAGACAACGAGCCGAAATCGACATCTTGGCCGGGATTTCCAGTAGTAATATCACCCGGGACAGTTACATCGGAAAAATATGCCGTACTGGAAACAACAAAAGCAAATACTTCCAAATTATCCAATGAAGAAATACCGAGTTCGCTGTACGGTAAAGCGACTTCAAAACCCGTAGTACTGCCCGCCGAATTATCAAAGGCGAATGTAATTGCATTTTGCGTAAAGACCGTTCCGTCGGCGGAAGAATTTGTCGCACTCGTACCCGCTTGGTCGCAAGCTCCTTGGTAATGAGCGGCGGCGGATGAAAGTTGAGTTGCCGCATCAAAATAAACATTTGAAGATGACGCCCCAGGATTTAGCGCAAACATATAGTCGACTTCGAAATCCGCCTTGAAGTTTAAGTGAGAGCCCGCATCTCCGTCAATATAATGCCCGCCTCCTGTAATTCCGAGAGCCGTTCCTGCACTTGCACCGCTTAAAGGCGAATCGGAATCCGTATTAAGCCAAATTCCAATACCATCGGTCGAGCCGGTGTTTAACTTACCTATTACTCCCAAATAAATCATTTCATTATCGGCATCATTGTAGTATTTTATTTCGGAAACATCTATTGCTGAACCGAATCCAGAATTGGAATTTTGCTTGGTAGCAAGCGAAATATACAAATCGTCTTTCATATTACCGTCAATGACAAACTGCAACGGCAATTCATCGGAATAATAATTATAAGTTCTCCATGTTGCATCGTTCGGTGAACTCCTAAGCGATGTGTTAAAATCGGTCGAACCGTCATTGGCAATTGAAGTACCCGTTCCTTCGTTTAAGTGATACAACAATATGGTATTAGCATCCGTCGTAAACGGTGAAGAAGCCGTTCCGATTGTAAAATCGGTAGTATATCTCGCCGTTTTGGAGTATCTGATTTCGTCGAGAGCACAATCATCGATATAACGCGTTGCATCATACCCACCGTCATATCTAACACCGAAGTTCATTGCGGCGATGGAAGCGTCCAAATCGAAATCTGCATCAGTCGAAGTACCGACGACAGAACCGTCGAAAAATAATCTTGTCGTTGTTCCGTCGTAAGATACCGCAATATGGTGCCATTCGTTTAACGTTAATTCGTTCGTACCACTGGTCACGGTCGCTTCTACATCAAAACCCGAACCACTTCCTGATAAAGCGATGACACCGACGCCAAGACTCGTAGTACCCGAGCCCGTATTTCTGAAATACATTTCCACCGAATATTTACGACTTATAATAGACGGATAAGAACCTGACGCGGGAACTGTATTCGCCGTCGGATAGACCCAACACTCCAACGTCCAATTGCTACCCGTAACGTCCAAATCATTGGATGAATTATCATTTACATAAAACGAATCGTCGCCGTCAAATTCAAGAAAACTGACATTTTGGGCATTTAACAGTGACGAAATAAAAACAAAGATAAATAGTAGCTTAAATAACTTCATGTATCCTCCTGTTTTTATAAAATAAATCCCCTTCCCTAACGGGAAGGGGGATAATCTTGCTTGATAATCATTTTTTTATTTCATTAATATCATTTTCTTCGTCGCAACGAAATCTCCAGCGCGTAAAGTGTAGAAATATATTCCGCTCGGTAAATCCCGCGCGTCGAATTGAACCGTGTAATTGCCCGCCGCTTGCGCTTTGTTTACAAGCGTCGCGACTTTTTGCCCAAGAGCGTTGTAAACAGTTAACGCTACATTTACGATAGATTGCTTCGTCGCTTCGCTCCTCGCAATGACACTTGGAATTGAATACGAAATCGTCGTTGTCGGATTGAACGGGTTCGGATAGTTCTGCGAAAGTTCGAATTTCACGGGTGTGCCGATATTTACTTCCACGACATCCGAATATTCAAAT
>CAYZMW010000006.1:0-5417 GCA_964479645.1 uncultured Melioribacter sp. | reverse complement strand
GATGCAAACAACAAAGGCGAACATATTCTTTGGAAAACCATTCCGCCTCCACCGCAAGGTCCCGACAAAGAAGGGAAATACGAGATCAAAAATATCGAAGTCGTAGGTAATTACGGAATTAAAATTGTTTGGGGCGACGGTTACGATTACGGAATTTATGATTTCCCGCTTTTACGCGGTTGGGGCGAAACTTTCGCAAAAACCTTGAAGGAGAACTGATATTGCACGATAAAGATTTATCACCGAAAGAATTCGAAGAACTTGCGGATAAATTTACTCGCTACATTTCGCGTTATTTCGAAGAGCTCCCCGAAAAACCTCCGCTTGCGCAAGTAAAGCGGGGCGAACTTAAATCACGTCTGCCGAAAGTTTTCCCCGAAAAAGGCGAAGACTTAAGCGCGGTATTCGAAGATTTGGACGAACTAATTATACCCGCGATGACGCACTGGAATCACCCGCGGTTTATGGCGTATTTCAACTCCACCTCCACAGCGCCCGGAATAATGGGCGAATATCTTGCCGCGGCGTTTAACGTCAACGGAATGATTTGGAAAACCGCGCCCGCTTCGGTTGAACTTGAAGAAACGGTGTTGCGCTGGTTTGCCGATATGCTCGGTCTTCCGCGCGAATTTTTCCCGATTGTTTATGACACCGCCTCCGTCAGTTCGATGCACGCGCTTGCCGCCGCACGCGAGTATGCATTCCCCGATAAAATCAGAAATGACGGCTTGCACGCGCTTCCGCAAATGCGCATTTACATTTCGGAAGAAGCGCATTCCTCGATTGAAAAAGCGGCTATTACGCTCGGTTTGGGACTTTCGTCCGTTCGTAAAATTCCGACCGATGAAAATTTTGCAATGTGTCCCGATGAACTTGCGCGCGCAATCGATGAAGATAAGCATTACGGAATCGTTCCGCTTGTCGTTGTCGCTACTGTCGGCACGACATCTACGACGGCAATTGACCCCGTTGAAGAAATTGCGGACATTATCGACCGCGAAAAGATTTGGCTACACGTTGACGCCGCTTACGGCGGTTCTGCGGCTATCGTCCCCGAATTGCAAGAGAAAATCACCGCGGGTTGGGAACGCGCTGATTCCATTGTGGTAAACCCGCACAAATGGCTTTTCACACCGATTGATTTTAGCGTGTTGTTTATTAAGCGGGCGGAAACTCTGAAAGCCGCCTTTGCACTCACGCCCGAATACCTCAAAACAAACGGTGCGGAAGATGCCATAAATTATATGGATTACGGAATACAACTCGGCAGAAGATTTCGCTCGCTAAAATTTTGGTTTACATTGCGTTACTTCGGCCGCGAAGGTTTGGCGGAAATTATTCGCCGCCACATGGCGCTTGCGGAGGATTTCGCGGAATTTATCCGCTCCGACTATCGCTTTGAACTTCTTGCGCCTGTTAATTTCAGCGTAGTTGTTTTTCGCGCCATCCGAAAAGGCTTTTCCGAAAAAGAACTTGACGAATTAAACGAGCGATTGCTCGAAGAGATTAACTCGAGCGGAAAACTTTATCTTTCGCACACGAAAGCGAAAGGGAAATTTGCAATTCGCATTGCCGTTTCGGGCGTAAGAACATTTGCCGAAGACGTTTCGGCGGCAAGGAAAATAGTTGTCGCTTCTTACGAAAAAATTAATACGCGCAAAGATTAAAAAAAGCGTTTTATGGGAGGGGAAAATTTTAAACGGATACAAAAAACCGAAATTTTAAATTAGCGAAGACACAATAAAATCGGCGCTCAGCGAGGTATGTTTGTTTTTGTTTTGACTTTTCTTTTTCAATTTCAAATTTCCAATCATCCGTTCAACCAATCTGCCTACCAATTTTAAAAAACATTATTCAAACAAACAAAACATTTTCCCTCCCCAAAATCAAAAAGCCGCACTCGAATTTCAAATGCGGCTTTTGCGGAGAGGGCGGGATTCGAACCCGCGGTACCCTTTACAGGTACGGCGGTTTAGCAAACCGCTGGTTTAAGCCACTCACCCACCTCTCCGTAAGTGAGATTTTTCAGGAAAGAACAAAAATTTAGAGTGTGAAATATAACACATCTTTTAAAATTGGAAAAGTGTTTTTTATTTGAAAAGAATCTCGTTCAGCTCTTTCGCGAAGCGAATTAAAAACTCCAATGTTTCGCTCGGTTCGTAATAGCGGTTCGGCATTTCGATTTTAACGGAATCCTTTTTCTGAACGAGTTGAAATTTATTTCCGTAATTGTTCATAATCGCGGAAATAAGCGGCGTAAACTTCTCTTCGTAGAATGTTTGATTTTCGGCTTTCGGGAAGATAATCGAAATTTTCTTTTCCGTGATTACTATCCGCTCGAATTGCAAAAGCGACGTGTGAAATTTCAAAGCGGCAACCGCAATCATCAAGCGCGTTTCTTCCGGCGGTTCGCCGAAACGGTCGCGCATTTCGTCAATAATTTCGGGCAATTCGGTTTCGTTCACTATCGAAAAAAGCGAAGTGTAAAACGCAAGTCTGTCGGTTTGATTCGGCATATAGTTCGGCGGAATTCCGATTTCGAAATAAGTGTCTATTACGGTGTCGGCGCGTTCGATTTGCTTCGCCAAGTCTTTCAGCTCTTCGCCGAATTCGTCCCGTTTCAGTTCTTCGATTGCTTCGTCGAGTAATTTCAGATAAAGGTCGAAACCGACGGCGTTTATTGCGCCGCTTTGTTCTTCGCCGAGCAAATTCCCCGCGCCGCGTATTTCCAAATCGCGCATCGAAAGATTAAATCCCTCGCCCAAGTCCGCGTATTCTTCAATCGCTTGCAAGCGCTTTATCGCCTTCTTGGAAATTGTTTTTAACGACGGGACAAGAAAATAAGCGAACGCTTTTCTTTCCGCTCTGCCAACACGTCCGCGCAATTGATGCAACTCGGCAAGCCCGAACCTATCGGCGCGATTGACGATAATCGTATTCACGTTCGGAATGTCAATCCCCGATTCAATGATTTTGGTGGAAATCAACATATCGAATTTTCGGTTCATAAAATCGAAAATAACTTTTTCAAGTTGCGCGGGTTTCATTTGTCCGTGCGCAATTTCGTATGTTACTTCGGGAATATGTTTTTTCAGATACGCCGCGATTTTCTCGATTGTTTGCACGCGGTCGTGAACGAAAAAAATTTGTCCGCCTCTGTTCTTTTCTTTCAAAATCCATTCGCGAATTTTCGCAATATCGAAAACATCGACTTTCGTGTAAACCGGCTGGCGATTTGGCGGCGGCGTTGCGATTAGCGATAAATCCCGCGCGCCGAGAAGCGAAAGATTAAGGGTTCGCGGTATGGGCGTGGCGGTGAGCGTAAGCGTATCGACGTTGACGCGTATTTTCCGCAATTTTTCCTTCGCCATCACGCCGAAACGGTGTTCTTCGTCGATTATCAGAAGTCCCAAATCCTTGAATTTTACATCTTTCGAAAGCAATCTGTGCGTGCCGATTACAATATCAACTTTTCCCTCGGCAAGGTCGCGAATAATTTCATCTTGCTTTCTTTTCGGAACGAAGCGCGAAAGAGTTTCCACGCGGACGGGAAAACTCGCAAGTCTGTCGCGAAACGTGTTGAAATGCTGTTCCGCAAGAATCGTAGTCGGCACAAGGAGCGCCGCTTGCTTGCCGTCGTTAACCGCTTTGAAAGCCGCGCGAACCGCAATTTCGGTTTTGCCGAAACCGACATCGCCGCAAACAAGTCTGTCCATCGGGTGTTCGCTTTCCATATCGGCTTTCACTTCTTCGGTAACCTTCGCTTGGTCAGGCGTGTCTTCATAATAAAAAGAGGCTTCAAGCTCCTTTTGCCAAACGGAATCGGCGCTGAAACGAAATCCCGGCGCGGCTTTGCGCTCGGCGTAAAGTTTAATCAAATCGCGCGCGGCATCCTTGATGCGCTTTTTCACTTTTCGCTTTGTCGTTTGCCATTCGGGCGAACCGAGTTTCGTGACCTTCGGCGCAACTCCTTCTTTCGACGAAAATTTTCGAACCAAGCCGAGATAGTTAAGATTTACGTAAACCGTGTCGCCTTCCGCGTAGGAAATTTTCAGAGATTCTTGCTCGACGTTTCCGATTTTAATTTTTTCCAAGCCTTCGTATCGTCCGATACCGAACGTTTCGTGAACGACGAAATCGCCGCGTTTAAGCGAAGCGAACTCCTTCGTTCGCGATTTTTTCCTTTTCTGCTTTCGGGAAATTCGCTTGCGATAAGGTTTTCCGAATATTCTGTAATCCGAAAGAATTATGATATTCTTCTCGGGAATTTCAAATCCGCTTTTTATCGGAAGAACCACAAACGAAACTTTTCCGCTGTCAATCAATCTTTTCGTTTCGTCGTTTAACTCCGAAAAAAGTTCTTCGAGCCGCTTCAGTTGCAGTTCGTTTTCAGTCGTGATTACAATGCGCTTTCCCTTTTCCGTTTCGCGAAGAAAAAACTCAGAAAGCAATTTGAAATTTCCCTCGAAAGAAGGCGCGCTTTTCAGATTATGAATCAAATCGTCTTTTTCAAAACCGATATTTTTCTCGATTACCCAAAGGAGGTTATCGCGAAAAAGTTCCTTTTCGTCGAGATTTTCAAACTGCGGAATGTCGGCGGTTTCCTTCTCGATTTCCGTTTCGCCGTCGAAAAGTTCGTCCAGCAATTCCTCGTCCAAATCGCTCGGCGCAACGTAATCGCTTTTCTTTTCGGAAAACGAAATAAGCGCATCAAGAGTTTCCTCGCGGGCGAAAATTACAGGCTTTTCGAGAAAATCGAACAACGATGCGGTCAGTTCGTTTTCCTCGTCAAGGATTTTCGGGGCGAGCGTAATTTTTTCGGCGTTGCCGATAGAACGCTGACTTTCCGCATCGAAGTAGCGCGCCGATTCCACAAAATCGCCGTTGAATTCAATTCGCACGGGATTTTTTTCGCTGTA
The DNA here is from genome assembly GCA_964479645.1 of uncultured Melioribacter sp. GTDB lineage: Bacteria > Bacteroidota > Ignavibacteria > Ignavibacteriales > Melioribacteraceae > WGAL01. The sequence continues at coordinate 498 of CAYZMW010000006.1, read as the reverse complement.
AGACCAAAAATCGATAATCGCGCCGCGCATTGCGTAACTGCCCGGAATTTCGACGAAATTTTCGCGGTCGTAATTATACATATTCAGATATTCAAGAAAATCGTCGTAATCGAGTTCCGTCCCCGTTTCGATAACGAGCGTATTTTTTTGCACTTCCTTTTTTGCGGGGAACTTCAATTTCAAAATATCCGCAAGCGCAAGCAGAACGAATTTTTCATTTGCGTTTATTTCGCCGATTATCTTTTGCGCCGTTTCGATATTCGCTTCGTCGGCAATTATTCGCGTCGGCTTTACGCCGAGAATTTCAAGTTCGACGTTCGTTTCGTAAAGTTCGTTTTTGTCCGAAAAAATCAGAACCGTTTGATTTTGCCTTTCGGAAAGCGATTTTATTAAAAAAGATTTCGACGAGCCAGGCATTTCGGACGTAAAAATGCGCGTTCCCGACTTTCGGGAATGGATTTGTTCGGCAAGCGCGCCGAAAGTTTCGGTGAGAAGTTT
>CAYZMW010000005.1:0-3096 GCA_964479645.1 uncultured Melioribacter sp. | reverse complement strand
TTATATATTCTCTTAAGTTTCAATCCTTGTTTTATTGGACTTCAGGTTAGAACTCTTGATTTTGTCTATATCCGCCTTACTCATAACTTGTTTCAATCCTTGTTTTATTGGACTTCAGGTTAGAACTGAAGATAATGAAATAAATAAAATAGTTACTGATAGTTTCAATCCTTGTTTTATTGGACTTCAGGTTAGAACCAAATCTAACGGGGATATTGGGGGCGCACTGCAAAATGTTTCAATCCTTGTTTTATTGGACTTCAGGTTAGAACACCCGTCGTGTTAACCTTATATATAAGAACATTTTAACGTATTAAATCTATAAAAATTTTATACGAATTTCATGCGAAAATCGTTCTTTTTTTGTTTTTCCGAAAATTTTTCCGAAAGTTGAACAATCTTTAACTTTTTATCGTATAATATTTTACGAAAAGCGTTCTCCGTTTCTTCAATAAATTTGTATGCGGAAATTATTTGGGACAAATATTTCGGTAAGTGCATGTGGAACATTTCGTTTTTTGTTTTGTGGCTTTCGGAAATTTATTCTTGTCGATAATTTCCAAAATATCCGCTATGTATTCGTCTATTTTTGCAAAGGTTTTCGGGGTCATTTCTTCTGTTATCAATTTGTTTTTGCTTCGGACGTAAACGAGAAAACCGCGCTTTACTTCAATGTTAAAATTATTTTTGATTAAATACGCATAACAATGCAATTGTGTTTTATATGTTTTATAAACCCTTTCTTCGTAAACGGCAAACTTGTAATCCAACGGCGCGGCGGTTCCGTCCTCGAGAAAAAGGACCTCGTCAATAACTCCGCGCAAATGATTGTGAGCAAGATATACGTTGATTTTTTTATCGACAACTCCGATTTTTTTCCTGAGATAATCGATATTTTGCTTCGTTTTCTTTTCGTGAATTTCTCTGCCTTTCATCGCCTTGAAATAATTTTCTTCGTGTTGCGGTATGGCGAGAACGTGCATAAAGTAGATGTAACGCGGACAATAAAGGTATTCGATAATATTTGAAGGCGTAATGGAAATCATAAGAAAAGTTGCGTCACTTCGTCGGTTACGAATTTTTTATCGAAGGCTTGTCCGAGCAAAACCGTTTGGCGAAGTTCATCCTTACTCATCGGAAAGATATAGACGGAATCGTTTTCAACATTAATGTATTCCTCTATTTGAATTTGAAGTGCGTCAACTTCGCTTTTTTCAAGCGTTCCGAGAAAAACGGAATATTGAACGCGAAGCAATCCCGCTTTTTCGCAGGCTTTCGAGATTTTTGTCCGCGCTCTGTCGTCTTTTACGTCATACATCACCCAGCAAATCATAATATTTTACCTCCTCTGGATCGAATTTCTTTTTTAATAAGGATGAAGCGAAGGCGTGTGCTTCAAGTTGGATAACGTTTCCGCGAGTTTGGTTTTTGCCGCGATATTTAATCGTATCGGTATCAAGAAAATTATTGAACGCTTCCATCAAAAGCATCTTGCCTTCCTTGTTTAATGAAACTCCGCCCGTAATTTCTTCCGTGTGTTTTTTGTTCACTTTTTTTGCCGAAAAGAGTTTGAAAACCGTTTCGTCCGCATAAATTCTAAACGGTTCGATAAAATCGAAAACCATCGATTTTTGATTGTAATCGTCGCGATGAAGAAAGCCGACGAACGGATCTATTCCCGCGATAAGCAATGCTTTTTCCACGCGCCCGTAAAGCACGCCGTAAGCGTAATTCAAAAAAGCGTTGAACGGGTCGCGCGCGGGACGAAAAGACCGCGTTTCGAATTTGTATTGTTCGGGCAAGATAAAGCCGAGCAAACGAAAATATTCTTTCCCCGCAGAACCTTCGTAACCGCGAATTTGTTCGGCAATTTCGTTTATGGTTGCTCCCTCAAGCAAATTTATAGCGGTCTTTTTCCCTTCTATTTTGTTAATTACGTTAACGAACGCGGCGGCTTTGTCTTCACGGTGTTTTTTAAGTTTTTTCAGAAGTTCTATTTGATTGTTTAGTTTTGCGACTATCCATTTTTTAACGTATCCCACGGCATCTTGAGTAACGCTTGCAACAAGTTGCCGTTTTCTGATTTTAGTTGTGCTTCCGAGTTTACTGAACCAAACTCTTCCGATAGGCGTGCCGTCTATTTCAAGAAATTGAACATCTATGTTGTAACTTAACGCCAGATCTATTGCATCTGTGCTAAGTGAAATTCCTTTTGAAAGTAAAACGGTGCTGATTTTCCCGGGCGCGATTTTTCTTTTGACCGTTTTATCTTCCTTTTTTATTCGCACTTCGAACATACCGTCGGCAACATGCAAAAAAGCGCCGTAAGTGTCGATAAATAAAATCATAATTTCACCTTTAATCGTTTCGTTTTTCAGTGAGAAAAAATCGAGTTGTCATTTTAATTTTTCATCGTAATTAAAAACGGTTCCGAAACCGCGTGAAACGGATTTTCCGATGCCGATATATGAAGGTAAAAAAGCGTTGCAATAAAATATGCCTGCAAAGGCTGTCATTTTCTTGTTTTTGAACATTGTGGATTTCGGTTCTACAAGCGGCAAGTTTTGAATGTTGCGCTCCGCGGTGTAGCCAATGCTTTTGTAGAAACTAAGTATATTCCCGGTTAAAATTCTTGAAAGAAGCATCAATTGTTCGGGCCCCGGCGAAACTGAGAAAAATTTCTTGTAATTTTGTTGGTTAAGCGCCATCCACAACGATTTGAAACTATAACGGAAATTTCCCTCTTCGAGAATTCGCGGTTCGAACAGTTCGCTTTTGATATTTTTGGAGTAAACGTTCAGTTTCAAGTCCCCGAGTTCGAGCGTTTTGATTTGCGTAAAGAGTTCGAGCAAAAGTTCCGCGCCTTCGGCAAGACCGACAAGCATCGGCGTTTTGTCGATTACCTTATATTGCACGAGCGGATATTTGTAACGCAATTTGCCGTCGTCATAGTGATTGTGCAAAAGCGGGGATTTTTCCATAAAAAGATTTCCGAAATATCCGCGCAACTTGTGCCCGTAATGCTGATGCAATTCGATTTCGGGAAACGATATTCTGGCTATTTGTATTTGCATATTAAAATCCTAATGTTCCTTC
>CAYZMW010000004.1:0-35276 GCA_964479645.1 uncultured Melioribacter sp. | reverse complement strand
CGTCCCGAATGTCTGAAAAGGAATTTCACAAAACCGCGTCTTTCGGATAAAAATATAGCGGGAAAAAGAATTCTCGTTTACGACGAACAGGGTTACGGCGATACAATTCAATTTTGTAGATTCATAAAATTGCTAAAAGATTGCGGCGCATACGTTATTTTGCAAACTCACGCCACTTTAGCCGACTTAATGAAAAATTGTGTCGGCGTTGACAAAGCAATTCCGCGCACAACTTTGAACGACCCCGAAAACTTGGAATACGACTTTCACATTCCGCTTTTGAGTCTCCCTGCGTTTTTTGGCATAAAAAATGATAAAACAATATCGTATGAATTTCCATATGTAAAAACGGATATGAAATTAAAAGAAACATATCGAAAAGAGCTTTTTGAAACCGATAAAGTGAAAGTCGGCTTGGTTTGGGAAGGTAAAAAACCCGTTTACAACGAACATCGCAGCGCCACGCTCGAAACGTTAATCCCTTTAATTAAAGCGTTCGACTTTAACTTTTACTCGTTACAACAAAAACACGTCGCCGAACGTAACGAAACGTTAATGCGTGAACTCGGCGTTGTCGATTTATCTGAACATCTGCACAATTTTAGCCAAACCGCCGCAATTATGGATAATCTCGACTTCGTAATTACGATTGACACTTCAATGGCTCATCTTGCGGGCGCGTTGAATAAGAAAACGTTTGTTCTGCTCTCAAGAAAAGCCGATTGGCGTTGGTCAACGGGAGAAAAAACGCCGTGGTATCCGACGCACATTTTGGTAAGACAAGAAAAACTTTACGATTGGAAAACGGCAATAAACAAACTGATAAATAAAATAAATTCGTTTGAAACGGATTTCAAATCAATTAATTAACAAAAAAAGGAGTTATACAAATGGGCTTTCGTATTAACACCAATATTGACGCTCTGAAAGCATATTACCAATTGGCGCGGGTTAACAAAGAAGCGACCCAAGCGCAATTGAGAATGTCTTCCGGGAAAAGGATTCTACACGTCGCGGACGACACGTCCGGCTTTAACGTCGGGACATCATTAAAGGGTAAGGTTTCCGTAATGAAAGCGGCTCAAAACAACGTTTCCGCCGCAAAAGATATGATGGCGACCGCGGAAGGCGCGCTTATCGGATTGAACGATTTGCTTGTTCAAATCGAAGGTAAACTTTCCGATGCGACCAACCCGACGAACGACAGAACCGCTTTGGCGAGCGATATTCGCGCTCTTGCAAAGGAAATCGAAAACACACTTAAATCCACCAAATATAACAACACCAACTTGCTCTATTCGACGGCTGGTAACGGCTTCGTCTTCCAAATCGGGGAAGCCGGCGATACGATGAAGATCGATTTCGCTTCGTCGCTTGCAAGTTCGGGTTCCTCTTCGGGTGGATATGCCTCGGGCGTCTCCGCTTCACTTTCGAGTTTCGTTAACGTTTCGGCAAGCACTCTCGCTTGCACTTCGGGTAACACGTCTATTCAGCATTTGCAAACGGCGTTGACAAGTCTGAAATCGGCGGTAATCGAAGCGTTGGGAGATATCGGTAACTACACCCAAAGATTAAACGTACGTGAAGAAACGCTTAATGTGGCGATTACGAACGCCGAATCAAGTGTAAGTCGTTTGTTCGATGCCGACATGGCAATGGAACAATTGAAAGCGACGCGCGCGCAAATTCTCGGTCAAGCGGCAACCTCGATGCTCGCGCAACTGAACATGGCGCCTCAACAAGTCTTGCAATTATTTCAATAATCGATAGGAGGAAATAATGGAAGCAACAAATAGATCCGTGCAAGACAACAGAAAAAAAGCGAACGCATATTTCGTTAAAGAAATAATGGATGCATTGCCGCACGAATTGCTTTTCAAAGTCTATGATTTTGCTATCACTCATTGCCAAAAACATGACGTTGAAAAAACCAACAGAGCGATTTCGGAACTGATAAACGCGTTGAATTTCGAAGACGAAGAGACGCGCGAACTTTCCACTTCTCTTCTTCAACTTTATCAATTCGCGCAGGAACAGGTTCGTCGCGGAAACTTCGATATGGCGATGAAGGTGCTCTCGGGTTTGCGAGAAACATGGCAGGAACTTTTCGAAAGCCTGTTCAATTCCACCCCTACGGCGAAAGCGAATTAGCAATAAAATCACTTCAAAACCGTCCTGATTTTTCGGGACGGTTTTTTTGTTAAACACTTCGAAAGTTTTTCCGATAATATGATGTGTAAAGTAAAATACGTCAAGTAGGGAAACTTGATTAATTAAAAACAAATTACAAGGAGGTAATTATGCCATTCAAAGTAAACACGAACATCAGTGCGCTGAAAGCGTACTACCAGTTGGCGAAGGTTACGGAACAAACGACAAAAGCTCAGTTGCGTTTGGCTTCTGGGAAGAGAATTCTTCAAGTTGCCGATGATACTTCGGGCTTTAACGTCGGTACTTCTCTTAAAGGGAAGGTCGCCGTAATGAAAGGTGCCAAAAACAATATCTCCGCCGCTAAAAATATGTTGAGTACGGCGGAAGGAGCGTTGCTCGGCGTTAACGATTTGTTGGTTAATATCGAAGGAAAACTTTCCGACGCAACCAACCCGACAAACGACAGAACGGCGCTGGCAAGCGATATTCAGGCTCTGGCGAAGGAAATCGACGCGACGTTAAGGAATACGAAGTTCAACAATACCAACTTGCTCTTTTCGGCCGCAGGTAGCGGATTTGTATTCCAAGTGGGAGAAGCGAACGATACGCTTGATATTAAATATGCGGATTCGATTGCCGACAGTTCGAACAGCGGTTACAAAAGCGGATTTTCGACATCGTTGCACAGCTTCATAAACGCAACGGCAACAACTCTTACTTCGTCAACGGGAATCGCCAACTTGCAGACTTATTTAACAAGTCTTAAAAGCGCGGTGACCGAAGCGTTGGGAGATATCGGTAACTTTACACAACGCCTTAACATTAAGTCCGATACGCTCGACGTCGCGATTACAAACGCAGAATCGAGTATCAGCAGATTGTTCGATGCGGATATGGCTCTTGAACAATTGAACGCAACGCGCGGACAAATCATCGGTCAAGCGGCGACTGCAATGTTGGCACAATTGAACATGGCTCCGCAACAAGTACTTCAATTGTTCGGTTAAAAAAATTAGCGGAATGGCACGCGTTCTATCGGGGAATTTTCCCCGATAGAACAAATTTAACAAGATATTATAAGGAAAAAATTTGATGATTGGTCAAGGGCATACATACGGAGCGAAAGCGAAAACGCAAGGACGTAAACTAAATCCGTATCTTGCAAAGGAAATCATGGAAGCTCCTCAAGAAAAGCTTTTGTTAAAAACATACGATTTCGCTTTGGTGCATTGCAAAAAAGGTGACGTGAATAAAACCGTTCAAGCTATTGATATTCTGATTGAAAGTCTTGATTTGAATTACGAAATAGCGAAAGAACTTTACAGTCTTTATCTCTTTTGTAAAGAACAAATGATGGAAGGGAACGGGGAAATCGTTTATGAGATTTTAACTTCTTTGAAAGAAGCGTGGATCACGGCGTTCAATAAAGCGAAAATAGCTGTGTGAGGTAGTTATGGCTACAACAGGTTCGGTATTATCGACATCGTGGATAGAATCGGCTGTTTCAAGTTATAAAACGGTGCAAGAACAACGACAATTGCAACCGATTCAGGAAAGAAAATCAAAATACGAAACTCTTTCTTCGGCGTGGAGCACGGTTAATTCCAAATTATCTTCACTTATGCTGATTTCCAATACTCTGAAAGTGACAACCTCAAGTTCGATTTTTAACTCGAGAACAAGCCAACTGTCAAGTGACAAATTTTTTACGGTTACCACTTCCGCCAATGCAACCCCGAGTTCATACACGATGAGAGTTAACCAACTCGCCAAAAGCGATTTGGCGGTTTCTGATACAATGGCAAGCGACACGGCTGTAACTTCAATGGCGGGGACTCACAAAATAAAAATTAGGAGCGGAGATTACGTTTCGTATGCGGAGTTAACCCTCGACGCCTCCGAAACAAATCAATCCGTAATGGAAGCGATTCGCGATGCGATAAATAACGATTACGCCGTTGTGGAATCCGCGGCTATGACGGCAACGGACACATACACGGGTAGCGGAAGTTTCGTTATAAACGTTAACGGAACCGAAACCACTATCGATTACGATTATTCTTCGGGCGGATATACGTATGACGATGTTATCGACGATTTGGTTAACAAAATAAATTCCGACGTTGACGGCGTTCTTGCCGAAAAAGAAACGGATTCTTCGGGAAACGTGAGTTTAAAAATTACGGTTAATGACAAAGACCAATATATTACTATCGACCAATCCAAGGATACGGGCACTTTACTTGACTCCTCGCATCTGAATATAGACGTGGAAAATGAAAAATCCGCCGCCGCCCTTGCTGTCGGTTCGGTTTTTTCTCCCGTTTCGGGCGAATCGAAATTATCAATAAGCGCAAAAAGTACGGGATATGAAAATCGCCTGATAATGGAAGACGTCAGCGGTTCGGCTCTTGATTTCGTCGGACTGGATTCAAGCATATTGACAAATCATACGGTTACGACAACGGACACGGACGCAGGGTTTATGTATTCCGCTACAAGTTCCACGGATAATGAACTGGACGCTATTGTGGAATTTAACGGAATTACGGTTAGAAGAGCCACCAATACCATAAGTGATTTGGTCGATAATCTGACCTTTAATTTAAAAGCCGAGATGGAGTCGAGTGATACGGATGTAAATATAACCGTAAAAAATAATGTCGGGGAAATCAGAAGCAAAATAGAGGAATTTATTTCAAAGTTTAATGATGTTTATACTTACATAAAAAACAATTCATATTCGGGAGACTCCGGAAGAGGTGTTTTTACGGGCGATTCAACGGCTTCATCGCTCTTGAGCAAATTGAGAAATACGGTAATGGGACAAATCGAAGGAATAACGGAAGGCAATCTTTCTTACTTATCCGATATAGGGATTACCTTTAATTCGTCAACCGGTTTAACATTAAGCGATTCTTCAAAACTTGAAACCGCAATTGACGACAAGCCCGACGAAGTGGCGGCGTTATTTAATTCCGAACACGGCGTGGCAACGGTTCTTTACGACGTAACGGACGATTACACGAGTGCAGACGGGACAATAACAAACTTAATTACTTCAATAGACAATAATATTAATTATTTGAATGACAGAATAGATTCAATACAAGAAAGAATAGATAAAAGCGCGGAAAGTTTAAGAAAACAATATCACATGATGCAAGAGCAACTTGCAACACTGTTATATAATCAACAATATTTCAATCAAATGATGGGAGGTTTCTATTAAAAGTAAAATTTTAAGAATAGAGACCGAATTGAAAGAGATTAACAAGCTCCTTGACGAACTTACGGATGAAAATTTTTTCGACAAGTTCAAAAGGATTACTTTTTTGACCGAAAACGTTTTTTCCATTCGTCAAGAGTTAAAGCGTTCGTATTCTGCGGAAGAAATTGGGAACAGTGGAAAAAAAATAGATTTACTTACTAAAGAAATCAAACTGAAATTCGATAATATAATCAGTGAAAAACAAAAACGTAGTGAAGAAATAAAGAAAAAATTAAGTATTTTACAAAATCAAAAAAAGATATCTAATTACAAATAGGGATATATCGTGGAAATCAAAGGACTTGGCAATAATCACATACCGCAACAATACGGAACAAACGGTATTAACGACAAAAAGAACGAAAGTGCGAATAAAAATCCACAGCCTTCCGATAAATTGGAAATTTCGGAAGAAGCGAAGAAACTTACAGGTGAAAATGTGAACGCGGCAAAATTAAATACCATTAAAAAACGTGTGGAAAACGGGTTCTACAATTCGGATGCGGTTATTTCAAAGGTCGCCGAAAGAATTTTAAACGAAATCGGTTAGATTTTTTTAGTTTTTTGAAAAATTCGACTAAACTTTTCAGATAAGACGTCGATAATTAATACGAAATCAAAATCAAGTAGGGAAGCTTGATTAATTAAAAACAAATTACAAGGAGGTAATTATGCCATTCAAAGTAAACACCAACATTGATGCGCTCAAAGCGTATTACCAGTTAGCCAAAGTTAATTCGCAAACTACAAAAGCCCAACTCCGTATGGCTTCGGGAAAAAGAATTCTTCAAGTAGCCGACGATACATCGGGCTTTAATGTCGGTACTTCTCTTAAAGGGAAAGTAGCCGTAATGAAAGGCGCACAAAACAACATTGCGGCGGCAAAGAACATGCTTAACACTGCCGAAGGTGCATTGCTCGGAATTAACGACTTACTCGTTAGTATCGAAGGGAAACTTTCCGATGCAACAAACCCTACCAACGACAGAACGGCATTGGCAAGCGATATTCAAGCGCTCGCGAAAGAAATTCAAGCGACGTTAAAAAACACGAAGTTCAACAACACGAACTTACTCTTCTCTGCTGCGGGAAGCGGATTCGTTTTCCAAGTAGGCGAAGCTAACGATACATTGAATATCGATTACGCTTCTTCGTTGGCAAGCTCCGGCGGCGGCGGTTACGCATCGGGTATTTCCGCATCTCTTTCGAGCTTCGTAAACGTTTCGGCAAGTACCCTTGCATGTACTTCCGGCGCAAGTTCCATCCAAGGTTTGCAGACGGCGTTAACAAGTTTGAAAAACGCGGTTACGGAAGCATTGGGAGATATCGGTAACTTCACTCAAAGATTGAACATTAAATCCGATACACTCGACGTAGCGGTAACGAACGCCGAATCAAGCATCAGCAGACTGTTCGACGCCGATATGGCAATGGAACAATTGAAAGCGACACGCGGACAAATCATCGGTCAAGCGGCAACTGCAATGTTGGCACAATTGAACATGGCTCCGCAACAAGTGCTTCAATTATTCGGTTAATCCGTAGAATTGCAATAAATTCGAAAGCCCTTTTCTCCGTCGGGTCGAACCCGACGGAGTTTTTTATTTTTAAAAGGGAATTAATAATTTGAACCGAATACAAAGACGCGCAAAATGCGCGCCTTTGATAAATTCCAAATTAAATTTTTCGTGCTACTTCGTTTCTGTAAAAGGAATGGCTATTTCATCAAAATCATCTTCTTTGTCGAAACTAAATCGCCTGCTCGTAAGGTGTAGAAATAAACTCCGCTCGGCAATTCGCTTGCATCGAATTGTACCGTGTAAGAACCGGCCGATTGTTTTCGGTTTACAAGCGTCGCCACCTTCTGGCCAAGCGTGTTGTAAACTGTTAATGTTACATTGACGACAGATTGCGTCGTCGCTTCACTCCTCGCAATTATATTTGGAATTGAATACGAAATTGTCGTCGTCGGATTAAACGGGTTCGGATAATTTTGCTCCAAACGGAATTGAGAGGCATTTGTCGTTTCGTCGGTAATTCCCACGACCAACATTCCGATATCTTCGGGTGCGAAATCGTCAATATACCATCCCGCATTGGTTATCGATTGGTCGGCTCCGAAATCAAAACGGAAAACAATTTGGTCACCGACATTTACGTAATTCGTCAAGTCGAAAGTTTTTTCCACCCAACCGTTCGACTCGCCCGTGAACGCGGGCTCTCCGCCCAACGGATTACCCCAGCCGTCGGACAAAGCATCGTCGTCGTAGCCTCCGTTCGGTTCGATAATTAAAAAGTCGGACCCGTTAACCGAAATTTTCACGTTGCCGCCGTCAAAACCTTCTTCTATAATATATTTCGTCCAAAACTTCAATTTCGGAGAATTTCCGTAAACGTGATAAACAGGAGTGGAAAGCGACGACAATGCGGGACCGTTCGTATAATCGTCATTTAAGACGGTGCCCCAAACGTTCGGCGAAGAGTGCGAACCGATATCGTCCGAAGGTCTTCCCCACGCCCAGTCGCCACCTTCGGTTTGAACAAAATCGCCGTCGGTTTCGTCGAAATTTTCATTTACGGCAATAAAAGAACCTACGGTAAAATCATAAAAATTGTGTGCGTCGGGTAAATAAACTATGTTCGGATTGCTTGCGGCGTCCGTTACTTTAATTTGGTATTCCACATTATCGTCAAGCGATATTTGTGTTGTGTCGATAGGGAAATCGCCGACGTACAAACCGCTTTCGCTTTCGGTAAGTTCGAATGTGTTGAGCTCGCCGTTATTAATTTTATAAGAAACCGTAACGCTCGCAATTCCGATATTATCGGTGGCGTAAACTTTTACTTGCCAAGGGAATTGGTAAAGAGAAACAACTGTTATAGGCGTATGAGAAACCGTCGGGGGAACGGTGTCCGGTCCGACCGTAAAACTGAAATATTCTTCGGGAGCGTTTAACGGCAAATAAGAAAATTGCCCGCCCGAATTTGCGGCTTTTATGTAATATGAAATTGTTCCCGAACTAATTGTCGGTAAAGTTGCCGTGTACGTGTTTCCGCTTCCCGAATAAACAAGCGCAACGGAATCCGCGCTGGCGAACGCGTCGAAAGAATAAATTACGAACAAATTATTTTCGTCAATTCCGTTTTCCGCATATAATTCCGCTTCCACGATATTAGGTCTGTTCGGGTCTTCTGTATCGCTTAACGGCGTATGAATTATTTCAACGCGAAAATAATTAATGGCGGCAAGAGCGTTAACAATTCCCCAACCGTATTTATTGTCGGGATTGGAGGCTCTCGAAGCCGTTTCGCGCAAAGCGTCGCGTACTTGCATCGGCGTTAATCCCGGATTTGCGCAAAGCACAAGCGCGGCGACGCCCGCGGAAAGCGGACAACTGAAAGACGTGCCGCTTGAAGTAGTGTAACTGCCCGAAGAATAGGGACTTGCGACATAAACTCCGGAGCCCATAGCCATTATATCAGGTTTAATTCTTCCGTCAACCGTGGGTCCCACGCTACTGAAATATGTGCGTGAACCGTCGTCGTTTACCGCTCCGACAGCGATTACGCTGTCGCCGTCGGCGGGCGCGCCAAGCGTGTTGTGAGAATCGTTATCGCCTTCGTTTCCTGCGGAATTTAAGACGACAATCCCGCGCTTAACGGCAAGGTCGGCTCCGATAGTAATTGTTGCGGTGTTTCCGTCCATATCTTCCCAAGTGTAACCTTCGTAAGGCGGGTCCATTCCGATATAACCGAGCGAAGTGGAGGTTACGTCAACACCGATGGAATCCGCCCATTCCGCCGCGGCTATCCAATTGTCCTCTTCCGCCGGTGTTTCGGAATCCGTGTTTTCGGTTTTTGCAAGAAGATACGTCGCTCCGAAAGCGGGACCTATTAAATTGCCAGGTTTGTATCCGCCAATTGTCGAAAGTGTTTCCGTTCCGTGGTCCCCCGTTCCCATATCTCCTTCGTCGTCAACGTTGTCGTCGTTATTTACGAAATCGTAAGCGGCGTGAATGTTCATTGTTTGAAACGCTTCGTGTTCAAGATTATTAAAACCCGCGTCCATAAGGCAAATCATTACGCCTTGTCCGTAAAAACCCAAATCGTGAACCGCAGGAACGTTAATTTGTTCGTTCTGTACGTATGACGAGCCGTAATCGAGCGAATGACTTCCTTTAACGGAAGATTTCGGTATTTCCGTTTTCGTTTCGGAAATATCTTTTTTATCGATTTTAAACTTTCTTACTAAATCGATTCCTTTAACGAAAGAGAGATTTTTTATTTCTTCTATTTCGTTTAACGTCGCATAAGCGCTGACGGCGTTAAACCAACGACTGCGATGATGAATTTTAACGCCGAGGCTTTTTATAGCCGAAACATATTCGTTTTTAACGGGTAAATCGCGAAAATCTATTAACGCGTTCTTTTCCATTACTTTCGCGCGTCGTTGAAGGGAACGTTTGCTTACGACCAGCTGCGGATTAGAATAAAATTTATCAAGCGAATTGCCTTTATCCGTAAAATAAATCCAGACTTTAAGTTTTTCACCCGATTTTACGTTCGCGAGTTTCGCTTTCAGCGGGGGCGAAATTTTTTCCTGTGCAAGAAGCGCCGAAAAAGCGAAAAGCAAAATTAATACGATTCTTTTCATTATTTGTACCTCGTAGATAGTTAGTTAGTAGTTAGTAAAATTATATGTTGAGTAAAAAAAATTTCCCGTTTTTCTTTTTCGTTTATACAAAAGTTTTTCCTTCGAAAGTTTCAATTAACCGAACCCGACTCTCTTATTTCAAATTCAATTCTTTTTGCAAATTTTCCAGAGCTTTACGTTCCTTGCGTAACGAATCGAGTTTTATTTGAATTCTTTTTTCCTGTTCGCTCAAATCCCAGTATCCTTTTTCTTCGAAATATTTTTTGAAAAGCCAATTGTGTTTTAACGCTTCCATATCTTCGGCGAAACGTTCGGCGCCGAGTTCAACTTGCGCGGAAGTTCTCGCAAGGCGATTAATCATCAATTGCAACGAATCGCGCACGGTTTCGTCACCGACAAACATTCCCAGCGCGCCTTTGCCTTCCTGAATGTCCACAATAAGTTCATTTATGTTTGTTGTCGCCGTATCGAGATTGGCTAAAATACTTGCGAGATTTAAACCGAGACTTGCAATCAGTTTCGAGATTTCGTCCAAATCGTTCGTCATTGTTGCCAAACTTGTATCGGCGGTATGAACAATATTTACGGTGGAAGCATATAATTCGTTATCGTTGATTAATTGTCCGAGAGTTCCTTCCCCGCGATTTATTTTTTCAAGCACTTCATTCAAGTTTTTCGTCATTTCTTTCGTGTAATCGATTATTTGCATAGCGGAACGAATTACTTTGTTGACGCTGAAAAGTTCCTCCGATTGTATTAATCCTCCGTCGGTTACGGGTGGATAATTTTCAGTGCCTGGCGAAATGGCGACGTATTTTTCTCCGATAAACCCTTTTGTCTCAATTCTTGCCTTGCTGTCGAGATGAATGAACTTAATATTGTCTTCGGAAATTTCCATAGTCACTTCAACCGTTCCGAGCGAATCGGGCAACAATTTTATTTCGCTTACGTCGCCGATTTTGTAACCGCTTAAAAAGACCGGCGCGCCCGTCAAAAGCCCGTTTATATCGGCGAAATAACTTTTAATGTGAATTGAAGAGCTGAACAGCGTTTTTCTTCCGCCGAGCACAAAAAGCATTACGACCAATAAAACTGTCCCCAAAAAAAGGAATAAACCGAGTCTTGCGCCTTCCAAACGATTGGACATTTTATTCTCCTTGTTCCGATAAAATTTTATTGCTGAAAAAATTTCGCAAAAAATCGTCGTCTTTTGTTTTCAATTCTTCCAAAGTCCCTTCGGCGTAAATTTTAGCGTCCTTCAAGAAAATCACTCTGTCGGAGATTATTTCCGCACAAATCAAATCGTGAGTTACAACCACCGAAGTCATTTTTAATTTTTTTTGTAAATCCAAAATCAATTTACTAATTTCTTTCGAAGTAATCGGGTCAAGCCCTGTTGTCGGTTCGTCGTAAAGCATCAATTTCGGTTCGGTAATTATCGAGCGCGCCAGACCGACGCGTTTTTGCATTCCGCCCGAAAGTTCCGACGGCATTTTGTCGATTGCGCTTTCGAGCCCGACGTGCCGCAAAGTGTTTCTCACTTTTTGTTCGAGAATTTTCTCATCCGTAATTCCGAAAATTTTGCGAAGCGGGAAAGATAAGTTTTCGCGTACGGACATCGAGTCGTAAAGCGCGGAGCTTTGAAAAAGGAAACCGATATTGCGCCGAATTTCAGTAAGTTTTTTTTTGTCGGCGGTTAAAACATTTTCGCCGTTGATAAAAATTTCGCCGTCGTCGGGTTCTAACAATCGCACAACCGATTTAAGCAAAACACTTTTCCCCGTTCCGCTTCGTCCGAAAACCACAAAATTTTCTCCGTCGTAAACATCGAGCGAAACGGCGTCGAGAATTTTTCTCCCGTCGAAACTTTTCGATAAATTCTTTATTTTCAGTACGACATCTTTCATCTTACAACAACGAAATTTTCACCATAATCATATCGATAAATAAAATCAATAAAGAAGAAATCACAACCGAAGAGGTTGTAGATTTTCCCACGCCGACCGTGCCGCCTTCGGTGGCGTAACCTTTGTACGAGCCAACAATGCCGACTGCAAAGCCGAAAAGAAACGTTTTACTCAATCCGGCAATTAAATCGGTAATATGCACATACGGCAACATTGTATTGACAAAATATGTAAAAGACATACCATCTTCGAGATAAACCGCAACGTATCCACCGAAAATACTTATCACGATTACGTAAACCGTAAGCAAAGGAAGTATCATCGTGGCGGCGATTACGCGAGTAATTACAAGATAACGAAAAGGCTCAACTCCCGAAACGTCCATTGCGTCGATTTGTTCTGTAACGCGCATCGAACCGAGTTCCGCACCGATGCCCGCGGCAACGCGACCCGCAAAAAGTAGCGCCGTTAAAATCGGCGCGAATTCGCGCACAATCGAAAGTCCGACGGAGCCGGGCAAGAATTCCGTTCCGCCGAAAGGTTGCAACACGGCGTAACCTTCGAGCGAAAGAACAAACCCGATAATAATTCCCATTGTGCCAACAATCGGCAAACTCTTAATGCCGAAATCGAGCATGTGTCGTTTGGTTTCTTCGATTTCGTATGGTGGACGAAAAACTTGCTTGAAAAACTCTATTACAAAAATTCCGATGCCGCTTAGCGTGGCGAAAAAATTAAAAAATTTATCGGAAAAATTTAATTTCGTACCGTATTTGAGTTTAGGTAGTTTCATACTTTCGAATTACAAAAATAATAATATACAAAATAAATAGTTTCGCTCCTATGCGGAAAACGGAGAGTATTAAAACGGAGAGAAAAAAGACTTTCATTCGGACGCGGTATTTTGTTTTCGCCGAAGGTAACGAACGAAAAAACGGGAAAAGCGAATTAAATGAATTTTTATTTTTCCGCTTTTTGTAATATTGAAAAATTTGCCTCAAGTGAGGACGGAACGATGAAGCGGAAATTGCTCCAACTTGTTCCGCAATACGGCGTTCGCGTCCTTTAATCTTTTGAGCCTTTATTTAACGCGCGCCGAAGCGAAAATCCAATTTTCGCAGAACGACGGAATGTAAACCGTGTAATATTTAACATCCGTAAATCTTTCTTCGAGAAGTTTTTTCGCAAGTTGTAGCGTGTCGTCATCGTAGGCGGAACCGACTTGCAGAGTTAAAATTCCGCGACGATTCAAGCGTTTTTTGATATCGTCGAAAAGTAACGCAAGAAATTCTTCGCGCGGCAATTTGGTAAACGCTTCGGGGTGCATTGTCAAATCGTAAATTACCGCATCGAATTTCTTTTCGTCACGGGCAATGTATTTTATAGCGTCTTCGGGAAAAACATCCACGCGCGGATCGTCGAAGGCGTTATACGCTATTTTGTTCAAATATTTTATCGACGCTTTGATTACGTCGTTGTCGATATCGACGAGCGTAACTTTTTGGGGATTAAGTTTTAACAGTTCGTGCAAAATTCCGCCGTCGCCGCCGCCAAGAATAACCGCTTCGCCGATTTTTCTTTTCGCTTTTCTAATCGGGTCGATAAGCGCCTTGTTGTAAGTTTCCGCATCGTAATCCGCAATTTGCAAATCCTTGTCAAGGAAAAGCATTCGTCCGAAAATTTCGTTGTCGATTATTTCGATGCGCTGGTATTTCGATTTTTTCGAATAAACTTTCTTGGCAATGTGATATCGAACTTCGAAGCCGTAACTTGAAACCGAAGTAATCCAACCCGCTTCGTGAAATTCAATCGGATTCCCGCGCAAAATTTCCGCAAGTCGCACGGTTTTGGGCTTTAGCGCTTTTTTTAAATAATTTATGAATTTGATTTGTTTTTTGGGGTCGGAACAAGTGAACACGTCAAGCGAAATATGTTTCGATTCCGGATACGTATGTAATCCGATATGTGATTCGCTTATGATGGCAAGAACCGTCACTCCCACGGGTTCGAATTGATGACTGATAATTTTTTCGGTGGAAAGTTCGGAGTGTTCGATACCTTTTCTTACCACTTCTTCCATTGCCTTTGCGTCGTTCAAAATATCGGTGCGGCAGTTAATAAACTCCGCGATGTGTTGTGTCCCGAGCGGTTTCATTTTCTTTTTCCCAAAATTTAATTTTTAAATAATTAAAATTACGAAAAAAGAAAATCACGACGCCTTAATAATTTTGATTAATGAATTTCCAATCAGCGGATTTGTGATTGTGACATGTGCGGTTGAATAGGAGTTCGGGAAAGCAAAAAATTGTGATTTAAAATAAACAAAGCTAAGCGGCGATAAATTTTTCTTGGTTAAAAAAGCGTTTTATGTTAAATTAATAATATGAACGTTAGTCAATATAACATACCGCTCAGAAATCAAATTCTCAAAACGTATTCGTCGGGGAAATACGGCAGAACGCTTTACGGAAAAGAGAACGGAAAGATTTCGGAACGAATTTCGAAAAAGGGCGGCGGTGTGTTAATTACGATTTCCCGAGAAGCGAAAGAATTTTACGCAAAGGCTCGTCAAGTCGCTTATCAGCACGGTACGCCTATTCAAAAGAAGACCAACGCTTCAAAGTCCGTCTTCGAAAAAGTGAATTCGGAACGAGAAACCTCGGACATTCGAAAAACCGAAAAAAGGAAAGAAAATGTTGTGGTGAACTTTGACGAATATTTCGATTCGGTGGAAAAGTACGGATACGTAATTTCAGGAAATATTCCCGAAACTCAAGAAGAGGAAAAATCGCCTTCGGAAAAATTGCTTGAAACGTTCGAAATTGAAATGCGCCGTGAACCGGGAAGGCTTGTTAACGCCTTGGTTTAGGCTTGAAATAATTTCTGTCTTCCCATGGTCTTGCGCCGTAAATCCTTTCATCCCCAATTTCATTAACGATGTAATGTTTTTCTTTTTTGCCGTTTACGTCCAAATATTCGTAGCCTACAATACCTTTTTGAATAAGCGCATTAAGCATTTTGTAAAACTCTTCTTTTTCGGCATCGGACAAATCGGAAAGAACGAGGCGGTTGGGAGCGTTCATATTTAGGAAATTATCAATTTTGTCGTAAACACGCGCGGTATTGCTAATTTCAATTTTATCGCCTTGCGCTTGGGTTTTACCCGAACTTTGTCTTGTCGCTTTCGGAACAAAGGCGTTAACGAAAAATTTAGTCACTCCGTTGACTTGCATTTTTTACTTCCTTGTTTTGTTTTTGCATCCTTGCAATACTTTATTATCGGAATTTTTTTACATAAGTTAATTCTTACGGGAAAAAATTACGGGCGATTAACGGCATAAAAAGTTAGAACGCCGATTGAACCGATTGATTATGATTCTGACTGATATTTCAACGAAACACGGATAACATGGATTTTCACGGAATTAAAATCTTTCGTCCTTGCGAGGAGATTTTCGCGCAAGCAAAAACGACGAAGCAATCTGTAGTGCCGAGCGCTAACTAAAACAAACACGGTCTTTCCGAGTCCCGCCTCAGGCGGGATGAAGGAATCTGCCGTGCCGTGCGCGGAAAAGTCTTTTGCTGACAATCCGACAGATTACTTCCCCCGCCGTTGGCGGGGTCGCAAGGACGCGAAAATTTTAATCCGTGAACATCCAATAAAATCAGTGTTATCTGTGTTCTATTGTACAAAAGACGCGCTTTAGCGCGTCTCAACATTTATTTTAACGAAAATGAATCCATACAACCGATAAAATTATTTATTTAAAGCGCTTTTACATAAATTTGAATTTTTAATTTTATTACTCTCGCAATATGATAAATATACTTTTAGTCGGACTCGGTGCGGGCATAGGCGGAGCGCTTCGCTATTTCGTTGCGAACTCAATGCAGCGATTGTTCCCTTCCGCGTTTCCTATCGGTACGCTGACCGTGAATTTTCTCGGGAGCTTGATTTTGGGATTGCTGATTTTCGGACTTGACGACAAAGGATTGCTCTCGGCGAATTGGCGAATGATACTCGCCGTCGGTTTCTGCGGCGGATTTACAACTTTTTCGACTTTCTCGTTCGAAACTTTCGCGCTATTGCAAGACGCCGAATTTTTTATCGCGACAATCAATATTTTCTTAAATTTGTTTACCACGATTCTTGCCGTCGCATTAGCATACATGTTAACGAGGTAAAAATGGGAAATTTAACAAAAGCGAAATTGCTTAGAATTTTTCTCGGCGACTCGGATAAAATAGGCGGGTTGCCCGTTTATGAAAAAATTATTCGCGATGCGAGAAAAATGAATTTAAGCGGAGCAACGGCGTTCAAAGGCTTCATGGGTTTCGGACGCAATAGCAAAATTCACACGTCCAAAATTCTTGCGATATCGGACGATTTACCTGTTGTCGTGGAAATTGTGGACTCCATTGAAAAAATAGAAGAATTTCTTCCGTTCTTAGAAAAGATTTTCGAAGAAGCCGATTGCGGAGGTTTAATTACCATTGAAGAAGCCACAATTCTGAAACATGCAAAATCCGTAAGAAAGAAAGGGAATTGATTATGAAAAATTTTTTCAAATGGTTTTTTATTACGTTTACATTTTTTCTACTTCTGCTCTTCGGCGTTGCGGGAGTTTTAAGCGATACATACACCGTAGAACGCACAATTAATATTCACGCGCCGAAAGATTCCGTTTTTTCTTTTGTGGCGAATATCAAAACTTGGGAAAAATGGTATCCTTGGTTTTTAGTCGATAGTTTGAAGCAAAGCGATGTTCATGCAACTCCCGAATATGTCGGTTCGTATTGGAAATGGAACGGAAATCTAATCGGCAAAGGCGAATTGATTTTTACGGACGTCGCTCCGACCGATTCTATTGCCGCGGATATGAAATTCAAAGAGCCTAAAGCTTCTATTGTAAAAGAATATTGGTATTTTAAAACCAACGGCGATTCAACCGCGGTAACATGGAAACACGTCGGGAACTTGGATTACCCGATGGGCAGAATTCTCGGACTTTGGTCGGATAAAATGCTTGGCGCAACCTTCGAAGAAGGTCTGAAAAATCTTAAATCGGAATTAGAACGAAAAGATTAACTTTCAAATACGTGCTTTCCGTCGCAGTACGGCATTTTATCGGATTTTCCGCAACCGCAAACCGCCACACGTCTTCTTTTAGGGACATCGACAATAAACGGCTCAAAGGAAGTCCCTTCGTGAGTTCCGTCGCAAAACGGCATATCGGAAGACATACCGCAAGCACAATAAGCAATTTTTCCGGGTTTTTCATCTATTATAAAGTAAGGTTTTTCCTTAAACATCTTGCACCTTTTGTTTAAAGACAGATAGTCCAAATTAACTGAAACTAAAACAAGATACAAGATGTTTTAAAATCGGATTTTAATCCAATTATAATTTTAACATGTGGGTCCCGTCGGTGTAATTTGTCAATTCAGGGTCTTTCAGATGAATGAGAGAATCGACGGCTTTTTTTATTCTTTTAACCGACTCTTCCATAATGGCAATTTCGTCGCGAATTTTTTCAATTTCTTCGGGCGTAAGTTCGCTTTTTAGGTTTTCCAAACTCAAAGTTAAACTTGCCAACGGGTTATTAATTTGATGCCCCGTTGTAAACGCCATTTCCACCAGGGCTTTGTTGTGCTCCGCTTCTTTAAGTTCTTGCTGAAGTTTTGTTATTCTTATTCCCGCCCTTATTCTTGCCAACAATTCTTGGTTATCCGTCGGTTTAACGAGAAAATCATCGGCACCTGTATCAAGTCCCTCTATTTTATCTCTTAATGTCGCTCGCGCAGTTAAAATAATGTAATAAATGGACTTGTATTCCTCTTTATTTCTTAAAATATTAAGAAGTTCCACGCCGTCCATCTCGGGCATTGTCCAGTCGGCAAGAATTATGTGCGGTTTAAATCTTTTTAAAACTTCAAGCGCCTCGTAACCGTTTTTTGCGGTTTCCACCTCATACCCGCTCTTTCGCAAAAGACGAGTTAAAACCATTTTCGTATCTTCCTCGTCTTCGACCAACAAAATTTTATCTTTTATATCATTCGACATTTTACAACAACTTTCTGATTATGCCTAAAAATTCATTAAAATCAGGTATCGGTTTAAGAATAAAACCGTCCGCTTTGCTATTTATAAATTCATCGTCGTTTTCCGAAATTTTATACGCCGAAACCAAAAGAATTTTCGGGTTTCCGAATTTTTCATTTTCCTTAATAAGACGCGAGAGCTCGGTTCCGCTTATCACTTTTCCGTTCATTATTGTATTTCGCAAATTAATGTCAAGTATAACAATTCGAACGTTTTCATTTTCGAGTATTCTGAAAATCTCATCGGGATTTTCGCTTTGGATTAATTCCAATTCGCAGTATTTAAAAACGAAATCGTAAAATCGTTTTGTTATCGGGTCGTCTTCTATTACTAAAATTTTATCCGCCATATCAGAAATCCGTCAGTTGTTCATATTTTACCAAGATGCTAATTCTTCTGTTGATTTTATCGTAAGGATGTTCGGGGTCTCTCAAACGATGATCCGCGTAGCCTCTGACTTCGTCGATTTGCTTGTCGCTAATTCCCGCCTTTTCCAAAATGCGGCGCGCGCTGTTAGCTCTGTCGGCGCTTAAATCGAAGTTATTATAGCCTCTCGGATTAGGCGGATAAGGACGGGCGTCGGTATGTCCTTCCACCACGATTTTATTATTCAATTCGCTTAATTGTTGCCCGATCAAGTAAAGGATTTTTTTCGCTTTCGGTTTTAATTTGGCGCTTCCAGATTCGAAAAAGGAAGATTTATTATCGAGCAACTCTATGCGTAAACCGTCGTCGGTTACTTTAATTTCTATTTGATTTAAAATTCCCGCCAATTCGGGATTAGCTTGCAACGCCCCAAGTATTTCTATACCTTTTCTTTTAAGAAGCTTTTGCTCTTCATCTTTTTTGTTCAGTTCCGATTTCAATTCTTCTTCAACGTCGATTTTACCCGTGCCGGGACCTTGCCCTTTCATAAAACTTTTGCTTCCGCTTATTCCGATTATGGTTGGATTTTGGAAATAATGAGCGACCGCCGTTTTAACTTCCTCGCTTTGAGCAAGCACCCATAAAACAATGAAAAGCGCCATAAGCGCCGTTACAAAATCGGCGTAAGCGACTTTCCATGCTCCGCCGTGATGTCCGTGGTCGCACTTCTTGCCTTTCTTGACTACTATCGGCTCTTCATTATGTCCGTTTTGTTCAGCCATTTATTCGATTATTATTTACCTCTCAAATAATTTTCAAGTTCGGTAAAGGTGGGCCGAACATCGGAAAAGAGCGTCCTCCGTGCAATTTCGACGGCGACAATAGGAGGGTTACCTTTTGCGTATGCCACAATAGCCGTTTTGATTGTTTCCAAAAAACGAGCTTCGTCTTCGTACATATGCTCGATATTGGTAGCGAGAGGACCAACAAAACCGTAAGCCAAAAGCACGCCGAGAAAAGTTCCCACAAGTGCGGCGGCAACGTGGTGACCCACAGCCTCCGCGCCTTCGTTAATACTACTCATGGTAACGATAATACCGAGCACCGCGGCTACGATACCGAGTCCGGGAAACGAATCGCCGAGTTTGTTCAACAAACCTCCCAAAGGTTTCGTCTCGGTTTCGAAAGTTTCTATTTCCGTATCCATCAACGCTTCAATTTCGTGTGGCGGGACTCCGCCCGAAAGCATCACTTTAAGAGTGTCGGCGAAAAACGCCACCGCAACTTCGTTATTTACGAGCTTATCGCTTTGCGAAAGTATTTCGCTTGCCTTCGGGTCTTCGATGTGTTTTTCAATGGCAAGCAACCCGTCGCGTTGCGCAACAAGAAAAATATCGTAAAACGCTTTCAACAGCTTCATGTAATCATCTTTCTCCAAGTGCTTGTGTCCCAGAGCTTTCGTTACCGACCCTATGATTTTTTTAAGCGTAGGCAACGGCGCCATAATAATCAGCGCGCCAAGAGCCGCCCCGCCGATTGTAATGAATTCGGAAATTTGGATTAACGCCGCCAAATTTCCGCCCGCCATCGAAAATCCGGTTACAAGACTACCCAAAACGACAACCGAACCAATTATAATAAACATGATTTATATCCGTTCTCTTAGTTGTTTTTTTATTTCTTCCACTTTCCTGAAAATTTGACTTGTTCTGATTTCCGCAAAGACCCAGTCGCTCGGAGTAACGAAACCCAAATTCATTACTTCTTGCGCCAAATCAGTAAGTTCGGGGTAACCTATCGTCGCACCTGTTCCTTTAATTTGATGGACATAATTTTTCAGGTCCTGCGGATCTCGTCTTCTTAACGAGTCGGCAATTTTATGTTTGATTTCGGGATATTTTTCCAAAAAAATTTTCAACAAATCGTTTTTGATTTCACGACTTTTTTCGGTCGGGATAACATGCACCGAAGGCGCTTGAAAATAGTCGCCTTCCAAAATCTCATTCACCGCTTCTTTCAAGATTCTTTCGTCTATCGGTTTCGAAATAACCTTTGTCGCACCCGCTTCCATCGCCGCAATAACGTTGCTTTTTACGGTGTTTCCGCTTATTACGATAACGGGAATATGTTTGATTTCACTTATTACGTTTTTTACTTCAAGCATTTTAATCCCGTCAACATTGGGCATCATTAAATCGAGAAAAATCAAATCGGGTTTTTTCTCCGCGGCAAGTCGAATTCCTTCCAAACCGTCGGAACAAGTAAAAACGTGAAAATCGTAACCGCGAAAAAAATCTTTCAACGATTTTTTTATCACATCCGAATCGTCAACAATAAGAACCTTTACGGAACGTTTTGTCATGAATCACTTTTTGAATTTGTCTTTAATTTGTTTTATAACTTCCATGTCCACCGAAGCGGTGCTTTTTTGTGCTTCGCTCATCTGTTGTTTGACGCTTTCATAAAGTTCGTCTCTTAAAATTTTTACCGACGCCGGCGCTTCGATACCGATTTTAACGCTCCCTTCCGAAATGTTAACGATTGTAATTACGACGTCGTTTCCGATACGTATTTTTTGATTTAACTTCCTGGATAAAACAAGCATATTATTCGCTCTTACTTTCTATAAAAAGTTTTCTGTCAATTTCAAATTTATCATTATCAATTATCTTTTGAAAGCCTTCGCGTTTTTGATGACTAATATAAATAGGCGCTTTCAAATTGATGGTGATTTCGGATACATCTTTCGACAGTTTCACAATACCGAAAACTTCGTAGCCTTCTTCAACCGGATATTTTGCGTCCATAAGCGTTGCAGGAAAAAGCGGGAAAACGATTTCCGGTTGTTCTATCGAAGTCAACCAATAAAATAATCCGTCGTCTTCCGAAATCAAAATGAACTTTTTCAGATTTTCAAATCCGATGATGCCGTCCTTAAATTCAAGAACGATATCCTCGTCAAATTCAACTTCTCCGAATTGGTCGGTTTTTATTTTCATAAATATACCATTATTTATTTTTGTTTAAAACTACTAATTCTCTTACTTGCTTATAATCGGTAATTGGATTCGTTTGTTTACAATAAATTACAGATAATCAAGGAGCGATTTGGGCAAAATTTGCGCCGATATTTTCAACGTTCTGTCCAAACTCGCCTGATAATTCTCCATGTCCATTATTGCACGCGCCATATCGACTTCCTGTTCTTTCGACATTAAGGATTCCACGTTAAGGCGTAAATTTTCAAGCAACGTTTGGGAATCTTCCATGCGTTTGTAATAGTTTCCCATTTTCGTTACTTCGGAAATCATATGCGTATTGATATCGTCGAGAGCCTTGATATCGCTTGCGTCCACGTTTTCCCCTGCATCAAGTTTATCTTTAATTGAAATCAATAAATTGAAAACGTCGTTTCCACCCGGCGTTACCGTCCCGAAAAGGTCGCGCCCAGGTTCGTTAATTTTTTGTGTAACCGTATTCGAAATTCTGATTTTTTGGTAACCGTCGAGAGCCGTTGTTTTTTCCTCTATGCCCGTTCCCGCCGCGTTCCAACCGTAGGGAGCTTCGCTTTGATTTGTTCCGCCGAAAATATATTTATCGTTAAACTTGTAATTTGCAAGCGAAAGCAAATTCTCCAATGCCAAATCGACTTTTTTCGCATAATCTTCTTTGTTTTCGGTCGCATCGAGCGAATTACTCAAGTCAGCGACCAAATCCGCAACTTGTTGTTGAATTTGTTCCATAACGGACGTTGTCATTTCCACGTTGGACATACCGTTGTCGATATTCGTCAAATACGTGTCGATATCTTCTATTTGCGAATTAAGTCGCATTAGCCGCGCCGTTCCGAAAGGATTATCGGAAGGTTTGGTTATCTTTTTTCCGATAGCGATTTCGGTTTGCTTTTCCTGCAATCGCTTTTTAACATCGCTTAAATTATTCAGAAAAGCATCTTGTAAAGACCTGCTTGTAACTCTCATTTTTTACACCATGTTTATTAATGTTTGCAACATTTCGTCCGCTACTTTTATCAATCTCGCGGCGGCATCGTATGAACGTTGAAAATTCAAAACGTTAACCATTTCTTCGTCAACATTAACGGCGGATTCTTCGGAACGTTGCGCTTGAAATTGTTGCACAACCATTTCATAATTAGCCGCTTCGTTTTCGCTGTTCTTTCTTCCCGTGGCTATATCGCTGACCATAAGCGAATAATAATTTCCGATGGTTTCTCCTTCTATCAAATCTTCGCTCGCAAGTTCGGCTATCGCAAGCGCGCCGTCGTTATTTTCAGGCGTTCCGTCCGAAGAAATTGCGATTTTGTTCGGGTCGTTTTCGATTTCGGGATTTATCGTAAGCTGTCCGGCGCTGTAATTCGAAAAAAAGTTTACACCCGTTTGCGGCGGGTCTTCCAAATTGTAATTGTTAGAATGAACCGAGTTAACACTCGTCATTATCGTTTCGCCTATTTTATCAAGACGTTTCAGATAATCGTTAATCAACTCGTTATAGCCGTTAACTATTCCGTACAATTTTCCGCCCTGTAAATGAAGCTTTGTATTTTCGTCGCCCGCATACACCTCCAATTGTTGTTCTCCGTTATCCGATACAACTTTCACGCTCAATTCGTTGTATGTCGTTTTATTGGCGACAAACACACCGCCGATTGAAACCGTTGCAGTGTCGTCTTCGCCGATATGCACGTTCGTATCGACGTATTCGCTAAGTTGTTCAAGAATTTCGTCGCGTTTGTCAAGCCACGTGTTCGGTTGCTCCCCTTTGATGTGAGCATCGTAAATTTGTCGGTTTACTTCCGTTAAGTTTTTTAAAAGAGAATTAATTTCATCAACCGATGTTGTGGCGTCGTCGCGCAAATCTTTTTTCAATCTCCCGATACCGTTATAAACGGTTGAAAGTTTATTTGAAAGACGTTGCGCCGAATTTACGACGTTCGTTCGTGCCGCCGACGAAGAAGGGTCGATGGCGAGCTCGTCCCACGAATTATAGAATTTTTTAATTAAATTCGAAAGCCCGTCGTCGGACGGCTCGCTCATCAACGATTCTATACTTCCGAGTAACGACGCTTTGTAGTCGTTACTATTTTGCATCTGTGTAAATTTCCGTATTTGATTGTCAAGCACGGTATCGCGAACTCTTCTCACATCCGAAATCGTTACGCCTGTTCCCAATTCTTTTCCCTTAATTATTTCAGGTTTGGACGACACCATATGAACGCGTCTTCTTGAAAAATTCGGATTTGACGAGTTGGAAATATTATCCGACGTTACGCTTAACGCTTTTTGATATGCCGCCAAACTGTGACGTGATATTTCGAAAATTCTTGATAAGGGCATCTTACACCTTCCTATCCACTAATGATGATCTTTTTTCGTTCATTAAAGTGTTGATTGTATCAATTAAAAATTGACGGGCGTTTTTAATCAGAAAAATATTCTGGTTATTTATTCGCTCCAATTCGCGCGCAAAATTTTTAATTTCGTTTTTTACGGTTCGGATTTTCTCCGCGTCTTCCTTGTCGGCTATCCTTTCGAGCACGGGCAAAAGATTTTTCAATTTTCTTTCGGTTTCGGTCAATTCGCGTCCGAAAATTTTTTTAAGCAAATTATTTTTTTCCTTTTCGCTTCTGTAAATCACCGAAAGGTAATACTCTTCCTCTTTCACTTTTGCGTCGAATTCTTCGTGATTATTTTCGAGCAACGCTTTTTGTTTTTGCAAAGCCACTTCGCAAAAGGCTTTCAAATTATCGCGCTCTTTTTCCAACAACGGAATCAATTGTTTAACTTCTTCTTTCATTTTATTCACCTTTGAAATATTTCAAATATGCTTTTACGCGCTTTACGTAGTTCTGCGTTTCTTCGAACGGCGGAACTCCTCCGTATTTTTTTACGTTTTCGGGTCCCGCGTTATATGCCGCCAATGCCGTATCGATTTCCCCGCCGAAATCCTCAAGCAGTTTCGCAATATATTTTGTTCCGCCTTCAATGTTTTGAACCGGGTCGAACGGATTATTAACGCCGAGTTCTCTTGCAGTTCCGTCCATCAATTGCATCAAGCCTTTGGCGTTGGCGGTTGAAACGGCATCGTGCCGCGCGGAAGATTCCGCTACAATTATCGATTTGACCAACGCATCGCTTACGCCGTATTTTTTCGCTATGTTTTGCACGAGCGGTTCGTATTTTTTCAACCTTGCGAGCGCCGAGCCGTGCGGAACGATTTTATCGATTTCATTCCCGCCGTAATTTTCCGGCGCGTATATTTTACTTTTGAGTTCTTCCGCTTTCAATCGGTTTAAATCCAATTTTTCGCCGGTCATCTTTTCGTAAAGCATGGAAGCCACGCCCATGCTTTGATTTTTACTCATGTATTCCGCAAGTTCGCCTTCGAATATAGACGAGAAAACGTCGCTTCCGAGTCCTTCGCCCTTTCCGAGCAAGCCGCCTTCGGTCGTTTGCGTCATGCTTTTCAACATCATTTGCGTAAGCAAACTTTCGAAATCGATTGCGGCTTTTGCGAGACGTTCCTTTTCTTCCGACGTAAATTTCCGCGTTTTAATTTCCGCCGGTTTGGAAATCTGTTTATTCGGGTTCGATATTTTCAGTTCGAGCATTTCCATTTTTTACATGATAATCAATTCCGCGTTCAACGCTCCCGCTTCTTTCATCGCTTGGAAAATCGCAATAATATCGCGCGGAGCAACTTTAAGCGAGTTCAGCGCCGCCGCGACCTGTTGCACGTTCGTAGCGCCGGTAATCGCAACCGTGTTGTTTTCTTCCTGCTCTACGGTGGGGACAAGATTATTGAACACAACCGTTTCTCCTTGCGAAAAAGAGGAAGGTTGCGAAATCACCGGATACGAGCGAATGGTGATATTCAAACTTCCGTGCGAAATGGTGCAAGGCGAAATTTGCACGTTGCTTCCCGAAACGACGGTGCCCGTTCTTTCGTTAAGCACAACGCGCGCTTCCACGTCCCTTTGAACTTGCACCGCTTCTATCGTGGCAAGAAAATTCGTAATGTCGCTTTGTTCGTTTTGCGGAACGTTCACGACAATTTCCGACGCATCTTTCGCCTTCGCCGCGTTTTGAAAAATAGAGTTAATGGCAAGAGCCACGTTATTAGCCGTTGTAAAGTCGGGCTCTTTCAAAATTATTTTCACTTGGGTGCTGTCTTTTATTTCTCCGGGAATATCCGTTTCGATTATTCCTCCGTTCGGAATTCGCGCCGTCAAAGCGTGATTGCGCGAAACTCTTCCGCCCGAAGCCGTGCGCACGTCGAAACCTCCGATAGAGAGCGGACCTTGCGCAGTAGCGTAAACTTTCCCCGTTTTATCGGAAAGCGGCGTAAGCAAAAGCGTTCCGCCCATTAAACTTTGAGCGTCGCCCATCGACGAAACCACAACGTCGAACTGCGCGCCCTGTTTGGACGCGTTCGGAACTGTCGCCGTAACCATCACCGCCGCCACGTTTCGCGTTCTGAAATTAAGTTCGGGCACCTTGACGCCGAAACGTTTCAACATACTGATAATCGATTGATGCGTCATCGTCGAACGATAAGTGTCGCCCGTGCCCGAAAGTCCCACGACCAAACCGTAACCGATTAACTGCTCTTGATTAACGCCCCTGAAAAAGGCGATATCTTTCAAGCGCTGCGCCTGAAGAAGGCTTGTAAAAACAACTAACACTATTATTAAAATTTTCGTTCTTTTCATTTTCTCACCCGTTAAAACAACCAATGGAACAATCTTGTTAACCAACCAGGCGTTGTGTTGCGGTCTATCATTCCGCTTCCTTCCAAAACGATTTCCGCTTCGGAAATATTGTAAGAATAAACCGTGTTGTCCGTATTAATATCAATCGGGCGAACAAGTCCGCTGATTTCGATATTTTGTTCTTCGCCGTTCACCACTATTTTACGACTACCTTTTATTTTCAACAATCCGTTCGGATAAACCGAATCGACGAGCGCGCTTATTTTGGTCTTGAAACTTCCGCCGCTTGTAATTTTTCCGCCGCCTTTGAAATCGTTGCCCGTGCTGATATTACCTCTTACTTCGGGTAACATCGGTTCGCCGCCCATCGACGCGGAAGCGCCCAAATCGATTTCGCCGTCGCGTCCCGATTCAAGTTGCGCTTGGTTTGTGGCTTGCGACGATTCCACGACAATAATCGTAATCGCGTCTCCGACTTTACACGCTTTATAATCCGAAAAAATCGAGCGGGAAGCGTTTTCAGCAAAATCCTGCGCGAAAACCGTCGCCGAAATTATCATCATTATATAAATTAACTTCTTCATCTTCCTTACTCTAAAATTGTTACTTGTTTTTTATTCAAAACTTTCGCCTTGAAAATTATTCCGTCTTTACGTTGCACTCTGATTATTTCGCCTTTTTTTCCGCCGCTACGTGCCACCGCCGGAAACGAAACCGCAACCGTTCCGTTCGCATAAATCGCCGTGATTTTTTCGCCGGGCGCGATATCGTCGGTTTTTTCCACCATATCGCGCGTAACTACCGCGCCTTCGCGAACGTTCATTTTCGCTCTGCAATTTTCAATTTGCGAATAATCGGTAAGCGCTTCGCTCCGAAGTTTCGTAACGTCGCTTATTCGCGTTTCGAAATCCGCCGGGAAAAGTTTTTCCCCTCTTCTTATTTTTCGAACCGCAACAAGCGTTCGGCGATACAATTTCAAATTAACCGTAATAAAAGTTCGCTCTTCGTACTTGCCGTTTTTCAAAATAATCGGAATGTAACCGTAATGATTTTTCAGCGTAAATTCTCTGCCGTAATCAATAGACCAATTTTTATCGGCGAACTTTTGCGAATTAACCACGCGATATTTGAAATTCGCGTAATCGATTAATTGCGAACGCAAATAATCTTCGATTACGCCGTTTTTTGCGCCGCCGAGAAGAAACGCTATGGCAAGCAGAAGACTAATCATTTTACCGTTTCAAATTGTTCGCTATTTGCATCATATCGTCAACCGTTTTAACCGCTTTCGAATTGATTTCGTAAGCGCGTTGCGCGGTAATCATATTTACCATTTCCTGAACGATATCGACGTTTGAACTTTCGAGATAACCTTGTTGCAATTGTCCGAAATCTTCCGTGTTCGGTTGTCCCAAAAACGGAACGCCCGACTCTTCGGTTTCGAGATATTGATTGTCGCCGATTGCTTTCAAACCGCCGGGATTAACGAATTTGGCAAGTTCGATTGTGCCGAGTTCCACTTTGTTTCCGTCGGTATCTATAACGCTTACAACCCCGTCGGACGAAAACTCTATATCGATAGCCGTATCGGGAATTGTAAATCCCGGTTCAAGCACGTTTCCGTTCGACGAGACAATCGTACCGTCGGCGGAAAGTTTAAATGAACCGTCGCGCGTGTAAACGAATTTTCCGTCGGGACGGCGCAATTGGAAAAAGCCGTCGCCGTAAATTGCGATATCGAATTTATGTCCCGTGTAAGTCAAATCGCCCTGCGCAAAAATTTTCTGCGTCGATGCCGGTTTAACGCCCGTACCCACTTGGATTTCCGCCGCGGGATTTTCGATAACACCGGGCAACGTGCGATTTTTCGGGTTCGCCGCAATTTCCTGGTACATCAGGTCTTCGAACTCCGCACGATTTTTCTTGAACGAAGTCGTGTTCACGTTAGCCATATTGTTCGAAATCACTTCGATGTTCAATTGCTGCGCGTACATTCCCGATGCGGCTGTTCTTAACGCTCTATTCATAATTCACCTCTTAAATTTTTCCGATTTCTTTTGCTTGCGAAAGCATTGTATCGAGCGAACGAATCGCTTTTTGCGCCGATTCGAAATCCCGATTTATTTTAATCATTTGTTGCATTTCCGCGAGCGCGTTCACGTTCGACTCTTCCAAATAGCCCTGATGAATTTTATATTCGTCTTCGTTCGCTAAAACGTAACTTTGGTCTTCGCGAACAAAACGCCCGCCCGCATCGCGTTCGAAAAACCGTTGGTTATCGATGCGAGCAATCATCAATTTGTCGATAACATTGCCGTTGACGTAAATTTCGCCGTTGTCGGCTATTTTCAAATCGTGAATATCGTCGCGGTTCATTCGCGCTTCGAACAAATTCACGCTTCCGCCGTAAGTTAAAACTTTGTAACCGTCGTTCGTAACGAGATTGCCGTCGTCGGTAATCTTAAAATTTCCGTTGCGCGTAAGTTCTATTCCTTTTTCGGTTTGAACCATAAAATACGCGTTGCCCGAAAGCGCAAGATTAAGCGGGTCGTCGGTTTTAACGAGCGAACCGTCGCTCAAATCCGAAAGTTGCTTTACGGGTTGGTTTTCCATTCGCGAAAGATAATCCGCAAAAGGCACTTCGCGTTTGTAGCCCGTTGTATTTACGTTCGCGAGATTGTTCGCAACCATATCCATATTTTTCATGCGGATTTGCATTCCGCGCGCAACTTCGTATAAACCTCTATCCATTTTTATTTTCCTTTATTACTTTTTCCGTTTCCGTTATAAAATTCGCAAGTACGATTTTCGGCTTGCTTGGCAATTGTTCGTACGCGTAAAATCTCACGATTTCCTTCATCGTCGTATCTTCTTCGCTCAATATTTTCATCTTTGTCGCCATATAAAAGGCTTTGTCCGCAAGTTTGCATTTCATTTCACATCGACAAATATTCTTCGCCGTACGGACGAATATTCGAATGCACGGCAAGTTTAGCGATTAAATTTTCGTTCAAACGATTAAGCGCGTTTTTCCAATCGGCTTTTCTTTCGCTTTGCACTTCCCCTTGAACTTTCGAATCGGTGATAAAAACCTTGGCGGAAATTTTTTCGCCGCGGCGTGTTTGCGTCGCCGTTTCCAAGCGGTAAACGACATCGCCGTTCGACGAAATCACCTTTACGAATTCGAACCGCCACAAGTGCAAACCTTCATCCGCGAGCGTAACCGCGAAATCGGCATAAACGCCGTATTTGTTCAACAACGATTTTTGAAGCACATATTTTATAAGCAGTTCTTTGAATTCGTCAATTCCGCGCTTCAAGGACGAACTCAAAAGCGATTTGCGTTCGTAGGCTTCGAGAAAATCGACAAATTCGATTGCCGATTTAACTTTTCCGAACAAGCCGGTATATAAATTTCCGCGTTCGAAATTTTCGGTTTCGAAAATCAATTTTCCCTTTAACGTTTCGTAAAATTCCGTTTCGAGATTTTGAGCGCTCAGCCAAACGATTTTGCGATAAATCGCCTCCGCGAGTTGATTGAAATTCAAATCGAAAACGCGACGGTAAACGCTTGTTTTTTGCGAGAAACTTCCGGCGTTGTCGTCCCAAAAATACGCGCTCAAAAAAGCGAACTGCACGGCGTCGAAATCGATTTCGGTTTTATCCATAAATTCAAGCGCTTTCTTCAATTTTTCGCGCGAAAGCGGTTTTTTCGATTTCAACAGCGCCGAAATGAATTTGTCCGCAAGTTTCGTTTTGCGTAATCCGAGTTTGGAAAGAATTACGGCGGCAAGTCCGCTTTCGCCCGCTTTGCCTATCGCAAAATTATCGAGCGTGAGCGTAAACGGATTGCGCGAAAGCACCTGCGCGAAAAGAACGTCGCCCGCCTGCGCCTTTACCGGTAATTTGCTTTGAAACAAATTGCCGTCAACCAAAATTTTAAAGTTCCCCTTGACGTTTTCCAAAACTTCGATTTTCACAAACGATTTTTCGGCGGGCAAAACTTTCGTCGTTTTAACCGCCTGAAGTTTCACTTCGCCGACTTGCGCCGTGCGAACGATATTTTGAACGTTGTTAATCATCCGTGTTTGCTTGAAAGAATTTTGACTTTAAGCGCGAGAAGAACTTCGCCCTTCGAAATCCCGCGTCTCTTTGCGAAACGAATCACTTCGCCGCCGTCGTTAATTCGAATGTCGTTCGCGTTCGACAATTCGCTTCTTAATTTCGAAATTTCGGGATTCGCTTTGCTTCCGAGTTTTTCTTCGCGCATTTTTCTCACCGTTTCTTTCAAATTGTATGTTTTTACGCTTTTTTTCGTTTTCACGCTTCTTCTGCTTATCAAATATGTTGCAAGGATAGTGCCAAGCAAAAACAACTCAATCAGCAAAAAATACGGAAGCAAACGGCGCTTGAAAGGCGGAAGTTTGGTTAATTTTGTCCAAATGTTCTTTTTTGTATTTTCAAGAAAAGTCGCAATCGCGGCAAGTTCTTCGTCGTTTACGTCGTTCGTGTTTCGCGGCGCAACGGTTTCCTGAACGGGTCGTTCGGTTTGAAGCGCGGCTTCTTCCTTTTCAGAATCTTCGTTTTTCGCGCTATTTTGCATATTTTTCTGCGCGTTTTCAATCTGTTGCAAAACCAACGCGCGGATATTCACATCGGCTTTTTCCACGGAATTTTGAGCAAAAAAGCCCGCCGACAAAAGCGTCGTCAAGACCAAAGACAATATGACCTGTTTCATTTATCCCCTGATTTTTCTTATCAACGGGAATCTCAATACAATAACCGAGCCAGAATCCAATGTGTCTTCGAGACTGCTTTCGCCTTCGTGTTTTTTTACCAAATTTTGAACTATTCTGTAGTTTAAGTTTTTTTCGGAAAGATTGTCGGTAAGTTTTACCGAAGTGACGAACCGTAAAATGATATCGTCGCCCTTGCTTCGGGTTTGAATTACAATTCCGTTCGTTTTGTTGCGTTGTTTTCTAACCAATCCGAAAAGATTGGTTAAAATCTGATGAATGTAGGTGGGATGGCTTAAAATGGAAGGAATATTGTCGCGCAAATCGAGCGCGCATTCGATATGAGCGCTGCGCAAAGTCGATTCAACAAGATTGTAATAATCGCGGATTGCATCGTTGATATTTATCGGCATAAGCGGAATATTACGATGATTGAGATTTGTAAATCTCACAAGGCGTTTTACGACCTTGTCTATTTTACTTACCTGAGTTTTGATTTTCGCTATTTCCACCGAATTGGTATCTTCCATTTCGAGCAAATCCACGAGGCTTACAATCACTTGTAGCGGCGTGGAAATTTCTTCGAGTATTCCTTCGGTCAATTCGCCTATTGCGGCGAGACGAAATTCGTTGGAAAGTTTCCCCTGATACGTTTGCAATTCTTCGTACGCTTTGTTCAGACGCTCACGCATCAACAGTTTTTCGATTTTATTCACCGCCGAATTCAACATTATCATCACAACGTTTTCTTCGATTTGCGAATAATTCTCACGCGTTACGGTGGATTTAATCGCGAAAACGCCTTTTTCGGCTCTATCTACGTAAACGGGAAAAAACAAATAATTGAAATCGGAACCTTTTTCGGTGTAACTTTCCAAATCGGGAACGAGAGCGGGATTTCGCCGTTCGAAAATAACCGATAAAATTCCTTCTTTATAATAATGATTTACCGTTTCCAAAAGTTCCGCGTCGTAAAAACGGCTTATGGGTTTCAACTCACCTTTCGATTCACCGAAAAAGAAAATGTCGGCGGCTTTGAAAGGAACGATTCTGCGAACCGAATTTTTCAAACGTTCGAGAATGCCATCGATGGAAAACGCGTTTTCGCATTCTTTTTCGAACAAAATTAAATTTTGGACGATGTGGGAATATTTTTGCGCCAATACCACAGGATTGTTTTCGAACGAGCCGAAAAAATCTTCGACCGCATTTTCGGGCGCACGCTCCGTTTTTCCCATCGCTTCAAGTAGCGTAGGGTACTTGGCTGTATTTTGCTTATGAACTCTCATCAACTAAATTTGTAACGTTTCGGCTTCCTGTTCAAACAAATCTTTGTAACCGTCCACGAATTTTTCGAGCGCTTCTCTGTCGTCGAATTTCAGAACTTCGATTATCGACTCATCGAGTTCCAAATTGTTGTCCCAATAGAACTTACCGATGCCGAGTTTTTGCGTCATATAATCCGCGAGGTGAACAACCGAAGCGAGCACGATGTTTTCTTTCGCCAAATGCGGCGTTTCGTGATTTTCAATCGTATTGCAATGCGCTTGCGGCAAGTTCCATTTTTCCGCGAGAAAACGCCCTATCGTGTTGTGTCCGTAACCGAGTTGTTCCACTTCCGCATCGGCGAATTTCATTCCCGCGCCGTTTACCTTATCGACAATTTCGAGAAAGTCGGAATGAAAATATTTGTGAATAACGGGAATTCCCAAATCGTGCAACAATCCGGAAACGAACGCTTCGCCGCCGATTCTGAAACCGAGGTCTTCGGCTATCCGTTTGGACGCGTTACCGGTAATAATCGAGTGCAACCAAAATTCCTTTTGGTCGAGATACTTGTCCGTTTTGTTTTTAAACGATTCGATCATCGAAAGAGCAATCACGATATTTTTAATATCCTGGTAACCGATAATAAGAATCGCAAAATCGATTGTTGTAACTTTCCGAGGCAAACCGTACAAAGGCGAATTGGCGATGGAAAGAATTTTCGTTGCCAACCCCTGATCTTTTCCTATCATTGCACCGAGCTTTGCGGTGTTTGTCGTAGGGTTGTCAAGCATGTTAGAAACTTCCATCATCACCTGCGACATTGCCGGAAGGTTGTAAACGTTGGACAGAACCAGTTTGGTCTTTTTTTGTTTTTGTTCTAATGTTTGTTCGCTCATCGTTCCCACTCTTTATTTTTTATTTTTAGAATAAGAAATTTACCAATTGTTCTTTAATTAACGGCTCATATTTTTTTAACAATTCATCGAGATATTCGGGTCCACCGAGTTTCAACGTTTCATAAACGGATTCGTCAAGACTAATATCGTCATCCCAAAAATAATTTCCTAATTTTAATTTATTCAACATATAATCGGCAAGATGAACCACCGATGTTAGTTCTCTGAAAATCGTTTCCTGATTAGGGTCGTGATGAAACCGCACAGCCTCCGCCAACGATTCGGGCAAATTCCATCTTTCGACGAGGAAACGACCTATTTCGCAATGGCTAACACCGAGAATTTTTATTTCCGTTTCGAGATAAGTTCCTTCGCCGAGAATGACCGCATCGATAATTTTTTCGTACTCTTCGGGAAACAATTTGAAAATCAAAGGCAAACCGAGGTCGTGAAGCAAACCCGAGGTAAACGCTTCGCCGCTGAAAGCGTATCCCAAATCGTCCGCCAAACGTTTCGCCAAAAAGCCCGCAATAACCGAATGCGCCCAATATTCTTTTTGTTTGAATTTCGTTCCCTTTACCGTCTTAAACGCTTCCATCATAGAAAGAGCGATAACGATATTTTTTATATGATTAAATCCGAGAATAACAATTGCGAATTCAATCGTCGAAACTCTCCTTGGAATTCCGTAAAGCGGAGAATTGGCGACCGAAAGAATTTTGGTAACCAAACCTTGGTCGCGCGAAATTATTGCCGCCAAATCGGATGCGCTTGCGCTGTGGTCGGATAGCATACCGTTTACTTCGGCAAGCACAACGGGCATCGAGGGCAAATTATGAACATTGTCGAGAACTTCGAACGTCTTTTTTCTTCTTTCCGTAATATCCACTTATGCGCCTATTTTTTTCAACAATTTACTTTTTAGAGATTGCATGACTTTGGTGTGAATTTGAGAAACGCGAGACACCGTAATATTAAGTATCTCCGCGATTTCCTTGTAATTTAAATTTTCATAATAATAAAGAGAAATAATCAATCTGTCGCGTTCGGGCAATTCCTTGATGGCGGCAATCAAAAGGTCTTTCTGTTCATTTTTCGTCACCACTTCTTCGGGACGCGGTTCGGACGAAGAAATAACGTCGTGCAAAGAATACCCGTCTTCGCCGTCGTGCGTCATATCGAGAGAAACGTTCGTGTAGCGTAAATTTCCGTATTCGTCGTAATTGTTTCGCGGTTTGATTTGTAATTTGCGCAGTTCGTCGATAATCTTTCCGCGAATACGCTGAATGGCGTAAGTTTCGAATTTCGTCCCGTAATCAGGGTCGAATCTGTCTATCGCTTCGCTTAATCCTTCGATTCCGAACTGAAAAAAATCCTTTTCTTCGACGACATTCAGATTAATGAATTTACTGTTATGAATAACGTAATGCACAAGATTGGAATATCTTGCTATAATTTGTTTTTTAATTGCGGGGGACGGTTTCCGTTTGTATTCCGCCCATAACTCCTTATTTTCCATTGTCTTCGTTTCCCATTATCATTGAATCTTGTTTTTGCATGGCTTTTTCGTACATCGCTTTTGCAACCGCCTTAAAGAAAACTATAACAAGTATTCCCGTCATCAAAGTGACAATTACAAATATAGCAAAAGCGCGAAGAAAAACATCTTCCAAAGGAATATTTTGTTGACTGAAAATAATCAACGAAATAAAAAACGCTAATAATCCGATATTTAATACGATTTTATTCATCGTCCTTTTATTTTTTCTATCGTCCGCAAAGAATATACCAAGAAAAAAAACGCGAAAATCGGTCAAAAAAATCGGACGGACTTTTCCCGCGTGCCGAAAATGTGCATTTGGTTAATATTGCGCAGTTTTTACTCCGATTTCAGGGTGGATTTGCCTTTTCAGCGCCTTTCCGCCACGTCCGTCACTGTCCCCGCCTCACACCGTCCGTTATTGCGAACACCGCCTTTGGCGGGGTGAAGTAATCCGTCGGTTTGTCAGCGAAAGACTATTCAGCGCAGGGTGCGGCAGATTCCTTCGTCCCGCCAAAGACGGGACTCGGAAAGACTGTGTTTATTTATGTTGGCGCTCGGCACTACAGATTGCTTCGTCGTTTCACTCCTCGCAACGACTTGAAATTTCTAAATCCGATAAATTCAGTGTTCTTTCTCTTTTTATATTCTAAA
>CAYZMW010000003.1:0-6171 GCA_964479645.1 uncultured Melioribacter sp. | reverse complement strand
TACAATAATTTCAGCAAAAGATTACTCTGCACACGGCACTACGGATTGCTTCGTCGTTTTCCCGCTTTCCGCGGGAAATCTCCTCGCAAGGACAAAAAAATTTCGCGTCTTTGCAAGCGACCACGCCGTGCGGGGCGGGCGGCAATCTGTCGGTTTGTCAGTGAAAGACTATTCAGCACTCGGCGCGACAGATTCCTTCGTCAACTCGCTGTGGCGGGTTTCCTCGCAACGACTGTGTTTGCTTTGGCTTGAGAATCGGGGTGGCGGATTGTTTCGTTATTTTCGCTTTTTACATTTATCTCATTATTTATAACAATTTTGCGAAGTGGTGAAATGATTTTTTAATAAAAACAAACAAAGATTTGCTGATTTTCAATATACTAAACAGAAAACAAGTATTTATCTGATCTTGCATATATTAAGATATTTTACTTAATGTGAGACAAATGATGCCATAAATATAGACTTTTCTGTTTTGTGACATATTTATTGCGGCATTTCAATAAGCAAAAGATGGTTCGGAAATTGAAAATATCATCACTACACAAAATGAATTGTACAAAGCGCCTACATCATAAGGGAAACACCCTTTCCGTTTCAATTTTCTCAATAAATAATCGCCGAAAGATAGCCGACGACTTGCGAAAAATCCAATGAGGCTTCGCCGGAATCGGTTCTGTAAAGGACTTCCGCGTTCCGCTTACCGCTTTTGTGCAAGGCTTTCATTACCGCAATAGTTGGTCCCGCGCCGCAGGCTTCGCTTAATTTGCGTTCGACGTCGCGCCGCAATTCTTCGAACTGGAAAGCGTTAATTCTTCGTTCGACGTTGGCGTCGAGTTCTTCGGCGATCGAACGCGGGTAGTAGTGCGACAAATCGGTGCTTGCCACGAAGAGAATTTCGTCGTCGTAAATTTCGGCGAGTTTTGCGGCAAGTTCGTTAATGTAACCTTCCTTTTGGTCGCCCATTACAATCGGCAGAAGTTTGAAATCGTTTTCGAGAGCGTATTGCAAAAAGGGCAAATGGACTTCGAGCGCGTGTTCGCCGCGATGCCCTTGTTCACCACCGAAAATGTACCGACTGTTGTAAATCAATTTGCGGCGAAGTTCATCGTCCATTTCTATAATTCCGAGCGGCGTTTCGTAAGCGTCGCCGTCGTAAACGGATACACCCGGAAAATATTCTCTGTGCGAAGGCGAAACGACCGCCACGGTTTTGTATTTTTTGCCGACAATCGTATTGTAAGCGAACGCCGCGGTTTTTCCGGAATAAACGTATCCCGCGTGCGGCGCAATTATGCCGGCAACGTTCAAGTTGCGTTTTTCTTTCGTTTTTTCCGCCTGCGCGAAAAGCGCGTCGAGCGTCAGCAAAAGTTCCTCTTTATCGGCGGGATAAAACATTCCCGCAACGGCTGGTTGTCTTACTTTCATAGCAACCCCATTTCTTTTTCGTCGAAAACCGTCGCCGTAAAGGCTTTGAGATTTAGTTGTTTTTCGCGCCAACAATTGCCGTGCAATCCCGCTTTTTGACAAAGCGCGGTCAAATACTCTTCTTTGTTCATTCCGTGCTCAACGGGAACTTGCGGAAGTAAAAGCGCGCGCCTTCCGAAATCTTCGAGTATCAGTCCGTGTTTTCCCACTTCAATTTCGTCGTAGCCCGAAATCGGGAACGGTTCGGACAATACGGAAACTTCGATTTCGATTTTGTCCAATTCGGGCTTAATCAGCGCGGGAAAACGCGGGTCGCCGAAAGCCGCTTGTTTTGCGGCTTCGATTACCGTTTCGTAAAGCGGCCCGAAGCCGATTATGTAGCCGATACAACCGCGCAACGCGTTATTCTCATTCAGCGTAACGAATGCGCCGGCACGAGACGAAAGCACGGGATATTTCTCATAATCCGCCTCGGGAATTTTCACCGAAGGGTCGAACTCGTGTTCAATCGCCTTGCGCGCAAGTTTCAGCAGAAAAATTTTTTCTTCTTTCGTGATGTCCATTTTCTCACCCCGTTTTTTCGCTTTTATTCCGAAATGCGAAAATTGTTCCTTTCTAATTTTTCGCAATGCGAAGTTTCAAATTTTCGGCAAGTTTATCGGGCAACGGCGTTTTTTCCCCCGATGAAATATTCACGCACACGTGCACCGTTTTTCCGCGCGCTTTCGTTTCGCCGTCTATTGAAAATTCGTAATTCAGTTCGAACGAACTTTCGCGAACTTCCGCAACTGTTACTTTAATCGTTGCTGTTTTCCCGAGAAAAAGCGGCGCAAAATATTCGGCTTCGGTTTTGATTATCGGATACGCCAGCATAGCGTTATTAAAATGTTTGGCGTAATCTTCGAACTCTTCAATGAAAAATTCGTAAGCCTCGTGCATATATTTGAAAAGATTTGCGAAAAACAAAATGCCCGCCGCGTCGCAATCGCCGAAAAGTATTTTTTTCTCGTAAGTAAACATCGGTGTACCGTAAAATTTTTTATTTACAAAATTAACGAAAAACTTGCGGAAGGCGCGAAGAATTTCGAATTCAAGTCCGCGTTTCGCTTCCCGTAGATTTTCGGGTTATGATGAAAGCGAATGAAAAATTATATTTGTGCTTGCAATAAAAAAGAATTCCTCAATGAAACGTAAGGTTGCGTGTCAAGTAATATAAAAATAGCGTTACTCGTTTTTCTTTTCGTCGCGTCGAACGTTTACTCGCAAACGGAAATCAAGCGCACGTATTATCCGAACGGAAAATTGAAATCGGAAGGTGAATACGTCAACGGCGTAAAGAACGGAACGTATCGCGAATATTACGAAGACGGGCAATTGTGGAAAGAATGGCATTTCAAAAACGGGAAGGAAGAAGGCGTATCGCGCTGGTATTTCCCGGACGGCACGTTGAGTATGGAATGGAATTATCACAACGGCAAACTCGAAGGCGTTTCGAAGTGGTATTACGAAACTGGTGAACTTTGGGCCGAACCGCTTTACGTTAACGGCAAGCGGGAAGGCTTTACGAAAACTTACTACAAAAGCGGCAAATTGCAAGGCATTTGGCAATATCACGACGGAAAATTAAACGGAATAAGCAAAACGTTTTTTGAAAACGGTAAAATCGAAGTAGAAAAAAATTTCGTTGACGGCAAACTCGAAGGCGTAAGCAAGGTTTATTACGACTTCGGCGAAGTGGCGCTTGAAGCGCATTATCATAACGATAAACTCGACGGAATTTCGTATTTGTATTATCCCGACGGGAAAATCAAGGTGATTGACACGTACAAGAACGGACAAATCGTTAAACGCGTGCGTTACGATATTGTAGGCCGCCTCGACAAAGTGGAAGAAACGTTTAACGAATACAGCGGTTACGGAACTTTGAAATCCGTAAAGAAATTCCGCGAAGGGAAATTAAACGGAATAAGCAAATTTTATTACGACAGCGGTTATTTGCAAGCGGTTAAAAATTATCGCGACGACGTTTTGGACAGCGTACAGGTGGAATTCCACGACGGCGGATACCTCGCAAGAATTTCGAATTACAACGGCGGACTGAAAGACGGCTACGAAACCGTTTACAGCGAAAAAGGAAAACTTATCGGAAAGTACTATTATACGCTCGGGACTCTCGAAGGAAAACAAACCGAATGGTACGAAAGCGGGGAAACGAAAGCGGAAAAATTTTATTCGCGCGGGAAATATCATTCGAAGAACGTTGAATTTTATCCGAACGGAAACGTTAAAAGCGTGGAAACTTTTTCACACGGCAAACTCGACGGGATTTCGAAAACGTATTATCCGAACGGCGAAGTAAAAGATTTCTTTTCGTACAAAAATAATTTGCTCGACGGAGCGTGTTTTTCTTACAAACCCGACGGTTCGCCTAAACGAAAAGCCCTTTACCAAAAGGGCGTGCTGATTTCGGAAGAAATCTATCGATAAACTTTTCCGAATAAAGATTTCAAAATTATTAAGGTTTACAGTTTTCCAAGCCAATCCAAAATTATTTTCGCCGCGTTTTCCCAGTTCGGTTCAAGCATAATATCGTGCGCCGTTTCGGGAAGAATAATCGCTTCGGTATTGTAAGCGCGCGCGGTTTTCACCACTTCGGAAGGCGGAACGGCTTCGTCGTATTCCGCGCCGAAAACAAGCATTTTCGTTTTAATTCGGCTCTTCTTTATCGGGAAAATCAGCATTTCCACAAATGCGCGGAACGCTTCGTCTTGCATTAATTCACAATATTTTCTCGCTTTTTCTTCGGGGAGACTTTCGGAAAACAAGTATTTGCGACAATCTTCGAAGAGTTCAAGCACGGGGTCAAGTTTCATCGTAAAGAGAATTTTGGCAAACGTCAACGGCCGTTCTTTCAAGACTTTCAGCGACGGCACGATAACGCCGTGCGGCGGAACGCCCGCAAGCAAAACAGCGCCGGGTGCGTCGTGCGTTTCAAGGTATTTTTGCGTAAGATATCCGCCCATCGAATGTCCGATTAAAACGGGTTCGCGTCCGATTTTTTCAACCGCGTAAGAAATATCTTCCACATAATCGGAAACCGAAAACCAACGCACCTTATCTTTTCCTTCGCTTTTTCCGTGTCCTCTCAAACTCAACGCGTAAACGTCGTAACCGTTTTCAAAAAAATACGGCATAAAATACTCTTCCCAGCACCACGCCGCGTGCCACATTCCGTGAACGAAAAGCAAAGGCGGTTTGTCGGAATTTTTTTCGGAAAGTTTGGAAACAAGTTCAAGTTCGTATCTCATTTCGGAGTTCCTTTTTTGTTACACCAGAATACGAAACTTAAACGGAAAGTTCAAGAAAAAACAAAAGCGGGGAAAAGCGCAAATTTTACGATATACTTTTCCCCGCAAGGTCCGGGTAAAATTATGAATTTCTCCCTTCGAGATCCGCGATGCGTTGTTCGACGCTCTTAATCTCAACGGCGAAATCTTTCATTCGCAGTTCAAGATGTTCTTTGTAGCGTTTAAGCCAATCAAGTTCCGAAAGTCCGGCGAAATCGTTAGCCCAAAATCCGCGGCCGAAACCGTAACCCGCGCCTCTTCCGAAACCGAAGCCCGCGCCGAAACCTGCACCGCGTCCTGCGCCGCGTCCGCCTCCGAAGCCTCCGCGACGTCCGTATCCGAAACCAAATCCGTTACCGTACATTTTTAATCCTCCTTTTTTTATTTTAGAAATTCGTTAAAACTCGAAAGCCAATCGCGTGAAATCTCGGTTGCAAGTTCGAGAATTTTCAACACGCGTTTATCGTCTATCGAAAAAAACATTGCGACGCCTTCTTTACGCGCCTTTACAATTCCCACGCTTCGCATTAACGACAAATGACGCGAAACAACAGAA
This sequence comes from uncultured Melioribacter sp., assembly GCA_964479645.1. Taxonomy (GTDB): domain Bacteria; phylum Bacteroidota; class Ignavibacteria; order Ignavibacteriales; family Melioribacteraceae; genus WGAL01. Next base: position 840 of record CAYZMW010000003.1, on the reverse strand, counting down.
GGGTCGAGCATAAGCGCCGCCACAAGTTCGGCGGAACTTTTCTCGCCTTCTTTCAATTCTTCGAGAATTTTTATGCGTTGGTCGTTTCCCATCGCAAAAAGCAATTTACTGCGCGGATCCATCATCGGACCCATCATACGCCCGGCTCCGCGCCCCGCGCCGCGTCCGCCTCCGAAACCTCTTCCTCTACCTTTTCCCGTCATCTTTTCTCTTGCTTTGTTGTATTATTGTTTTTTTGTGCAATAAAGATAATAAACAAAATTACATTTGTCAAGAAAATTTTTAAAATTGATTAAAATGCAGGCGATAGAATTAGGAGCGAAGAGTTAGATTTTAGAGACTGATAGAACGACGCGGATTTCCTTTAATTATGAATTATGAATGAATGATTGATTGATTGAATGGTTCCCCCGCCATAGCGGGATTGAAAAATGTTGAATTTTTCACGTCATTACAAGGACGCGCCGACGAAGTCGGCAAGGACGAAGCAATCCAAATAAACACAGTCATTCCGAGTTCCCGCCTTCGGCGGGACGAAGGAATCTGCCACGCCGTGCGCTGAGAAGTCTTTGCTGACAAACCGACAGATTGCCGCGCGCCCCTGTACAGCGTGGTCGCTCGCAATGACTGATTAATTTAAGTTTTGCTGACGAACCTACAAATTGCCGCGCGCTCCCGCACAGCGTGGACGCTTGCAATGACTGACGGTATTTAGCGGGAAGATAACAACTAATATTTTCACCTCTTTGTTATGTTAAAAATCAAGAAAAAAATGCATAACAAAGTAAGAAAGACATCCACGATATTTTTTTCGTTAACTATCTTTTAGATAAACTACTA
>CAYZMW010000002.1:0-60150 GCA_964479645.1 uncultured Melioribacter sp. | reverse complement strand
AATTTCTTCTTTATATTTCGTAAAAAGTCTCGGCGTAATTTTTTCTTCAACCGTGTTTTTTGCTTCTTCTGTTTTTTTCTTCTTTGCCATTTTTATCCAAGTCCTAAAATTTATGACAACATTTCGTTACTTACTTTAGCGACTCTAACGCTTTTTTTCTTTCCGGTTTTGTCGTCGATAATAATTTTTTTACCGATACGGGTCGGCTTGTTCGTTTTCGGATCGACAAGCATTACGTTCGACGCGTCAATCGGCATTTCTTTTTCAACAATCGCTCCGTTAGGATATTGTTGATTAGGTTTCGTATGACGTTTTCTGATATTAACGCCTTCGATAATTACTCTGTTCTTTTTAGGGAAAACTTTCAAAACCTTTCCGGTTTGTCCTTTGTAGTTTCCCGCTATCACTATTACGTTATCGTTCTTTTTAATCTTCATAATCAAACCCTGGTTTTTATAGCACTTCCGGCGCTAATGAAACAATTTTCATAAATTTTTTCTCGCGTAATTCTCTTGCGACAGGCCCGAAGATACGGGTTCCTCTCGGTTCGTTTTGATTATTAAGTAATACCGCGGCATTTTCGTCAAATCTTATATATGAACCGTCTTTGCGTCTGATTTCTTTCTTGGTTCTAACCACAACCGCTCTGGATACGTCGCCTTTTTTAACGTTGCCGTTCGGAATGGCGGATTTTACGGCTACAACGATAATATCGCCGATGCTCGCATATTTGCGTCCGCTTCCGCCAAGCACTTTAATGCACTTGACTTTTTTCGCTCCAGAGTTATCAGCAACCACTAATGATGTTTCTTGTTGAATCATTTCTTACAACTCCTTAATCAGCACGATTACTTAGCTTTTTCAATTATTTCTACTAAATTCCACTTCTTTCTTTTGCTCAATGGTCTTACTTCCATAATTTTAACAACGTCGCCAACGTTACTTTCGTTTTTCTCGTCGTGAGCCATAAACTTCTTCGTAATCTTATAATACTTTTTGTATATAGGATGTTTTACGCGTCTTTCGATTTTTACGACAATGCTTTTATCCATTTTATTCGAAACAACGACGCCGGTTCTCGTTTTTCTTCTTCCTCGAGTCTCCATCGACTACTTTGTCTCCTGATTTTTATTCTCGTTTTTTTGCGCTGCAAGTTCTCTTTCTCTAAGCACGGTTTTCATTCTTGCAATGTCTTTTCTCGTGGTTTTTAACTTCGCGGTATTAGTCAAATTTTTCAACTCGTTCTGAAAACGCAAATCAACCAAATTACTTTCTTCTTCGGCTATTCTTTTAATAATCTCTTCCGTGCTCATTTCTCTGATTTCGTAAATCTTCATCGTTTTCTCTTACCTTTTTATTGAAAATCAGGTCTTGATACAATTTTAGTTTTAATCGGCAATTTGTAAGACGCCATTTTAAGCGCTTCGTTCGCCAATTCTTTGGATACTCCCGCCACTTCGAACATAATTCTGCCGGGTTTTACAACGGCCACCCAAAATTCGGGATTTCCTTTACCTTTACCCATTCTTGTTTCGAGCGGTTTTTTGGAAACAGGTTTATCGGGGAAAATACGAATCCAAACTTTACCGTCTCTTTTCATCTTACGTGTAATCGCAACGCGGCACGATTCTATCTGACGAGAGGTAATCCAGCCGGCTTCCAAAGCTTTCAAACCCATATCGCCGAAAGCCACGCGATGGCCTCTTTGGGCTTTCCCTTTTCTTCTTCCTCTATGCGATTTTCTGTATTTTACTCTTTTTGGCAATAACATAAAACTTATCTCCCGATAATCTTAATTCGCTTAAATATTTCTTACGTAAACTTCGCCTTTGAAAATCCAAACTTTTACGCCGATCGAGCCGTAAATGGTTTGGGCGGTAGCCGTTGCATAATCAACATCCGCTCTTAAAGTCTGCAAAGGAATTCTTCCCTGCTTGTACCATTCGGTTCTCGCCATTTCGGCGCCTCCGAGACGTCCCGAGCACATTACTTTAATGCCCTGCGCTCCCATGCGCATTGCGGAAGTAATTGCGGATTTCATTGCGCGACGGAACGAGACTCTTCCTTGCAACTGATTGGCGATATTTTCAGCAACCAAGTAGGCATCCAATTCAGGTCTTTTGATTTCATTAATCTGAACCTTAACGTCTTTATCCAAGAGTTTTTTCAACTCTTCTTCCAAATGTGCAATTTCCTTACCGCTCTTTCCAATCACAACGCCGGGACGTGAAGTATGAATTGTAATAGAAAGATTTTTCGACGTTCTGTCGATAAGAATTCTTGAAACGCCGGCTTTTTTCAATCTTTTTCTGATGTAAGTTCTAATCTTTCTATCTTCTTCCAATTTGGTCTTGTAGCTTTTCGGCTCGTACCAATTGGATTCCCAGCCTCTGATTATACCAACTCTAAAACCTATCGGATTTGTTTTCTGACCCAAAAGATTCCTCCTAATTAGCTTTTAGTAGCAACTACTATGGTTAAATGATTTGTTCTTCTTCTGATTCTGTAAGCTCTTCCCATCGGCGCAGGTTGAATTCTTTTCAACATCGGTCCGGGATTAGCGTAAACTTCTTTAACGTAAATATCCGAAATGTCGAAATTGCTTCCTTCTTCATTGTTGAGCAAATTTGCAATTGCCGATTTTAATACTTTTTCGGCGTAAGTAGAAGCGTGTTTCGGATTAAAGTGAAGAATGCTCAAGGCTTCTTCAGCCGATTTGCCTCTGATAAGATCAATTACGAGTCTCATTTTACGAGGCGAAACTTTAATATATTTATGCGTTGCTTTTGCTTCCATTTCTAAACCTCAATCACTTTTTGCGAGCGGCTTTTTCCGCTTTGGTTCCTGGATGACCTCTAAAAATTCTTGTCGGTGCGAATTCACCGAGTTTGTGTCCTACCATATTTTCCGAAATATAAACCGGAATCATTTTGTTGCCGTTGTGAACCGCGATTGTGTGTCCCACGAATTCGGGAACAATCATGCTTGCACGAGACCACGTTTTAACGACTTTCTTTTCGTTGCGTTCGTTCATTTCGCGAATTTTTTTCAGCAACTTATAATTTACGTATGGACCTTTTTTAATTGATCTTGGCATATTACACTCTACGCTTTAATTATTTTCTTCTCTTGATTATTAATTTATCAGAAGGTTTTCTTTTCTTTCTTGTTTTCAAGCCTTTTGCTTTTTGTCCCCAAGGCGAAACAGGATGTCCGCCGCCCGAGGTTTTTCCTTCGCCGCCGCCCATCGGGTGATCGACTGGGTTCATGGCAACGCCGCGTACGTGCGGTCTGCGTCCGAGCCAGCGGCTTCTTCCCGCTTTACCGAGACTGATATTCAAATGGTCGTTATTGCCAACAACACCGTAAGTCGCCATACATTCGAGGCTGACCATTCTAACTTCGCCCGAAGGCATTTTGAGCGTACCGTATTTTCCTTCTTTCGCAACAAGTTGCAACGAAGCTCCCGCGGCTCTTCCCAATTGCCCGCCTTTGCCAGGCTTTAATTCAACATTGTGAACAAAACTACCGAGCGGCATATCTTTCAATTTCATTGCGTTGCCGACTTTGATTTCAACGCCTTCGCCCGACATCAGTACATCGCCGACCTTCAATCCGTTCGGCGCTAAAATATATCTTTTTTCGCCGTCGGCATAGTGAAGCAATGCAATTCTCGCCGTTCTGTTCGGGTCGTATTCAATCGAATAAACTTTTGCGGGAATTCCGTGTTTATTGCGTTTGAAATCTATAATTCTGTATTGTCTTTTATGTCCGCCGCCGCGATGACGTGCAGTTACTCTACCCGCATTGTTTCTTCCGCCTGATTTTTTCAAAGGCGCAAGCAACGATTTTTCGGGCGTGGTCTTAGTTATCTCCTCAAAAGTGGAGACGGACATAAATCTCGTGCCTGGTGTAATCGGTTTAAATTTTCTTATTCCCATTGATAATCTCCGCTAACCTAAACTTCGCCAATTAAGTCGATTGTTTGTCCTTCTTTCAAAGTAACTATTGCTTTTTTGAATTTCGGCGTTCTTCCTACAAATCTGCCTTTTCTCGTCCACTGAGTTTTAACCTTGCCTTTATATCTCATCGTATTTACGGCTACGACGTTGACATCGAATTTCTTCTCTATCGCTTTGGCGATTTCGATTTTGTTCGCATTGTAATCAACAACAAAGCCGTATTTGTTTTCGCCTTCGGTTAAATTCGTTAGTTTCTCTGTCAATAAGGGTCTTACTAAAACGTTTCGCATCTTTCTCTCTCAGCGTCTTAATTTAATATATCTTCAATTTTCTTTACGGCGCTTGCTTGCATTACAAGCACTTGATTGTTAACCAAGTCGTAAGTAGATGCTTTGTAGGCTTCCACCACGTTAACTTTCGGAATATTTCTTCCCGATTTATAAAGGTTAACTCTCGTTTCGTCGGTAAGCAATAAAACTTTCTTACCGTCCAAGTTCAAGGATTTCAAAATTTCGGCGAATTTATTCGTTTTCGGTGCTTCGAAATCGAAATCCTCTACTATCAAAATTTGCTCGGCTTTCGCTTTATACGACAACGCGGATTTACGAGCCAATTTCATAACTTTTTTATTAAGTTTTTGACGGTAACTACGCGGTCTCGGTCCGAAAACCGTACCGCCGCCAACCCAAAGAGGCGACCTAATCGTACCTGCTCTTGCCGTTCCGCGTCCTTTTTGTCTCCACGGTTTTCTTCCTCCGCCTGAGACTTCGCTTCTTTCCTTGGCTTTGTGCGTTCCTTGTCTCTTATTTGCCAAGTGTGCCTTAACCGCCAAATAAATCACGTGGTCGTTCGGTTCAATTCCGAAAATCGCGTCCGAAAGTTCTACCGTTTCGCCGCTTTTAGAACCGTCTATTTTATAAACCTCTAACTTCATCTTCTTCTCTGCTCAACTTTACTTGTTAATTTCAACAATCGAATTAATCGCTCCCGGGACGCTACCTTTGACGAAAATTATGTTTTTCTCGGGCAAAATTTTCACGATTTTCAAGTTTTTCGTCGTTACTCTTTCGTTTCCGGTTCTTCCCGCCATTCTCATACCTTTGAAAACTCTCGAGGGATAAGAACTTTGTCCGATGGAACCCGGAGCTCTTTCTCTGTCGCCTTGTCCGTGAGTTCTTCCGCCCACGCCGCCGAAGCCGTGGCGTTTAACGACGCCTTGAAAACCTTTACCTTTCGATTTTCCCGTAACTTTAACGGTATCGCCTTCGTTGAAGATTTCCGTTGTTACTATGTCGCCAATCTTAAATTCAGCGACTTCAAAATTTTTGAACTCTCTTAAATATCTCGCCGGTTCAAGATTATGTTTCTTATAATAATCGAGTTGCGGTTTGTTAACGTGTTTTTCCTTGCGAACTCCGAAACCGAGTTGCAACGCTTCATAACCGTCTTTTTCTTTCGTTCTGACCATCGTAACGGTGCACGGACCGGCTTCAATCACTGTAACCGGAATATTAGTTCCGTCTTCCGTATATATATTTGTCATTCCTAATTTTTTACCAAGTAAACCAGGCATCTTAATCCTCAACTATAACTTAATCTCAATATCAACACCCGCCGGTATTTCCAATTTGCTCAACGCATCGACGGTTTTATTGTTCGAATTGTGAATATCAATCAATCTTTTGTGCGACATAATTTCAAATTGTTCGCGCGATTTTTTATCGACGTGCGGTGAACGCAATACGGTAAAAACCGTTCTGCGCGTAGGCATCGGTATCGGTCCCGATACGACGGCGCCCGTGCTTTTTACCGTTTTAATAATTTTTTCCGTCGATTTGTCAATCAACTGATGATCGTACGATTTTAATTTTATTCTTATCTTTTGACCAGCCACTATAACTTTCTCCTAATTTTATTTTCAGGAGCGCTCGGTCGGAGCGCCCCTTACTTTTAAGAGTTTTTTATTCAAATATCTTCGTTACAACTCCTGCACCAACCGTTCTGCCGCCTTCGCGGATAGCGAATCTCAATCCTTCTTCCATTGCGATTTCGCTAATCAACGTAACTTTGATTTTTACGTTGTCACCGGGCATAACCATATCGGTACCTTCGGGTAATTCAACCACACCGGTAACGTCGGTTGTTCTGAAATAAAACTGCGGTCTGTAACCGTTGAAGAACGGAGTATGGCGTCCGCCTTCGTCTTTCGACAAGATGTAAACTTCGCCTTCGAATACTTTGTGCGGAGTAATCGAACCGGGCTTAGCCAAAACCATACCTCTTTCGATTTCTTTCTTATCGATACCGCGCAAGAGAATACCCGCATTGTCGCCTGCGATAGCGGAATCGAGTTCTTTACGGAACATTTCGATACCGGTAACAACCGTTTTCTTGTGCATTCCGAGACCGATAAGTTCAACTTCGTCGCCGAGTTTAACTTCGCCGCGTTCCACTCTACCTGTAGCAACAGTACCGCGTCCGGTAATCGAGAATACGTCTTCGACCGGCATCAAGAACGGCTTGTCAATATCGCGTTCAGGCAACGGAATATATTCGTCAACTGCATTCATGAGCTCCCAAATCGGATCCAAGCGAGGATCGTCTGCCGGTACGGATTCATCGGAAGCCGCTTCAAGCGCTTGCAATGCCGAGCCGCGAATAATTGGAATTTCGTCGCCAGGGAATTCGTATTCGCTCAAAAGTTCGCGAAGTTCCATTTCAACGAGTTCGATTAATTCTTCGTCGTCCATCATATCGACTTTGTTCAAGAAAACAACGATTCTCGGAACGCCAACCTGACGAGCCAACAAAATGTGTTCGCGAGTTTGGGGCATAGGACCGTCGGTTGCCGCAACTACGAGAATTGCGCCGTCCATTTGAGCCGCGCCGGTAATCATGTTCTTAACGTAGTCGGCGTGTCCCGGACAGTCAACGTGTGCGTAGTGTCTTTTTTCGGTTTCATATTCTACGTGAGCGGTTGCAATCGTAATACCGCGTTCTCTTTCTTCAGGGGCGTTGTCAATAGAATCGAAAGTTCTTTTTTCAGACAAACCTCTTTTTGCAAGAGCCATCGTGATGGCTGCGGTTAATGTGGTTTTACCATGGTCAACGTGTCCGATGGTACCGATATTAACGTGAGGCTTACTCCGATCAAATTTTTCTTTAGCCATTGAATTCTCCTTTAACTTTTTATTACTTCTCTATTTGTTTATTTGCTTGATTTAACAATTTCATCAGCCACGCTCTGCGGAACTTGGCTATAATGAGAAAATTGCATCGTATAAATGGCGCGACCCTGAGTCATCGAACGCAATCTTGTTGCATAACCGAACATTTCCGAAAGGGGCGCAAGCGCTCTAATAACTTGAGCGTCTCTGCGCGCGGTGAATCCTTCGATTTTTCCGCGACGCGAATTTAAGTCTCCCATAACATCGCCGAGATATTCTTCGGGAGTGATAACTTCAATTTGCATAATCGGTTCGAGCAACACGGGGTCCGCTTTACGTGCGCCGTCTTTAAGCGCCATCGAACCAGCAACTCTGAACGAAAGTTCGTCCGAATCAACTTCGTGATAAGAACCGTCGTACAAGGTCACTTTAATATCAACCAAAGGATAGCCTGCAATAACGCCGTTTTTCATTGCGTCTTCAATACCTTTGGAAACGGCGGGAATATATTCTTTCGGAATAGCGCCGCCGACAATATTATTAACAAATTCGTAACCTTTACCGGGTTCGTTCGGTTCCATCTCAATAAGAACGTGACCGTATTTTCCGCGTCCGCCCGATTGCTTAACAAACTTACCTTCGGCATTAACTTTTTTGGTAATGGTTTCGCGATAAGCAACCTGCGGTTTCCCGATGTTCGCTTCCACTTTGAATTCCCGTTTCATTCTATCAACGAGAATTTCAAGATGAAGTTCGCCCATTCCGCTAATTAACGTTTGCCCCGTTTCTTCATCGACGCGAACCTTAAAAGTCGGGTCTTCTTCCGAAAGTTTCATTAACGCTTCGGAAAGTTTTTCCTGATCCGCTTTCGATTTCGGTTCGATTGCGATTTGAATAACGGGTTCGGGGAAAGTCATTTTTTCGAGCATAATCGGATTTTTTTCGTTTTCGCAGAGCGTATCGCCCGTGCGAGTGTTTTTAAGTCCGACTATCGCCACAATATCCCCGGCGCGAACTTCGTCCATATCTTCGCGGTGATTTGCGTGCATTAAAAGAAGTCTGCCGATTCTTTCTTTTTTACCCGAATTCGAATTATAAACGTAAGAACCCGATTTCAACATGCCGCTGTAAACTCTTACGTAAGTAAGTTTACCGACGTACGGATCCGTCATAATTTTAAATGCCAAACCGGTAAACTCAAAATCGGGCGTTTGTTTAATTAGAACTTCGTCGTCTTTATAAACGTGATGCGCTTTAATTTCTCCCAAATCAATCGGCGCGGGGAGATAATCCACAACCGCATCGAGAAGTTTTTGCACGCCTTTGTTCTTAAACGAAGAACCGCAAAGCACTGGCACTATCTTCAATTCGATAGTAGCCTGACGTAAAACTTTTTGTATCTCTTCGACGGTAATATCTTCGCCTTCGAGATACTTTTCAAGAAGCGTATCGTCAACATCGGACACGGCTTCAAGCATTAAAGTTCTGTATTTATTGGCAACCGCAACCAAATCTTGCGGAATTTCAATATCTTCGTAAGTCGCTCCGAGCGTTTCGTCGTGATACATTCGGGCTTTCATTTCAATCAAATCTATTACGCCCGAAAACATATCGCCCGAACCGATGGGCAACGTAATCGGAACCGCATTTGCGCCCAATCTTTCTTTCATCATATCAACAACGTTGTAAAAATCGGCGCCCACTCTGTCCATTTTGTTAACGAAAGCGATACGCGGAACTTTATATTTATCCGCCTGACGCCAGACTGTTTCGGACTGCGGTTCAACGCCGCCAACCCCGCAGAAAAGCGCAATTGCGCCGTCAAGAACGCGAAGCGCTCTTTCGACTTCCACGGTAAAATCAACGTGTCCGGGAGTATCTATTATATTGATTTGATGATTTCTCCAATACGCCGTCGTCGCCGCGCTTGTAATCGTAATACCGCGTTCCTTTTCCTGTTCCATCCAGTCCATCGTTGCGGCGCCGTCGTGCACTTCCCCGATTCTGTGAGTTTTTCCAGTGTAATATAAAATCCTTTCGGTTGTTGTTGTTTTTCCGGCATCGATGTGAGCCATGATGCCGATATTTCTAACTTTCGATATGTCTACTCTTTTTCTACCCATCTAATCCTAAAAATCCTTACCATCGAAAATGCGCAAACGCTTTGTTTGCTTCAGCCATTCTATGCGTATCGTCTTTTTTCTTAACCGAAGGACCTTCGCCGTTAGCCGCCGCCATTAATTCAGCCGCCAACTTTTGAGCCATCGATTTGTCTTTTCTTTCTCTCGAATAATTTTTAATCCAACGAAAAGCAAGCGCTATTCTTCTTTCGGGTCTAACTTCCATCGGCACTTGATAAGTTGCGCCGCCTACTCTTCTGCTTCGAACTTCAACCAAAGGTTGTACGTTTTGAACCGCTTTATTGAAAATTTCCAATGCGGGTTTTTTCGTTTTTTTCTCGATTATATCAAAACTTTCGTAAACGATTTTACGCGCAACGTTTTTCTTGCCGTCCCACATAATATAGTTTATGAATTTTGCGACAAGAACGTCGTTAAACTTCGGGTCGGGTTTTATGTACCGTTTTTCTGCTCTTCTCTTTCTCATAACTCTTATTTAGCCTTTGGTTTTTTAGTACCGTATTTCGATCTTCCTTGTTTTCTGTCTTCAACGCCTGCCGTATCGAGCGTTCCGCGAATAATGTGATATCTTACGCCGGGCAAGTCTTTCACTCTTCCGCCTCTGATAAGAACAATCGAGTGCTCCTGCAAGTTATGTCCTTCTCCCGGAATGTAGGCGGTAACTTCAATTCCATTCGTAAGTCTAACTCTCGCTACCTTTCTAAGAGCCGAGTTCGGCTTTTTCGGAGTGGTCGTGTAAACTCTCGTACACACACCTCTCTTTTGCGGATTTCCATCCAACGCCGGAGCTTTACTCTTAAAGGTAATTTTCTTCCGTCCTTTCCTTACCAATTGATTAATAGTAGGCACTATTCCTCCACTACTTTCAAAAATTTCAGACCCTCAATATAGAAATATTAAGGGTTTTTGTCAAGTTAAGTTATTTTAATTTTAATTATTACGCTCCTTCTTGCGTTTTTTCCTTCGAACCTTCGTCCGCTTCGTCATCTTTTTCGAACAAAGAACGTTCTTCTTCGGGAATTTCAATCTGAATATTTCTATATTTTTTCAGTCCTGTTCCGGCGGGGATTAAGTGACCCATAATTACGTTCTCTTTCAGTCCTAGCAACGTATCCCGTTTCGCCTGAATCGCCGCGTTCGTCAACACTTTCGTTGTTTCTTGGAACGACGCCGCTGAAATGAAACTTTCCGTCGAAAGAGCCGCTTGAGTAATTCCGAGCAGAACGTTATCGTAAGTTGCAGGTTCCGCATCGCGAACTTTCAGCGGTTTTTGGTCTTTACGCTTCAGGCTGTTATTTATTTCACGGTATTTCGAGCGAGAAATCAGTTGTCCTTCTTTCAACTTCGAATCGCCCGGATCTTCAACGTAAACCATGTTCTGAATTCGAGTGTTTTCGATATTGAATTTAACGCGGTCAACCAAATCCTCTTCAATGAAATCGGTATCGCCCGAAGTTACAATTCTTACTTTCTGCAACATTTGGCGTACGATAACCTCGATGTGCTTGTCGTTAATCTTAACGCCTTGCAAACGATAGACTTCCTGAATTTCGTTTACAAGATATTCTTGAACGGCATTCGTACCTTTGATTTTCAAAATATCGTGCGGGTCAATCGGACCGTCTGTGATTTTTTCACCGGCAGTGATTTCATCGCCGTCTTGCACGAGAATATGTTTTCCGTAAGCGACGGAATACACCTTTTGTATCGAGCCGTCGTACGATTCCACGATAATCTCGCGAGAACCGCGTTTTCTTGCGCCGTATTTTACAATACCTTCGATTTCCGAAACGATAGCGGGATCGTGCGGACTACGCGCTTCGAACAATTCGGTTACTCTCGGCAAACCGCCCGTAATATCACGGGTTTTCGAAGTTTGTTTTGCAATCTTCGCCAATGTGGCGCCCGCCTGTACTTCGTCGTCCTCTTCAACTGCAAGATGCGCGCCTATCGGCATATTGAACACTTTTTCCGTTCCGTCGGGCGCAACGATTACAATAGACGGATTAAGCGTCTTTTCTTTCGATTCGATAATCACTTTTTGAACGTGTCCGGTTTGAGTGTCGGAAACGTCTTTCACCGTAACGCCGTTTATCAAATCAACAAATTTGACTTTACCCGAAATATCCGTCAAAATCACGGCATTGTACGGATCGTGATAATAGAGCGGTTGTTTCGGTTTAATTTTATCGCCTTCGCTTATTAACAATTCGGCGCCGTAAGGAACTTCGTAGCGTTTAATCGGTCTTCCGTCCTTATCTTCGATAATAATAGCGCCGCGACGACCGATAACAACTTTAACCTTGGTAGTATCGCCGAAAATATCGGTTTTTTCATAATCGACATATTTGATTTTTTCAAACGCGGCTTTACCTTCCACAGCCGATTCCACTTGCGATTGCGACGCGATGTGAGACGAAGTACCGCCCAAGTGGAAAGTTCTTAACGTCAACTGCGTTCCGGGTTCGCCGATGGATTGAGCCGCAACGATTCCGACCGCTTCGCCTACTTCGACAAGTTTACCCGTGGTTAAGTTACGTCCGTAGCATTTCGCGCAAACGCCGTGTTCGGACTCACAAGTAAGCACCGTTCTAATAAAGACGGCATCAAGATTGGCTTCGTCGATTTTTTCCGCGATTTCTTCGGTTATCATTTCGCCCGCTTCAATAATCACTTCGTCGGTGCGCGGGTCAATAACGTCTTCTTGCGCAACGCGTCCGGTTATACGTTCAGCCAACGGTTCCCTTTCTTGTTCTCCGTCTTTCAAAGCCGTGATGTAAACGCCGCGAATCGTTCCGCAATCTTCTTCCGAAATAATAACGTCTTGCGCAACGTCGGTCAATCTTCTTGTCAAGTAACCGGCATCCGCCGTTTTCAGAGCCGTATCCGCCAAACCTTTACGCGCGCCGTGCGTGGAAATAAAATATTCAAGCACGGACAAACCTTCTTTGAAGTTCGCGATAATCGGGTTCTCGATAATAGAACCTGATTGGCTCGAAAGGTTTTTCTGAGGTTTCTGCATCAAACCGCGCATACCTGCAAGTTGTCGCACCTGGTCTTTCGAACCTCTTGCGCCTGAGTCCACCATCATGTGAAGCGGATTAAAGCCGTCGCGGTCTTTTTGCAACTCAATCATCAATGCGTTACTGATATTGTTAGTCGCTTTCGTCCAAACGTCGATAATTTTATTGTAACGTTCCGTGTCGGTAATCAAGCCTTGTTCGTATTCGTCGAAAATCTGGCTGACTTCTTGGTTCGATTCTTCAACTATTTTTTGTTTGACTTGCGGAACTATCATATCGGTAAAACTAATCGAAACGCCCGCTTTAGTCGAATACAGATAACCCAAGTCTTTCAAGTCGTCAAGGAATTTTGCGGTCGCTTCGTTGCCGAGTTTGGTAAACATTCCGTAAATAAGACCGCTGAAAATTTTCTTTATCAACAAATCGTTGATAAAGCCCATTTCGTCGGGAACTATTTGATTAAAGACAACGCGTCCGGGAGTGGTTTCAATCAATTCTCCGTTGATACGTACTTTGATTTTCGCATGCAAACCGACGCGTTCCTCGTCGAGAGCGAGAAGAACTTCGTGCTGGTCGCTGAAAATCATTCCTTCGCCTTTGTCGCCCGGTTTGATTTTCGTCAAATAATAAACGCCGAGAATAATATCTTGCGTCGGAACGACAATCGGGCTACCGTTTTGCGGCGAAAGAATATTGTGACTCGAAAGCATAAGCAAAGTGGCTTCGAGTTGCGCTTCGTAAGAAAGCGGAACGTGAACAGCCATTTGGTCGCCGTCGAAGTCGGCGTTGAAAGCCGTACAAACCATCGGCGGAAGTTGAATCGCTTTGCTATCGATAAGCACGGGCTGAAAAGCCTGAATACCGAGTCTGTGCAACGTCGGAGCGCGGTTGAGCAACACGGGGTGACTGTCGATAATCTTTTCGAGCAGTTCCCAAATAATCGGCTCTTTTCTATCGACCGCTTTACGCGCGCTTTTTACGGTTTTGTAATGCCCCGCTTCAATAAGTTTTCTGATAATAAACGGCTTGAAAAGTTCCACAGCCATATCTTTCGGCAAACCGCATTGGTGCAATTTCAGTTCGGGACCGACAACGATTACAGAACGTCCCGAATAGTCAACGCGTTTACCCAAAAGATTTTGACGGAAACGTCCTTGTTTGCCTTTAAGCATGTCGGAAAGGGATTTGAGCGGACGATTGCCGTCGCTTCGAACAGCGCTCGAGCGGCGCGAATTGTCGAACAACGCGTCAACCGCCTCTTGAAGCATTCTCTTTTCGTTGCGAAGAATAACTTCCGGCGCTTTGATGTCAATTAATCTTTTCAAGCGATTGTTGCGAATAATCACGCGTCTGTAAAGGTCGTTCAAATCGCTTGATGCGAATTTTCCGCCTTCGAGCGGCACGAGCGGACGCAATTCCGGCGGAATTACGGGAATAATGTTCAAAACCATCCATTCGGGTTTGTTTTGAACTTTTCCGTCTTTTTCGCGGAACGCTTCCAAAACGCGGAGACGTTTGAGAATATCGTTTCTCTTTTGTTGAGAAGTTTCTTCTTTCAAACGCGCTTTCAATTCGCGGAAAGTCGCTTCAACGTCGGTTTGTTGAAGCAAAATTTTAACCGCTTCGCCGCCTATTTTCGCAACGAATTTGTTCGGGTCGTCGTTTTCCAACGTTTCGTTTTCCGCAGGAAGCGAACTTAAAATTTCGTAATATTGGTCTTCCGAAAGCAAATCCTTGCGTTTCAATCCGGTCGGACCGGGATTAATCACAATGTATGATTCATAATAAATTACTTTTTCGAGTTCTTTCGTAGTCAAACCGATAATATTGCCGATTTTCGAAGGCAGAGCCTTGAAAAACCAAATGTGAACGACGGGGACCGCAAGCGCGATATGTCCCATTCTTTCGCGGCGAACGCTTTTTTGCGTAACTTCCACACCGCAACGGTCGCACACGATACCTTTGTAACGAATGCCTTTGTATTTACCGCACGCACATTCCCAATCTTTTACCGGTCCGAATATCTTTTCACAAAACAAGCCGTCTTTTTCGGGACGAAAAGATCTATAGTTTATCGTTTCGGGCTTTGTAACTTCCCCGTGAGATCTCGAAAGAATATCGTCGGGGCTTGCCAAACTGATTGTTAGGCTTTTGATATTTTTCACTTTTTGTTCTTGCGCTCCGAATCGCATAAATTTATCTCCTTGTAGAAAATTCTTAGTTAATCTTAATATCCAGGCCTAATCCCTGAAGTTCTTTAATCAACACGTTAAATGATTCGGGAATTCCGGGTTCGCTGATATTTTCCCCTTTCACAATGGCTTCGTAAACTTTGGCGCGTCCTTGAACGTCGTCCGATTTTACAGTAAGTATTTCCTGCAAAACGTGCGATGCGCCGTAGCCTTCCAAAGCCCAGACTTCCATTTCCCCGAATCTCTGACCGCCGAACTGCGCTTTACCGCCCAACGGTTGTTGCGTAATGAGGGAATAAGGACCTGTTGCGCGAGCGTGAAGTTTGTCGTCCACCATATGACCGAGTTTGAGCATATAAATGTAACCGGTCATTACTTTTTGGTGGAACTTCTCGCCCGTTCTTCCGTCGTACAAGGTCGATTTACTACCTTCTCCGATTTCGGCTTTTTTAATCCATTCTTCTATTTCGTGATATTTCGCGCCGTCGAATACGGGAGTTTCGAATTTTACGCCGAGTTTTTTACCTACCCAACCGAGCACGGTTTCGTAAATCTGCCCGATATTCATACGGGAAGGCACGCCGAGCGGATTAAGAATAATATCCACTGGCGTTCCGTCTTCGGTAAACGGCATATCTTCGACGGGAACGACTTTTGCGACAACACCTTTGTTTCCGTGACGTCCTGCCATTTTGTCGCCGACTTGAAGTTTACGTTTTTTCGCAACGTAAACTTTCGCAAGTTGAACAATACCCGGAGGTAATTCGTCGCCGCTTACCACTTTAAGTCTGTCGCGTTTGTATTCTTCCTGTAATTCCTGAACGGCGTTGAAATAATTTTTATATAATTTTGTAATTAAATCGTTTGTTTTTTCATCGTCGAACCAATCTTGGCGATAATCCAAGCGCGTTACGTCTTCCATCGAGGCGAAAGTCGTATCGCCGATTTTCGTGCCCGAACGAAGCACCAAACTTCCGTCCAAATCGCGAACGCCCGTTGTAGTTTTACCGGCGGTTATTTTATGCAATTTTTCGAGAAGTCTGTTGTAATATCTGTTTCTGTTCTCTTCGTAACGTTTTTCGAGTTCGTCAAGTTGTCTTTTCTCTTCTTTTTTCGCTTCCGCGTCTTTTCTTTTGCGCGTGAAAAGTCTTGTTTTCAGAACAATACCGTGCAATCCGGGAGGCGCTTTCTTCGAAGCGTCCTTCACGTCGCCCGCCTTATCGCCGAAAATCGCTTTCAGAAGTTTTTCTTCCGGCGTCGGGTCGCTTTCGCCTTTCGGCGTAATTTTACCGATAAGAATATCGCCTTCTTTCACTTCCGCGCCAACGCGAACCAAACCGTGTTCGTCGAGGTTCTTGGTGGTTTCTTCGCTTACGTTCGGAATATCGCGCGTAAGTTCTTCTTGTCCGCGTTTGGTTTCACGAACTTGAAGTTCGAATTCTTCGATATGAATTGATGTAAAGACGTCTTCGCTGACCAATCTCTCGCTAATGATAATAGCGTCTTCGAAATTGTATCCGCGCCAAGGCATAAACGCGACAAATACGTTTTTACCGAGCGCGAGTTCGCCGTGGTCCATCGAATGACCGTCGGCGAGAACGTCGCCTTTTTTCACTTTTTGTCCGACTTTCACAATCGGTTTTTGGTTCAAACAAGTTTCTTGGTTCGTTCCGTGAAACTTGGTCAATTTATATTCCACAATTCTGTAATCGTCAAATGAAGTCAATGCTTCTTCGCTATCGGGGTCAACGTCGTATTTTACAACGATTTTCGAAGCGTCCACGTATTCCACAACTCCTTTTCCTTCGGAAAGAATAAGCGAGCGGGAATCGTGAGCGATTTTGTATTCCATTCCCGTCCCGACAATCGGCGCTTCGGTTTTCATAAGCGGAACCGCTTGACGTTGCATGTTCGAACCCATAAGCGCGCGGTTTGCGTCGTCGTGATCCAAGAAAGGAATAAGAGATGCGCCCGCACTGACGATTTGAGCCGGCGCCACGTCCATATAATCTATTTCGTCGGGATGAACAACCGGGAATTCGCCTTTATGACGACATTTAACTCTTTCGTTAATAAATTCGCCTTTTTCGTTAATCGGCGCGTTTGCCTGTGCAATCGTGTATTGGTCTTCTTCGTCCGCGCTCAAATATTCGACTTTTTTCGTTACCTTTCCGTTAACCACTTTACGATACGGCGTTTCGATAAATCCGTAATCGTTAACGCGCGCGTAAATCGTAAGGGACGAAATAAGACCGATATTCGGACCTTCGGGCGTTTCAATCGGACACAAACGTCCGTAGTGCGTGTGGTGAACGTCGCGCACTTCGAAGCCCGCGCGTTCGCGCGTAAGTCCGCCGGGACCTAATGCCGAAACTCTGCGTTTGTGCGTAAGTTCCGAAAGCGGATTTGTTTGGTCCATAAACTGCGAAAGTTGGTTCGTGCCGAAAAACGCGTTAATCACGCTCGAAATCGTTCGCGCGTTCACCAAATCCTGCGGTTGCATATTTTCGGCGTCGCGCATATTCATTCTTTCTTTAATCGTGCGAGCCATACGCGCCATTCCGACGTTGTATTGCTGCATCAGTTGTTCGCCGACTGTTCTGACGCGACGATTACCCAAGTGGTCGATATCGTCAACGGGGATATTTCCTTTTTTAAGTTCGATAATTTTCTTCATTATCGCGATAATATCCTCGTTGGTCAAAATCGTTGTATCGAGCGGAATATCAAGCCCGAGTTTGTCGTTCATTCTGAAACGTCCCACTTCGCCCAAATCGTAGCGTTTTTCGTTAAAGAAAAGTTTATCGATTAACGCCTGTGCGGTTTCAACGTCGGGCGCTTCGCCGGTTCTTAATTGGCGATAAATAGCAAACAGCGCCTCTTCTTTCGTTTTTGCAGGGTCTTTTTTCAAAGTATTTATAATCAAATCCTGCTCGTAGGAGGTTTGCGACGTAATTAATTTTACCTTTTCTACGGTTGAATTTTTAATTTGCTCAATATTTTCTTCGGTAAGTTCTTCGTTTTTCGTCGCGAAAACTTCGCCCGTAGTCATATCTATGATATCGTCCAATGCCAACAATCCGGCGTGTTCGGCCGGGTTCAAATCTTTTACGTCAACTTCAATCGATTGATTGAAAATATTCAAAATTTCTTCGTCGGTGATATAACCGATTGCTCGCAACAATGTGGTTGCGGGGAATTTTTTACGTCTATCGACGTAAACATACATCACGTGATGAATGTCCGTGGCAAATTCAACCCAAGAACCGCGGAAAGGAATAATTCTTGCCGAATAAAGCGGCGTTCCGTTCGGGTGAACCGATTGCGAAAACGCAACGCCCGGCGAACGGTGCAACTGATTTACGATTACGCGTTCGGAACCGTTGATTATAAACGTTCCGCGCGAAGTCATAAACGGCAGATTTCCCAAATAGACTTCCTGCTCAATGCTGTTAATGTATTCTTCGGTTTCGTCGTCGCGCGTCGAAAGACGAAGTTTCGCTTTAAGCGGCGCGCTGAACGTTAATCCGCGTTCTTCGCATTCTTCCACCGAGTAGCGCGGTTTTTCAACGTGATAACTGACAAAATCGAGTCTGTAAAATTCTTTATTGTCCAAAATCGGGAAATTTGCCTTAAAAACGCTTTGCAGCCCCTTATCTTCGCGTTCTTCGGGTTTAACTTTTAATTGTAAAAAGTCTTCAAAAGATTGAAGTTGGACATCCAACAAATCGGGCATATCGATAACAGGGGTAATCGAAGAAAAGGTGATTCGTTTATTTTTGGGGTTTATTTTAACGTCGTTCAAACCTGACCTCCAAATAAGATGTTCTTTTTAAAAATTACATAGTGATAGGACGGATTTCGACCATCCTATCACTTTTAATGAAAACGATATATTGAAAAAAGCGAACGTTACTTGATTTCTACGGTTGCGCCCGCTTCTTCCAAATCAGCTTTGATTTTTTCCGCTTCTTCTTTCGATACGCCTTCTTTAACCGCTTTCGGAGCGGAATCAACCAATTCTTTCGCTTCTTTCAAGCCCAAACCTGTGTGAGCTCTAACGACTTTAATAACGTTGATTTTCTTATCTCCGATACCTGCAAGAATAACGTCGAATTCCGTTTTTTCTTCCGCTGCGGCCGCTTCGCCACCGCCTGCGGCGCCACCGGCCATTACCACGGGAGCGGCGGCTGTTACGCCGAATTCTTCTTCCAAAGCCGTTTTGAGTTCAGCGGCTTCAACCAAAGTCAACTCTTTGATTTTTTCAACGATTTCTTGAATTTTTTCTGACATTTTTATTCTCCTTGATTTAAATTTTCGATTTTAATTAAGCGGCTTCTTTTTTACTTATTTGATCGACCACGCTTACGATGTCGCGCATAACGGCGTTGATTGCTCCGACAATTCCAGTAGCCGGATTTGCAATACTACCGACAATGCTCGCCATAATTTCTTCTTTCGTCGGCATCGACGCGAGCACATCGAGTTTATCGGCGCCGTAGAAAGTTCCGTCAATAATCGCACCTTTCAGAGCGAATTTCTTATTTTTAGAAAAATATTCTTTAATGATTTTAGCCGGCGCAACGAAATTTTCGCCCGTAAAGGCGAAACCCGTCATTCCGACAAGCAAATCGTTAAATTCATCGTAACCGCCAACTTCGTCCATAGCGCGTTTGGCCAAGGTGTTTTTGAACACCTTGTAGGTTACTTCTTCTTTTAAGAATTGACGGCGCAAATCGTTAATATCGGCGACATTAACGCCGTGATAATCGACCAAATAAACCGCGGTGGAGTTTTCGAGCAACTCCTTGATTTCGGCAATTTGTTCTGCTTTTTCGGTTCTGTTCATTTTGCACCTAAAATTCTAAATTAATGTTTTTTTTGTTAGAAGCATTTATGTAAAACGAGTGCGTAATCTTAATTTACGATTTCGTTAAAGCGATTGCATCGTCTTTATTTATCTTCAAACCGGGACCCATCGTGCTGGACAAATACAAACTTTTAACATATTGTCCTTTTGCCGAAGCGGGTTTAAGTCTGAGAACCGTCGAAAGAAACGCGAGCGAGTTATCGACAAGTTTATCGTCTTCGAAATTCAACTTTCCGACGGACGTGTGAATAATTCCTGTTTTGTCAACGCGGAATTCGATTTTACCCGCTTTGACTTCCTTAACCGCTTTGGCAACGTCCATCGTAACCGTGCCCACTTTCGGGTTCGGCATCAATCCGCGAGGACCGAGAATGCGTCCCAATTTACCGACTTCCGCCATTGTATCGGGCGTAGCGATAACCACATCGATATCCGTCCAACCTTCCTTGACCTTTTCGACGTATTCTTCCAATCCCGCATAATCCGCTCCCGCATCGAGCGCTTCCTGAACCTTTTCGCCTTTGGCAAAAACGAGAACCTTAACCTCTTTTCCCGTTCCGTGCGGAAGCGAAACCGTTCCGCGCACCATTTGGTCGGCGTGACGGGGGTCAACGCCCAATTTGATTGCGATATCGAGCGATTCCACAAATTTAACGCTTGAAACGTCTTTTAAGGTTTTAATCGCTTCTTCGAGGCTGTATTCCTTTTTCAAATCAACTTTTTCTCTAATCGCTTTAACTCTTTTGGAAACTTTCATACTCTCTTACCAACAAATTAATTTTGTTTATAAACTTATCATTTAATCTACTACGGTAACACCCATGCTGCGAGCCGTTCCGGCTATCATGCTGATTGCGTGGTCAATGTCGTTCGCGTTCAAGTCGGGCATTTTCGTTTCCGCGATTTCTTTCAACTGTTCGCGGGTAATTTTGCCGACTTTGTTTTTATTCGGTTCGCCCGAACCTTTTTCCAAACCGATGGCTTTTTTAATAAGAACCGCCGCCGGTGGAGTTTTGGTAATGAACGTAAACGATTTATCGGCATAAACCGTAATCACCACGGGAATTATCAAGCCAGCCTTATCCGCCGTTTTGGCGTTGAACTGCTTGCAAAATTCCATAATGTTCACGCCTTTTTGACCGAGCGCGGGTCCTACGGGCGGCGAAGGGTTCGCTTGTCCCGCGGGAATTTGCAACTTAATGTAACCTGCTATTTTCTTTGCCATAACTAAACCTACTTAATTAAATTATTTCTCTAATTCTGCTTGAACAAAGTCGAGTTCCACGGGCGTTTTTCTGCCGAAAATTGAAACCATGACTTTTATTTTCATCTTTTCTTCGTTGACTTCTTCAATGTAACCGGAAAAATTATTGAACGGACCGTCGATAATTTTCACGAAATCGCCCGTTCTGAAAACGGTTTCGGTTCTTTCGACGTCTTGGTCTTGTTTGATTTTTCCGATTATTCTTTTCACTTCGTCGGGAGTAAGCGGAGCGGGTTTGTTTTTCGTTCCCAAAAACCCCATTACCGACGAAAGATTAGTAATGAAATCGATTACTTTGTTATCCAAAATTGCGTGAAGCAAAATATAACCGGGGAAAAAGTTTTTGGTTTTGGTTCGCTTTTTGCCGTCTTTTACTTCGAAGACTTTTTCCGTGGGAACAAGCACTTCGATTATTCTCTCGCGAAGCGCTTCGTCGTCTTCAAGCGCATATTCGATTGCGTTTTTAACCTTGTTTTCGTGTCCCGAAAAAGTTCGGACAACATACCATTTTGCGGCTGAATTTTCCAATTAAAATATCCCTTTTAATAATTGAACCAAACCGATATCAATCAAATACGTGAAAAGAGCGAAAAGCAAACTCGCGACAATAACGACGTTGGTCGATTCGATTAACTCTTCTTTCGTAGGCCAAGTAACCTTTTTCATTTCCTTGATAACGTCGTTTACGAAATTGATAATTTTTTCTTTCATATTACGCCTTGTGATGTCTTGCACGAGAGGAGGGACTCGAACCCCCAACCTGCGGTTTTGGAGACCGCTGCTCTACCAATTGAGCCACTCTCGTGTATAATTATTTAGTTTCCTTGAAAATCACGTGTTTTTTTACGACAGGGTCGTATTTTTTATATTCCACTCTTCCCGGGTGGTTACGTTTGTTTTTCGTTGTCGTGTATCTGTAACCCGTTCCGGCGGTGCTGTGCAAAATAATTTTAATTCGTGCGTTTTTACTTTTTGCCATTTTAATTTCTCCAAACTTTAATTTTTCCGAGCGCAGGCTCTTTTTTTCGCCTTTGAGCTGACGACCGGGATTGAACCGGTGACCTCATCCTTACCAAGGATGTGCTCTACCGACTGAGCTACGTCAGCTTGCAAACAAAAAAATAGAGTGAAAGAAAATCGTTCTTTCACTCTGCTAATAAAACCGGGATATAGTTAGAGCGGGAGACGGGACTCGAACCCGCGACCAACAGCTTGGAAGGCTGTGACTCTAGCCAACTGAGTTACTCCCGCAAGTAATAAGTTAAAACTTTTACCCGGTATTAGCGTAACCCTTTAGCGACTATGAGAAATAGAAGAAGTCGATAAAGTTAAACTTCAATGTAAAAAGAACTTTTGTGGGCGGCGAGGGATTCGAACCCCCAAAGGCATTCGCCAACGGATTTACAGTCCGCCCCGGCTCTCCAACTCCGGCGTCCGCCCGAAATTCATTTTTTTAATGAACCAAATTTTCAGAGCAACAAATTTATTAACATTTTTTTCGAAATGCAAGAAAAATTTTCGAGAGAATTTTAATTGAAATTTTTTCGGTTGAAAACGAACTCGGGCAACGGTAAACCAAACGTATAAGGTCATGCAAAACCTTCTTTCAATTTTAAAGATTTTCTCTGTACAAAGTTATTCGCGCAATTTCATGGACAGGCAATAAAAAAAGCTGTTTCAAAAGAAGCGGAGCGGACAAAAAAACTTCTCTTGAAACAGCTTACATATGGGAGCTACTATGAAAAAAATCTATTTTTTCTCTTCTTTTTTATTTTTTCTGCTTTCCAAAACGGTATCGATTAAGCGATATTCTTTCGCTTCTTCCGCGGAAAGGTAATAATCGCGGTCGCAATCCTTGGCGATTTCTTCCACGGATTTCCCCGTGTGCCGCGCAAGAATTTGATACAACTTGTCGCGGGATTTCACCATTTCACGCGCGTGAATTTCAATATCCGTAGTTTGTCCCTGTAAACCGCCGACCCACGGCTGATGAATCATAATTTTCGAATTCGGCAAAGAAGAACGCTTACCTTCGGCTCCGCCAGCGAGCAAAACCGCGCCCATGCTTGCCGCCATTCCAACGCATATCGTCGAAACGTCCGAACGAATATATTGCATTGTATCGTAAATAGCCAAGCCCGCGGAAACGCTACCGCCGGGAGAATTGATGTAAAGATAAATATCTTTTTCGGGGTCTTCGGCTTCAAGGAAAAGGAGTTGCGCTATTACGAGACTTGCAACGTGGTCGTCGATTGCCGTACCGAGAAAAATAATTCTTTCGCGCAACAAACGCGAAAAAATATCCATTCCGCGTTCGCCGCGGCCCGTTTGCTCTATTACGTACGGAACAAGTTGAGCCTGAATTTCTTCTTTATTCATCGGATTTTTCCTCCGTTTTGTTTTCTTCTTCGGCTTTTTTCTCCGCTTGTTCTTTTTCCTTCTCTTTGATATTAACTTCCTTTATCGTATTGTTTTCTTTCAAAAATTCGATTACCTTGTCTTCCAAAATCGTCGCCTCTTTACCCGAATCTTTATAAAATTTCACGAGTTTATCAACGGAAATTCCCGTCTTTTCGGCTTCTTCCTCGGCGATTTTCTTCAAATCTTCTTCCGTTACTTCAATGCCTTCTTTTTCGGCAATCGCTTCCATTAAAAGTTGCCACTTTGCGTTCCACGCGGCTTTTTCTTTCAATTGCTCCCGCAATTGCTTTTCGTCGGGCACGGGTTGATTGTAACGCTTCGCGTTTTCGATTTCATAATCAACAAGTCTTTTTAAAACAAGTTCCACGTGTCCGGGCGGGACGTCGAAATCGTTGTTTCGGGAAATCTTCGTTAAAAGGGAATTTATCATCATTTCTTCCGATTGCTCGTCGTAGTAATTTCTGAAATAATCGTAAATTTCTTTCTTGTAAGATTCAACGGTTTCGTGTTTTCCGTCCGTCGCTTCTTTTATAAATTCGTCGGTAATTTCGGGCAAAACTATTTTCTCTATTTTTTTAATTACGCCTTTGTAGCGATATTCCGTTTTATGAACTTCGTCGCCGTGTTTATGTTCGTCAACAAACGTAAATTCGAATTCGTCGCCGACCTTTTTACCGAGCGTGCTTTCAATAAGTTCGGCGTTTATGTTCGGTTCGCTCAAATCGATAGGCAAATCTTTCGACGGTTCGCTATTCGGGAAAGGATTTCCGTTATCGTCAACGCGCTGTAGATCGACGTAAATCCTGTAATTGCGGTCTTCCACTTTTTCGGCTTCTTCGTACGTCGCCTTCGATTTTTGCAAACGTTTAAGTTCTTCCTCAATCAAATTATCGTCAACGTCGAAAACAATCTTTTCAATTTCCAATCCCGTATAATCTTTCGGTTCTATTTTCGGTTTAACTTCGAATTGAACTTTGAAAACAAGACCGTCTTCGCCCTTGTAATCTATTTCCGCGAATTTGGGGATACTGATAGGTTTTTCGCCCGTGGAATCTATTGCGTCCCACGCTTTGTTTTCGGCTATTTTTTCAGCCGCGGAATATTCGATCGCCTCTCCGTAATATTTCTTTATGATGCTCAAAGGAACTTTCCCTTTGCGAAAACCCGGCATCGAAATTTTTTTCTGTTCCCGCTTGTAAGCCTTTTCAATGTCCGATTTGATTTCGTCGTAACTTAAAACGACTTCAAGTTCTTTCAAATAGTCGGATAAAGCATTTAATTTGGTTTCCAATTTTACCTCTTATATTTTTATATTTCATTATTCGTGCGGAAGGGGGGACTCGAACCCCCACGCCTTGCGGCACTAGATCCTAAGTCTAGCGCGTCTACCAATTCCGCCACTTCCGCAAAAGCGTGCATTATTTTTAAAAAAGAATATAAAAATAGGAAAAAACTCAGGCTTTTACAAAATATTTGCCCGGTAATTGTTCTGCCAATCCTTTCAGTTCGAGATTCAAAAGGTAAACGGCGCACTCGGCGGAATTCATATTGCAAACATTCGCGATTTTATCGATATGCAAAGGTTCGGCGGAAAGAACGGAGTAAATTTTCGCTTCGAATACGTCGAGCGAAGTCGTATCGATTTCGCGTTCTCTCTTTTTCGATTGTTCGGGCGAAGTAATTCTGAGTTCATCGAGAATATCCTCGGCGTCGGTTACAAGTTTCGCTTCGCCTTTCATAATCAACCCGTTCGTTCCTTCGCTTTGCGGAGAATCGAGATTGCCCGGCACGGCAAAGACTTCGCGCCCTTGTTCGAGCGCGTACGCCGCGGTGTGAAGCGCGCCGCCGCTCAGTTTCGTTTCCACGACAAGGACGCCGAGTGACAAGCCCGAAATTATTCTGTTTCGCCGCGGGAAATTAACCGCGTCGGGTTTTGTTCCGAGCGGATATTCGGTTACAACCAATCCGTTTTCGGCGATTTCGCGAAAAAGATTTTTATTTTCGGGGGGATAAACATAATCCAAGCCCGAACCGAGAACCGCAACGGTTTTTCCGCCGCAATCGAGCGCTGTTTTGTGCGCGCGCGTGTCGATTCCGCGCGCAAGCCCGCTGACAACGGTCAAACCGTTTCGTACGAGACTTTCGGTAAACCGTTCGGTTTGCTTTAATCCGTAACGTGTAGGTTTCCGCGTGCCGACAACGGCAATGCCGCGAGATGCAAGCAAATTCGTTTGTCCGAGAACGTATAAAATTACGGGCGGAAGGTAAACGTTGTGTAAGGCTTCGGGATATTCTTCGTCCCAATACGAAATGATTTCGGCGCCGATTTTTTGCAATTTTTCGTATTCGCGTTCAAACGTCGAAAGCGCTTTTTCCCTTACGCTTGCGGCTGTTAAAATTCTCTTCGCCGAAATTTCCCCTATTTTTCCGACACGACGTAATTCGGAGAAATCGGCGCGAAATATCTCTTCGGCGGAGCCGAATTTTTCGCGCAAAGAGATTACCGTTTTAACGCCGACGCCTTCGACGGAAAGCAAAAGCCGAAGTAAAGCGATTTCTTTCAAATTCGATTTATTTTACTTGAAATTATTCTCGAATATCCAAATCGTCAACTATCGCGACAATCATTGTGTTTACGGGCGCTTTCTTGTGCCCCAGAATTTGCTGAACCGCCGCGCCCTCTTTTACCACAAGCACGGTATCGTTAATTCCCGCGTCGATTAAATCGAGCGCTATGGATTCCTTTGCGTCGGTGAAATTCCCCTCCAAATCCACAGGCTGAACCACGAGCAACTTGTGCCCTTTCAAATACTCGTTTTT
The DNA here is from genome assembly GCA_964479645.1 of uncultured Melioribacter sp. Lineage (GTDB taxonomy): Bacteria > Bacteroidota > Ignavibacteria > Ignavibacteriales > Melioribacteraceae > WGAL01. Next base: position 34,290 of record CAYZMW010000002.1, on the reverse strand, counting down.
CTGCGTGGAAACGACGTTGCCTTTTACCTTCGCGAGAAACATTTATTTTTTATTTTTTATGAAAATCGAAAGCGGGAAAAAAATCAGATACGCCGCAAGCAAAAACAACGGCGAAATATTCAACGCCGCGTTGCTGTCCCACGGCGAAACCGACATCAAATAAAATCCGATTAAAAGCGCGACAAAACCGATTACAAGCATAATAATATTTTTCACGCCCCAAAAATCGGAGAATTCGACTTTGCCGCTTCTCTCGTTTTTCTTTTGAGAAGCCTTGTTGCTTTTCCCGACGGAAACGGTTTTTACGATTTTGGACATTCTATTTCCTTTACTGATTATCAAAAACGATTTGTTCCGAAAAAGAAAAATAAGAAAACGAACGGAATTTTTTGTTAATAATTTCAATTTCTTATTTATCCCGTGCGCAAAACCGTTCGAAACAAATTAAAAAGCGTTTTAATTTGAATAGAAAAAACTTTTGGTTCATTAGATAACGCCAGAACAATCCGACGTGCCGTGCGCGAAAAAATCATTCGCTAACAATTCGATAGACCGCTTCGCGCCGCCAAAGGCAGGCGTTCGCAACAACGAGTGAATTTAAGAATACGGAAAGGAAAACTCGTAACAACCGACACCGTCAGTCCCGCCACGGCATATTTACGGTGTCGCGGACATTACTCCGACGAACGCCGAAGTTCGGTTCTTTTCCTTATGTTTTGAAGTAAAATGCCGCTTATAATAAGCGCAAGTCCCGCAATCGACGAAGCGCGTATCTCTTCTCCGAGAATCAAATCGATAAACAACAAAGAGATAAACGGCGACAAATACGCAAGCGTGGAAGTTTTGGTTTTGTCGGAACTCAAACTCAAGCCTTTCATCCAAAGGAAAAAAGTAACGCCCATTTCGAACAAACCGATATACGCCGCGCCCAAAAGATAACGCGCCGGCGGAATTAAGAATTTCCCCGTAATCAACAGCCAAACGAGCGAAATTATGCTTCCGTAAAAAAAGGATGCGAAAAGTTTCACGGAATTTTTTCGTTTGTCTTTTAATTTTAAAGTCCAAAACGTCGCCCAAACGACCGCGCTTGCAAGCGCAAGGAATGTTCCCAACGGATTTTCGAAACGCAATTCGGAAAAGTTCCCGCGCGTGGCTATTACCACAATTCCCGAAAAAGAAATTAAAAGCCCGATAAATTTTTTCGCGTCGAACTTTTCACCGAGGAACAAAACGGAAAATATCGAAACCGCAACGGGCCAAGTGTAATTGAGCGGCTGAGCTTCCTGCGCCGGCAAAAGGTCGTAAGCCTTGAACAACACGAAATAATAAAGAAAAGGATTTAGCGCTCCGAATAAGAAATTTTTCGGAAGAAGTTTTAACGAGAACTGTTCGACAAAAGCGTTTTTGTCTTCTTTGTATGCAAATAAAGCCAACGCCGCCGCGCTCGTAAACGAAGCCCAAAACAACAATTGTTCGGGAGAAATTCCCCGTAGCGTAAGTTTAAAAGCCGTTGCGACGGTTGACCATAAAAAAACCGCGGAAAGCGAAAACAAAAGACTTCTTTTTTCTTTTTTCATCGAGCGAATTTATTTTATTTCCGCTAATCTTAATAAAACCGTTATATTATCAAAATAAAAAATTGCCGATATGCAAGAACCGATAGTAACCGTAGGAATATTAAACGCAAAAAGAATAAAGATAAAAATCGTCGGGGAATATTTTTTCCCGCGCAAGGAAATTTACATGCGCGGACGCTTGATTTTTTCCGATGCACATAACGGCATAATGTTAGAAACGTCGCTCGGCACATATTATGTGAGCGAAAACGACGTCTTCGAACCTTTCCCGCCGCACAACGCTTCCTTTATTGTTGACGACGTAACCGTCGGTAAAAAATTTCATTGGGAACACAAAGAGCGACACCGTTATTCCGGGTCGTTCAAAATAATTCGGGAAAACGGCGCGCTCACGCTCGTAAACATTATTCCGCTCGAAAACTACCTCGAAAGCGTAATTCGCTCCGAAATGAACGAAAACGCTCCTTTTTCGCTTTTGAAAGCGCAAGCCGTAGTGGCGCGCAGTTGGACGCTTTCCCAAATGAAAAAAGGCGGAAAGAAAGGCGTAAACGAAAGAAGAAAAAAAGGCGAAGTGTTAAGGTGGTACGAACGCGACGGACACGTCAATTATGTTTTTTGCAACGATGACCATTGTCAGCGTTACCACGGCATCGGAAAATCGCAATCGATTGCCGTCCACGAAGCGGTGGAACAAACGCGAGGACTTGTCTTAACGGGGAAAAACGGACTGTGCGACGCGCGTTATTTTAAAAGTTGCGGCGGAAGAACCGAACTGTTTCGGAACGTTTGGGGCGAAGACGAGGGCGATTGCATTTCAAGCGTTGAGGATTACGACTACCCGACCGAGTTTACGGACGTGGATTTGTCGATTGAAAAAAACGCGCGGAAGTGGATACTTTCCGAACCGGAGGCTTTTTGCAACACGAAAGACGAAAAAATTCTCTCTTCGGTTCTCGTGGATTTCGATAAAAAGACCGTAGATTTTTATCGCTGGAGAAAAGAATACACGCAGGAAGAAATTTCCGCATTGATAAAAAAGAAACTGAAAAAAGATTACGGCGCAATATTGGATTTGCTCCCCGTCGAAAGAGGCGCATCGGGCAGAGTGATAAAACTGAAAATTGTCGGCGAAAAACGCACTCTGATAATCGGAAAAGAGCTTGAAATACGTCGCACGCTTTCCGAAACTCATCTTTACAGTTCCGCGATAATTATCGATAAAGAGGACGTGCAAAACGGCGTTCCGCAAAAATTCGTAATCAGAGGCGCCGGGTGGGGACACGGCGTGGGAATGTGCCAAATAGGCGCGGCTGTAATGGGCGAAAAAGGTTACGAATTCGACGAAATTCTCGCTCATTATTATCCCGAAACGAAAATAAAAAGATATTACAAATGAAAATTTGTCGTTTAACGCGCGGAGGCGAAAATGACTTTTCTTAATCCCGCCGTTTTGGTAGGGCTTCTCGCCGCCGCAATTCCGGTGATTTTACACTTCATAAATTTGAGAAAAATCAAACGCATCGAGTTCGGTACAATCCGATTTTTGAAAGAGTTGAAAAAAAGCAGAATAAGAAATCTGAAAATCAAACAGTGGTTGCTTTTGTTTTTGCGTTTGTCCGCAATAGTCTTTCTCGTTCTCGCTTTTGCGAAGCCCGCCGTTAAAAGCGGCGCCGTTTCCGCAATCGGCGAAACCGCTAAAAAGTCGGTTGCCGTCGTTCTCGATAACAGTTACGGAATGTTCGCAAAAACGGACGAAAGCGCTTGCTACGCTCTTGCGAAAAAAGGCGCGGAAGCCGTGCTTTCCCGATTGTCGCCGAACGATGCGGCGAATTTGTTTTTCACCGCGCCCGCGCGGAAAGCTGAAGAAAAGGATTTGCTGAAAACCTTGCGAAAAAGTAACGTTTCGTTTTTCAAAGGAAATCTTTCGAAGGCTTTTGAGCTTGCCGCGGCAAACGTTCGAAAAGAGAAAACGCTTACCGGAACGATTTACGTCTTCTCGGATTTTCAAAAAAATAATCTATCGGAAAAAGAAATTAAGAACGCGGCGAAAACTCTCGGCGAAAACGTGAAAATAGTTCTCGTCGATTTTACTCCCGCGCCCGTACGAAATTTAACCCTTTGCGCCGCCGAACCGAAAAGCCAGATATTTTTCCCGGGTAAAACGCTGAAAATGGAAGTCGATTTGAAAAATTTCGGTCAAAAATTCGCCGTGGAAAAAACGATTTCGCTTTTTATCAACGGTGAAAGAACCGCGCAAAACAACGTCGCGCTAAAACCGTCGAGCGAAAAAAGAGCGGAATTAAACGGATTGCTGAAAAATGCAGGCGTTACCGAAATCGTAGTTGCAAGCGAAGACGACGACATTCCGTTCGACAACAAAAGGTTTGTTTCCTTGGAAACGAAGGCGCGCGTTAATATTCTCGTTACGGCAAAAGAAAAACGGGCGGCGGAAAATCTTCTGCTCGCTTTAAGCGAAAAAGTTTCGTCGTTGAACAAAACAAAATTCGTACGCGCCGACGCCTTGACGAATGCGGAATTGGAAAACGCCGACGTTCTTTTCGCCGTCGGCGGAATTCATTTTTCCGCGATTAAAACTCTTTCGGAAAAAGGGAAAACGCTTGTGATTTTCCCCGACGCTAACGCGCCCGAGGCGTTCATCGGAATTTTGCGCGAACTGACGCCCGCGGCGAACGTTTCGCTTGAAAATCATTCCGCGGATATTCTTTTCGATAAAATCGATTTCGACAATCCGCTTTTCGTCGGTGTTTTCGGAGAGACAAAAACGAATATAAATTCGCCGCGCATAGCCAAAAACGTTCGCTTCGAAAGCAACTCCCCCGTTAAAAAGATAATCTCCCTTGAAAACGACGCTCCCTTTTTATTCGAATTGAAAAAGGGAAAAGGAAAAATTTTCGTTTTCACCGTACCCCCGAACGGCGATTGGAGCGATTTTCAATTCAAGCCGATTTTCGCCCCGTTAATGAACCGCATTGCGCTCTATTCGGCGTCGGCGGGTTTCATCGCAAAGGACGTGAAGGTCGGCGAACCGTATTACATAGATTTGGAAAAACTTTTGTCGCCGCAAATTAAAATAGAGGCGCCGAACGAGAAAGAATATTTTCTCGAAGCCGATTACAAAAACAACGGAAGATATTTGAAATTCACCGAAACGGAAACGCCCGGATTTTATTACGTTTATTCGGGCGATAAATTAATCGACAAATTCACCGTTAACACGGACACGGAAGAATCCGAACGGAAATTTTTGAGCAAAAACGATTTGCGAAAAATTTTCGGAGGAAACGCCGTAATTCTTGAAGGCGAAAAAATAACGGAAGAGAATCTTTTCGCGGAAGAAAAAGGGAGCGAACTTTGGCGTTTCTTTTTGATTGCGGCGCTCTTCGCGGCGTTCGGGGAGATGTTCGTGGCACGAACAAGCCGAAAAGAATTTGCGGAATTCGAAGAAATGCGGGAAAATTAAGACGAATGACGGAAAAAGAAAAAGCGATATTGGTTGCGCTTAAAACGGGAAAGCAGAAAAGAGCGCAAACGGAAGAATATTTAACGGAACTCGAAATGCTCGCCGCAACAGCGGGAGCGGAAACCGTCATTTCGATTATTCAGGAACGCGCCAAACCCGATGCGGCGTACTACATCGGCAAGGGAAAAGCGGAGGAAATCGCGCAACTTACGGAACTTAACGAGGTTTCGCTCGTTATTTTCGACGACGACCTTTCGCCTTCGCAAATCAGAAATCTCGAAAAAATCATCAATAAAAAAATAATCGACAGAAGCGGATTGATTCTCGATATTTTCGCCAAGCACGCGCGAACAAGCGAAGCGAAAACTCAGGTGGAACTTGCGCAATTGCAATACACTCTTTCGCGACTTACACGCGCGTGGACGCACCTTTCCAAACAATACGGCGGTATCGGAACAAAAGGACCCGGCGAAACGCAAATTGAAACCGACAGACGAATTATTCGCAACAGAATTGCACGATTGAAAAATATTCTTGAAAAAATCGAAAGGCAACAATTGACAAAAAGCGCGCGAAGAAAATCCGCGTTTCAAATCAGTCTTGTCGGATATACCAACGCCGGAAAATCAACGCTCTTGAACTTATTGACTTCAGCCGACGTGCTTGCGGAGAACAAACTTTTCGCAACGCTCGATTCCACAACCCGTTTGTACGGCAATTCCGCCGGCAAGGAGGTTTTAATCAGCGACACGGTCGGGTTTATTCGCAAACTTCCGCCCACGCTCGTCGCTTCTTTTCGAAGCACGCTCAACGTCGTTCGTCAAGCCGATTTGATTTTGCACGTCGTGGATTTAAGCAATCCCGCTTTCGAAGAACATATAAAGACCGTTGAAAAAACCTTGAAAGAACTCGAATGCGACAAAAAGAAAACGCTCCTCGTGTTCAATAAAGTGGATATCGTTACAGACACGAACAAATTGGAAATCGCGCAGTCCACATTTCCCGACGCTATTTTTATTTCGGCGCAAAGAGGCATAAATATTCAAGAATTAAGAACAACCGTCGATAATATTATTAATTCGGGAAAAATCGAAAAGGAAATATCCTTGCCGAACAATAAAACGAAGTTAATATCGTTAATCCACGATTTGGCGGTGGTGAAAGAAAAAAAATATCTTGGAAATAATATTTTACTTAAATTGGAAATTAATCCTGAAAATTTCGGCAAATTGGAAAAACTATTAAAAAACGTCTAAGAGAGATTTATTGAAATGGGAAAGGATTTCCGTGAAAATAACGATATTATCGAAAAAATCGAAGGGATAAAGGAGTTAATCGAAAAATGCCAAAACCCCGACTGTCGAAAAACGCTCGAATATATCAAAAACGTTGTATTGGAAATCGTCGAAAAACAAAACGACGAGTTTCTTGAAAGTATTGAAAAACGCAAAAAAATCGAAGACGATTTACTTCTTTTCAAAAGCGCGACCGAACAAAGCGCAAGCGCAATTGTAATTACAAATCTCGCAGGAGACATAATTTACGTAAATAAAAAATTTTGCAAGATAACGGGTTACGATTGTGATGAAGTTTTGGGAAGCAATCCGAGAATTCTAAAATCGGGAAAACAAAGCAAAGAATTTTACGAAGAACTGTGGGAAACAATCAGCGCGGGAAAGGAATGGCGGGGAGAATTTCATAATAAACGGAAAGACGGTTCTCTCTACTGGGAATACGCAACGATTTCCCCGATAAAAAACAACGAAGGAAAAATCACTCATTACGTCGCGGTGAAAGAAGATATTACCGCGCAGAAAAAAGTGGAAGAAGAACTCAAAAGAAGCCAGATACTTTTACAACAGGAAATCGAAACAAAGAACAAATTTTTCTCCTTAATTTCGCACGACTTGCGTAGTCCTTTTACCGCACTTCTCGGCTATTCGGAAATGCTCGAAGAAGACTACGACGAATTGACCGACGAAGAAAAAAAGGAATACATTCATTCTTTACGTCAAACTGCGACCAACATTTTCGAATTGCTCGATTCTCTTTTAAAATGGGCGCGCGCACAATCCAATAAAATAGCTTTCGCTCCCGACGAATACGATTTGTTCGATTTGGTCGTCGAAATAATGGTTCTGTTTAAGAATAATGCGGAGAAAAAGGAAATCGAACTCGTCAATAAAGTTTTACCTCATACGGGAATTTTCTGCGATAGAGACATGATGTTGACAATGCTTCGCAACCTTACTTCGAACGCGTTGAAATTCACTCCGCACGGCGGCAAAATAGAATTCGATTATGAAAAAACCGACACGCACCATATCATTATGGTAAAAGATAACGGTGTGGGACTTGACGAGGAAACCAAAAAGAAAATTTTCGATTTGACTTCTTCTTTCACCACTTTGGGAACTGAAGAGGAACAGGGTAGCGGTTTGGGTTTGGCGTTTGTCGTTGATTTGGCGAAACGTCATCACGGAAAAATCGACGTTGAAAGTCAACCGGGAAAAGGTAGCGAGTTTAAAATTTACATTCCTAAAAATTTAAAAGGCATTTTGGAAGATGAAAAAATTTAATCTTTTTTTTGCGTCTCTGCTTCTTACGGCAACGGTTTCTTTTTCTCAATTTTCAATTAACGCCGGAATCGGCAAAGATTTTTATACGATTCCCGCAGTTGAAAATAATTATTTTACCTTGTGGGACGGAACACCCGCTTTGCTCGACCGCGAAGAAATTTCGAACCCGCTTTATTTCAATTTGCAACTCGAATACAAATCGGGAAATTTTCTCTACGGACTTCATCTTGCGGGCGCGTATCAAAAATATAAGTTTTCGTACAGTTATTTCACGCTTCCCGCATTATTAAGCGGCGAAGAAAAAACGGAGGACGAAGTGCCGTGGGCGCGCGCCGAAATAAACGCGATAGTTCTCTACGAAATTGAAATCGGCGGAGGTCTTTCGGTTTTGCTCGGCGGCGGAGGAGGATTGCAAATAATGCCTCCGATAGTTTCGGAGAAGTTCATCTTCGAAACCACATTGAATAAACTGCTCACTTTCGATTTTTCCGACGATATAGAAATGGAATATTTGCCGAACGGGAAAGCGGTCGCGCGATTGAAATATCAAATCACGAACACTTTTTCACTTGCGGCGGAAGCGGATTATCTTTTCGTTTCGGCGGGGAAATACGAACAACCGTCAAGTTTCGTAAACGCCGCCGTTTTTGCGGGCGTAAGATTTTAAGAGCGCCAAGCGTTTTCTTCATTTACAAAAAGGCGCAAATCGAACGCGCTATCTGAAAATTCGCCACGTAATTTTATCGCCCGGCTTGATGCCGTATTTATCGGTAAATCCCGCATTGACTTCCACAACGTAAATTGCAGGCTTGCTCGAAGGGTAAGTTTGTTCGGAGTACGGCGTTGTGTTTTTCTGAATGTTCACGATTTCCCTTTTCTTGTTCACGAAAATCATATCGAGCGGTATCACGGTGTTTTTCATCCAAAAGGATTGATATTCTTCGCGCGGGAAAACGAAAAGCATTCCTTGATTTTCCGCCATTTTTTTGCGGAACATAAGTCCGCGCACGCGTTTTTCTTGCGTGTCCGCAATCTCGATGTCAATCGTAGTGATGTACTCGCCCGCGGCGGAAACGAAAGTCAGTTCGCCGTCTTTTCTGAATTTGTAAATTTCGTCGTCGCTTGCGGTTTTGATATTGTCGTTAACTTTCAATTTTTCACCGCCGCAGGAAACGACAGCAACGCTTAAAATAAATACGACACTCGCCGTTAATAATGTTCTAATCATTTTATATCTTATTAATTGAAATTTGAAAAAGTAATTTAATTAAATTTTCGCGGAAAATATGAGCGCCGAAATTTTAGAAAAGCGAAAACTCGATTTGAGTGACGCGCAGAAAAAAATGATTAAAAGCGGTTGGAGTAAGTCCGCCGTTGACGACACAATCGTTGAAAAAATTTACTACGATTCCGACGGCGTGAAAGTAAGCGGTTACGTTGCGTATCCGAAAGATTTTTCGAAAAAGTTTCCGTCCGTTATTTGGTGTCGCGGCGGACTTGGAGAACTCGGCGTTATCGATGAATTTAACGCGCAAGGAATTTTCGGAACGATTGCAAGCTGGGGCTACGCGGTTTTCGCCACGCAATATCGCGGAAACGACGGCGGCGAAGGCACGGACGAATTCGGCGGAAAAGACGTTGACGACGTGCTGAATTTACTTTCACTTGCGAACGAAATTCCGAACGCCGACGAAAACAATTGGGGCATCGAAGGCTGGAGTCGCGGCGGAATGATGACTTATTTGGCGCTGATGAGAACCGATATTTTCAAAGCGGCGATTACAATCGGCGGCGTTGCCGATTTGCGATGCGACAAGAAAAAAAGCAAGTTCGTTTCAAAACTTGTCGAACGCACTTACGGAAAAATCACGGAAGAACATTACAGAGAACTTTGCGAAAGCCGTTCGGTAATAAACAAAGCGGAACAAATTAACACAAAAACGCCGTTGCTCATTATTCACGGCACAAGCGACGACCGCGTTCCTGTAAGCGATTCGCTTGAACTGACGCAACGATTGCTGAAATTCAAATCGAACGTAAGTCTTGTTTTACTTGAAAACGGAACGCACTTTTTGAGAAATCACAAAAAGGAACTAAATTGGCTGCGTAAAAATTGGTTCGATAAATATTTGAAAGGAGAAAACAATGGCGCGTAAAAAACAATATTGGCTGATGAAAAGCGAACCCGAGGAATATTCGATTGACGATTTGCAGAAAGACGGCACGGCGCACTGGGACGGCGTAAGAAATTACCAAGCGCGCAATTTTATGCGCGACCAAATGCGCGTCGGCGACAAAGTGATTTTTTACCACAGCAACGCGAATCCTTCCGGAGCGGCGGGCGTTGCGGAAGTTGCATCCGAAGCGTATCCCGATTTTACGGCGTTCGACCCGAACGACAAGCATTTCGACCCGAAAAGCAAAGAGGATAAACCGACGTGGTATATGGTTGACGTAAAATTCGTTAAAAAATTCGAGCGCTTCGTTCCGCTTTCCGAAATCAAGGAAAATCCGAAGTTGCAAAATATGAAACTTGTTCAACGCGGCAATCGCCTTTCCGTAATGCCGATTACGAAAGAAGAATTCGACGAAATCGTAAAAATGGGTAAAGCGAAAAAAACGAAAGGGAAATAAAATGAGAAAAACATTTTTGTTAATCGCGCTGTTTTCCTTTTCACTCTTCGCTCAAAAAATAGAAACGCTCGCGGGCGGGGACGAAATGATAATCGGCGGATTCGGCGGTCCGACTTTCCAAGCGACAAGTATCGCGGGCGAAACGGCTTTCCTTATGGGCGGCGAAGGCGCAATGATTGTAAATCACACGTTCGGCGTCGGCGGCGCAGGATACGGATTGATAAACGAAATCGAAAGGAATGATAACAGTGTCAAAAGTAAAATCAAATTCGGTTACGGCGGCGTGAAGTTTTACTACGTTTCTAATTACGACAAACTCTTTCATTTCACGGCGGCGTTGTTAATCGGAGCGGGCGGAATTAACGAAGAGGAAAAGGACGTAATTACGGGACACGAAGAAGAAAACGAAACGGACAAATTATTCCTTCTTATTCCCGCGCTCGGTGTGGAGATGAACGTAACGAAAATTTTCAGAATTGAATTCGCCGCAAAATACCGTTACGTCAACGGCGTTGATTTGGAAAATTATTCCGATAAAGATTTTTCGGGTTTGACGATTTCGCTTTTTTTCAAATTCGGAAGATTTTAACGGCGCTTTAATTTAAAACGACGAAACGTTTGATTAGACGTTCCAATTTTGGTTTCACCGCTTCGGCGGTTTCGATTACTTCCCGATGAGAAAGTTTAACGGGCGAAATTCCGGCGGCGAAATTCGTTATTAAAGAAAACGCCGCAACGCTCATTCCGATTTTCGCGGCGAACACAGCTTCGTGCGCCGTGGACATTCCGACCGCCGCAACGCCGAATTTTTTCACCATTTGAATTTCGGCGCGCGTTTCGTAACTCGGACCTTTGTTAAACCAATAAACGCCTTCTTTCAAGTGAATTTTTTCAATCAGCGCCGCTTCCGTAAGTTTTTCCGTCAATTCCCGCGAAGGGAAATCGTGCAAAACTTTTCGCCTTTCGTCGAAAGTCGCAAGTCCGAGCGTTTCGGCAAGTTCCTTTTTGATATTCAGCATATTGAAAGAGGTAATTGTCATTAAGTCGCCCGGACGCAAATTGTCGCCAACGCCGCCCGCCGCGTTCGTAAGAAGAATTTTATCCGCGCCGAGCGCATTCGCAATAAGCACCGGCAAAAGCGATTGTTCGAGCGTGTAACCTTCGTAAAGATGAATACGTCCTTGAAAAACGATAAAACGCTTTCCTTCGTATTCGCAGAAATGAATAAAACCTTTGTGTCCTTCCACGGTCGATTGCGGATAATCGGGAAGCACGGAAGTTTCAACGGATTTTATTTTTTTCACCGTGTCGGCAAATTCGCCGAGACCGCTGCCGAGAACAAGCGCCAAATCCGCTTCGAAAGGCGCAAGCGTTTTTATTTCTTTAATCAATTTCGAATATTTTTTTCTCAAATTCGTAGTCATTCTTTTTCCGTTCGTTTAATTTCCCGTAAAGAAAATGCCCGCAAGCGTCGCGGTTAAAAGCGTAGCCAATACGCCGCCGAGAACCGCGCGCAAACCGAGTTTCGACAAATCGCTTCTTCTGCTCGGCGCAAGAGGCGTTAGTCCGCCGATTTGAATTGCGATTGAGCTGAAATTAGCGAAACCGCATAGCGCGTAAGTAGCCATAATGATGCTTTTTTCGCTCACGAATTCCTTCGCTTCAATCATTTTCGACATATCCATATACGCGATAAATTCGTTAACTACAACTTTCGAGCCGAGCAAACCGCCGAAGTTCAGAGCGTCCTGCCACGGCACGCCGATACCGTAAGCGACGTAGCGTAAAATCAAGCCGAGAATTAACTGCAAGTTTAACGGCTTTCCGTATTCGTTTTGCAACACGGCGTTCAGTCCGGTTAATCCGCCGAACCATTCGAGCATATAATTTACAAGCGCAATCAAAGCGATAAAAGCGATAAGCATTGCGCCGACGTTAAGCGCAAGTTTCAAACCTTCGGAGGCGCCGCTTGCCGCCGCATCAATAATATTGGCGGAAGTTTTTTCCACTTGCAATTTCACCGAACCGCGAGTTATCGGCGTGCCTGTTTCGGGATAAATGATTTTCGAAATAATAATCGCGGCGGGCGCCGCCATAATGCTTGCCGAAAGCAAGTGCGTGGCGAAAAGCAACTGCGCTTCTTTCAATTCCAAACCCATTGATTGCGCGAAAGAAAATCCCAAAATTTGAATGTACGCGCCCATTACGCTTCCGGCAATCGTAGCCATTCCGCCGGTCATAATCGTAAGAAGTTCGCTGTTTGTCATCTTTTCGATGTACGGTTTGATTACGAGCGGCGCTTCGGTTTGTCCGAGAAAAATATTCGCCGTGCAGGAAAGCGATTCCGCGCCGCTTGTTCCGAGCACTTTCGCCACAAGCCACGCCATTCCTTGCACGATTTTCTGCATAATTCCGAGATGATAAAGAATCGCAACGAGCGACGCGAAGAAAATAATTATCGTTAAAACTTGAAACGCAAAATACATTCCCGAACTTCCCTCCGTGCCGGGCGGAAGCGCGAGATTACCGAAAACGAACTTCGAGCCTTCTGTGGTGAAATTCAGAATCAGCACGAAAAAACTGCTCACCCATTGAAAAAAATCTTTCACCCAACCGAGCGGCGCGAAAATCGAGCGCAAATATTCGCCTTTGAGAATGAAAATCGCAAAGGTAATTTGAATGAGCAAACCGTAGCCGACAAGTTTGAAATTAATCTTTTTCTTATTGTTCGAAAAAAGATAAGCGATACCGAGAATTAAAATTATTCCTATTATTCCGCGAATTAAATTTTCCAACATTTTATTTCCGCTTCTTTATTTTCGTTTGCAATTTACTTGTCAAAGATTTTCCCGAACCGAAAAGAGCGACGCAAACAATTCCGAATTCAGACACTCAAATTCAGAATTCCGAATTCCAAAAGCAAATTAATAACGGCTGACAAACCAAACCGTCCGACGATAATAACAAATGGCGATCGAATTGATACGTCAGATTTTAGATTTTGGTAAAATCAGAGAATCGGAAAAGATGAACTACGCGCACGTCAAGTAGAAGAAGAGTTTAACGTCGCGTCTCATTCGTTAAAACGGCGGTTCGTCTCCTTGAGTAATGCTTTTCGGCGAGTCGTCGCCTTCCGGAATTTCCCTGTATTGCAACGCTTTGTTTTCGAAACGTCCGAATTGTTTAATGAAATGAAGCGGAACGACGCCGATAGGACCGTTTCTCTGCTTTCCTATTATCGCCTCGGCGTAACCTTCCGTCGATTCGCCGTCCGGTAAAGTCGTAATTCCGTAAACTTCCGGACGGTAGAGAAAAATAACAACGTCGGCGTCCTGCTCGATAGAACCCGACTCGCGCAAATCGGAGAGCATGGGTCGCTTATCGTGGCGCTGTTCAACGGCACGATTTAACTGCGCAAGAGCCACGACGGGAATATTCAATTCTTTCGCGAGCGCTTTCAACGACATCGAAATCGCGGAAATTTCACGTTCGCGACTTTCCATTTTTTTCGACGAAGTCATAAGTTGCAAATAGTCAATCATAATCATTCCGATTTTATGCTCGGCTTTCAATCGCCGCGCCTTCGCTCTTATTTCCATTACGGTTTGTCCCGGCGTGTCGTCGATGAAAAACTGCGCCGTACGTAATTTTTGTACGTTTGTTGCGAGTCTTGGCGCTTCGGACGAAGGAATTTTTCCCGTTCTGATTAAATGCAAATCTATTTTCGCCTCGGCAGAAATCAAACGCGAAACCAATTGAGTGGTTGACATTTCCAAACTGAAAAAAGCGACAGGTACGTTATAATCTATTGCCGCGTTGCGCGCCACGGAAAGAGCGAAAGCGGTTTTGCCCATCGACGGACGCGCCGCAATGATAATCAAATCGGAGCGCTGAAAACCGCCGAGCAAATCGTCGAGTTCGATTAATCCGGTAGGCACGGCAAAAGCGGATTTTTTCTTGTCGTGTATCGATTCGATATATTCCAACGTTTTAGTAAGCGCCTTATCCATTCCCACGTACGATTCGCGTAAACCTTCTTCGGCAATGGAAAAAATATTTCGTTCGGCTTCGTCGAGAATATCGAAAACGTCCTTTTGCGCGGCAAAGGCTTCTTCCGCCATGTTTATCGATGAAGCGATAATTCTTCTCAAAATCCACTTTTCGAGTATTACGCGCGCGTTGTAAGCGGCATTAACCGCCGAGACCACGTTTCGCGACAATTCACCGATGTACGCCGCACCGATAGTTTCCCCGCGTTTGTCCTTCATCTTTTCCAATTCGCTGTAAACCGTCGTAACGTTAATCGGCACGCTGTTTTCGAACAAATAATACATCGCCTTGAAAATTTTTCTATGCCTCGGGTCGAAAAAGTGTTCGGGTTTTAACACTTCGAAAACCTTCGGAGCCGCTTCTTCGTCGATAAGCATCGCTCCGAGCAATTCCTTTTCCACTTCCACGGCATTGGGAATTTCCCTCTTTTTTAATTCCGCCACCGCTTGTTTTTCGATATTCGATTGTTTACTCATTTGCTTTTATCTCGTCATATAATTTTCTGAATTTCTGAACGTCTTCCCACACGGGTCGTTTCCAGTGCGGATTTCTCAAAAGCGCCGCGGGGTGATACGTTACCATTAATTTAACTCCGTAAAAATCGAAGACTTCGCCGCGCATTTTCGTAAGCGAAAGTTTTTTGTTCAAAAGCGTGGTCGCGGCAATGCGTCCCAAACACAAAATCAATTTCGGCTTAATCAATTCTATTTGCTTCATCAAATAGGGCATGCACATTTCACGTTCGGAAGGAAGCGGGTCGCGATTATTCGGCGGACGACATTTCAAAATGTTCGCAATGTAAACTTCGTCGCGCGTAAAATTTATCGCTTTCAGAATATCCGTAAGAAGTTTGCCCGCGCGTCCCACAAAAGGCTCTCCCGTTCTGTCTTCGTCCGCTCCGGGCGCTTCACCGATTAACATTACGTCAGCGTTCGGATTTCCCGTCCCGAATACGAATTTCGTCCTTGTTTTTCCGAGAGCGCAACGCTGACAAGTGTGAATTTCGTCGTAAAGTTGTTCGAGCGATTTTACATGTTCGAACTCGAAACTCGGCTCGGTAACAAACGAAGGCTCTACGGATACGGAACGATATTCCGTTTTTCTTTCTTTTTTCACGGGCTTCACCTCTATTTCCGACGTAAAAAGCTCGTCGCCGAAAATTTCCTTTTGATCGATTAACGCGTTTTTGATTAGATTTTTCAATTCGGATGTAATCTTAATTTTGCGTGTTTACAAGAATTAGCGTTGCAATATAAAGTTATCTCTCAAATTAAAAAACATCAATCGAAATTTATTTTAAATATCCCCGATAATCGATGAATTTTCACGGCGGCGAAGGTAAGTTTGTTAAATACGAAAATAAAAATTCTTATTTTTGGAAATCGTATGAGAACGAGTAAATGAAAATAGAACTGCAAAAAATACGCTTCGGATACCCGAAAGGAAAGCGCGTATTGGACAATGTTTCTTTCGAAATTCAAAGCGGAGAGTTCGCTTTCGTAATCGGCTTGAACGGGAGCGGCAAATCCACTTTGCTGAAAATCATTGCGCGCATACTCGAACCGCAAAGCGGCGAGGTTTTATTCGACGGAGAAAATTCGGAGCGGTTTTCCGCGAAGGAATTTGCGCGCACACTCGCTTACGTCCCGCAAAATTATTCGCCCGCCTTCCCGTTTTCCGTGTTCGATTTCGTCGCGACGGGCAGAACGCCGTATCTGAATTTTTACGGCATCTTGAAAAACAGAGACAAAGAAATCGTTGAAAAGAACTTGCTTTTGCTCGGAATAAAAAATCTTGCGGAGAAAAGCATCACGGAAATTTCCGGCGGAGAATTGCGCCGCGTGATGATTGCTCGCGCGCTTTCGCAAGAGCCGAAAATTCTGCTTCTCGACGAGCCGAGCGCGTTCCTCGACATCGAACATCAAATTTCGATTTTCGAGTTTCTGAAAAAATTAAATCAAGAGCAAGGCTTGACAATTCTGACTGTCTCGCACGATTTAAATTTAACGGGAATGTTCGCCGAAAGTGTGATTCTATTGGAAAACGCCGAGGCGACGAAATTTCCTAAAAAAGAAATTTTAACGAGCGAAAAAATAAAAAAGCATTTCGGTGTAAACGCTTTCATTTCCGAAGAGGGAGAAAATATTCACGTTACAATCACAAGGCGGAAATGATTTTCGTCATTAATCTTTTAGTTTTACTCTATCTTTATTTTCAAAGATATTTTAACAACGACATTCTATCTTCCGCTTTCCCGCCGAGCAATTTCGCCGATTATTTTTACTTGTCCGAAATGCTTCTCTTCACTCTTTCCTTCGTTTTTTCGAAAAATAAAAAAGCGAAATTGCCGTCCACGTTGGCGATAACGAACATTTTCTTTATCGCGTTCGCCGAAGCAAGCCGCCGCGTCACGTTTTTTTCGGAAAAATATTTCCTCGGTTATCCGCTTTCTAAAAGCGTCGTTGCGGCAAGTTATTCCGCCGTGTTTTTAATTTCGCTTTTTCTTACGCTCTATTTTGTCATTCGTCCTTTTACGGGAAAATTTTCCGCCGTTCGAACGATATTTTCGGAAACGCTTGTCATAGCGGTTTTGCTTGCGGCGGGGATTTATTTTAATCTGACTTATTCGGACGACGGACAAATTTACTCTGGCGAAAAAACTTTCGATTACGCGGTCGTTCTCGGCGCGGCGGTCAAAGGCGATAAGCCTTTCCCCGTCTTGAAAGCGCGAATAGAAAAAGCGCGCGAACTTTACGAGAAAAAAATCGTTCGAAAAATTTTACTCACGGGCGGAGCGGCGCCGGGCGAAAAAAGCGAAGCGAGAGTTTCTTTCGATTATCTTTTGCGCGCGGGCGTTTCCGAAAAAGATTTAATATCGGAAGAGAAAACGACGTCCACTTTCGAGCAAATTAAATTTTTGCGAAAACTTTCGGAAGGGAAAAGCGTAACTTTTATCGTTGTTTCCGACGCTTTTCATTTGCGCCGCGTTCAAGCAATGGCGAAATTTCTGCGCGTTCCCGTTGCAACGGTTTCCTCGGGCGCCGCGTTGCGGTTCGAAAAGAAAGTTTATTTCAGAATTCGCGATTCTCTCGCTTTGCTATTATTTCTCTTTTTTGCAATTTAGAAAACTTAATTTTTATTTTTGAGGTATCGTATGTTTCAATTTGAAATGTTGGAAAAGCACAATCACGAACAAATGGTTTTGTGCTCGAATAAAGAAGCCGGGTTGCGCGGCATTATCGCCATTCACGATACGACGCTCGGTCCCGCAATCGGCGGAACGCGCATGAGACCATACGATACGGTTAACGACGCACTTCTCGACGCTCTCCGAATGGCTCGCGCAATGACGTACAAATCCGCAATTTCCGGACTTAATCTCGGTGGCGGAAACGCGGTGATAATTGGCGACCCGAAAAAAGATAAATCGGAAAAACTTTTCAGGACATTCGGAAAATACGTCGATAGCCTCGGCGGACGTTACATTACGGCGGAAGACGTAGGCACGAACGTGCGCGATATGGAATACGTACGAATGGAAACGAAATTCGTAGCCGGAATTTCTAAAGCGCTCGGCGGTTCCGGCGACCCTTCGCCCGTTACGGCTTACGGCGTTTACGTCGGAATGAAAGCAACGGCTAAAAAACGCTGGGGCTACGATTCGCTGCGCGGCAAAAAAGTTGCAATTCAAGGCGCGGGAAATGTTGCAAGTTATCTCGTCGAGCATCTTTATCACGAAGGAGCGCAAATAATAATTACGGATAAAAACGAAGAAAAACTTCGCAAAATAATTTCCACCGTTAAAGCGCATATTGTAAAACCCGAAGAAATTTATTCGGTTGACGCGGAAATTTTCGCGCCGTGCGCTCTCGGGGGAACAATCAATAAAGAAACCATCGAGCAAATGAAATTCGATATTGTCGCGGGCTCCGCAAATAATCAGTTGGCGGATGAAAACGAAGATTGCAAAGCGCTCGCGGAAAAGGGAATTTCTTACGCGCCCGATTACGTAATCAACGCGGGCGGATTAATTAACGTCGCAAACGAACTCGAAGGCTATCGTCAGGACAGAGCGTTGCGACAAGCCGAAGGAATTTACGACACGCTTATCAGAGTGTTCGACCTCGCCGAAAACGCGCAAATCACTTCGCTCGAAGCCGCAAATCGACTTGCCGAAGAACGTTTGAAAATGGTTGCGAGTTTAAAAAACATTTACACGGGCGAATCGAGATTTTCGGGAAGATTCGGAGAAATCGCGAGAAAATAATGCTGAAAAAAATAAAATCGAAAAGAAGAAAAGCGCGCGAAAAAACGCTTCAAATTTTATATGCGCTTGAATTGAACCCCGACGCTTACGCGGATTTGATTGCCAATTTTTACGACGATATGGAAAGCGAAAACGAAATCGAATTCAGTCGTTCGCTCGTGCGTAAGGTCATCGCAAATCGCGAAACGCTCGACGATTTCATCAAACAAAAAGCGAGCAATTGGGAACTCGAACGCATCGCGCTTATCGACCGTTTGCTTTTAAGAATGGGGATTGCCGAAATTCTTTACTTCCCCGATATTCCGCCGAAAGTTTCCATTAACGAAATGATTGAAATTTCGAAAGAATTCAGCACGACGAAAAGCGGAAAATTCATCAACGGAATTCTCGATTCGATTTTAAACGATTTGAAGAAATCCGGCAAACTCAATAAGTTCGGGCGCGGATTAATCGACGAAACTCTGCCGAAGAAACAAAAGAAAAATTGAAAAAGAGCGACAAAAAAATATTCATTTGGACGCTTTTCGATTTCGCAAACACATCATACTCAATCGTAGTAGTAACGCTCATTTATGCCGTTTACTTTAAGAACGTCGTTGCGGAAGGAAAACCGATTGGAGATTTGTATTGGAGTTACGGAATCGGAATTTCAATGATAATTACCGCGCTGATTTCTCCGATACTCGGCGCAATCGCCGACCACTCGGCGGGGAAAAAACGCTTTCTCCTCGGCTTCACCTTACTAAGTATCGCGGCAACCGCTTCGCTTTATTTTGTTGACCGCGGCGAAGTTTTTCTCGGCTTAACTCTTTTCATTCTCGCAAATATCGGTTTCGAGGCGGGATTGGTTTTCTACGATGCCTTTTTGCCCGAAATAACAACACCGAAAAATTACGGACGCGTAAGCGGTTACGGTTTCGCAATGGGATATCTCGGTTCTCTCGTTACGCTTGCGCTTGCGTATCCTTTTATTCAAAACAATATGGTGAAAATCACCTTCCCGCTCGCCGCGCTTTTTTTCCTTGTCTTCGCCGCGCCGCTTTTTTTCTTTTTGCCCGATTCTCGCAAAAACGTGCCGCGCGAAAAATCTTATTTTGCAATCGGACTCGAACGCGTTCTTTTTACAATCAAGCATTTGAAATATTACAAACAACTTTCCGTCTTTCTTCTTGCGTTTTTCTTTTATATCGAAGGCGTCAACACGGTGATTTTTTTCGCGGGAAACTACGCCTCTTCCACATTGCGCTTTTCTCAAACCGAGTTAATTTTCTTTTTTCTGATTGTGCAAACGACCGCTATTCTCGGCGCGGCTCTCTTCGGCATTCTTTCCGATTCGTGGGGACAAAAAGAAACGCTTACGCTTACCCTTTTAATTTGGCTCGGAATAATCGTCTTCGCGTTTATTTCAAGCGACCCTGAAGGCGAATTCGTTAAATACGCGTCGAAAATCTTGGGAGAAAAACCGAGCGAATTCATTAAAACGAGTTTCTACGTTGTGGGACTCGCTTCGGGAAGCGTTCTCGGCGCGACGCAATCAATCAGTCGCAGTTTGATGTCCAAACTCACGCCCGAAGATAAAAAGACCGAGTTCTTCGGCTTTTTCTCGTTGTTCGGAAAAAGTTCGGCAATTTTGGGACCTTTTGTCTTCGGCTTGGTAAGTTACCTCACGGGAAGCCAACGTTTCGCGCTTTCTTCAGTCGGCATTTTCTTCCTTATCGGATTGATGATTTTAACATTTTTGAAAATAGGTGAAACACGAACGTTTCAAGCAAACGAAGTCGAATAAAAAAGTAACTGCGAAAAGATAAATTTTCTATCTTTCTTTTCTTTGTCTCAAAATTTCGTAAAGTAAAATCCCCGTCGCCACGGAAACATTTAGCGATTGAATTTCCCCGACCATCGGTATTGAAACAAGTTCGTCGCAAAGTTGCGCGGTAAGTTTTCTTATTCCTTTTTCCTCGTTGCCCATAACCAATGCAATCGGGGCGGTGTAATCGATTTCGTCATATTTTTTTTCCGCTCCGAGCGCCGTGCCGATTACCCAAAAGCCGTTTTCTTTCAACGTACGCAAAGCGTTGGCGAGATTTTGCACTTTCGCAATTTTGAGATACGAAAGCGCGCCCGCCGACGTTTTCTCCACGGTTTCATTTATCGGCGCCGATTTGTTCTCGGTAACAATTATTCCGTCAACTCCCGCCGCTTCGGCGGTTCGGAAAATCGCGCCGAGATTGTGTGTGTCCTGAATAGTGTCCAAAACCAAAATAAGCGGAAATTTTCCGCGCGGTTTTTCAAGAATTAAATCCTCCACGGAATACGATTTCAAATCCGAAACAAAGGCGATTACGCCTTGCGAATTTTGTTTACGATTTTCGTATTGGGCGAATTTCTTCGGGGAAAGTTTAGTTACTTTTACGCCTCGTTTTTTTGCGGCGACGATTATTTTTTCAATTGCGGGATTGTGCGCGGTGAAATTTAAAATTATTTTATCGAGTTCGCGCCCGGAATTCAAGGCTTCGAGAACGGGTTTGCGTCCGTAAATCTTTTTCATAAAACTTCTCTCGCCACGCTTACTTCGCGCAATCAATTAAGCGAAGGGTCGTCGAAAGGGAAATCCTCATCTTCGATATCTTCATCGGAAAGGTCGCCGAGAATGATTTCGTCAATAAGTTCTTCCAACTCTTCCTGCAAATCGAATTCGGTTTGCTCGCCCGTTTCCATATTCTTCAGAATAACCTTGTTTTCGCTTAATTCTTCACCGATAAAGAGAACGTAACGAGCGTTCAAACGATTAGCCTCGCGCATTTGCGCTTTTACGCTTCGCCCGAGAAAATCCATATCCGTACGAATTCCTTCCATCCGAAGATACGTTGTAAAACTATACGCGGAATTTTTCATTTCCTTATCCGTAACAACAACGTAAGTGTCAATGAAATTTTTATCGGCAAGAGTAATATTTTCGTTTTTCACCGCGAGCAAAATTCTTTCCATTCCGGCGGCGAATCCGACCGCGGGAATTTCGGGACCGCCGAGTTGCGACGAAAGCAAATTATATCTTCCTCCGCCGCAAAGCGCACTTTGAGCGCCCACGCTATCGCTGACTATTTCGAACGTGGTGTGCGTGTAATAATCCAAACCGCGCACAAGCGTGTGATCTATTTCAAAATCAAGTTGCGAAACCGCCAGAACCGCAAGCACTTTTTCGAAATGCTCTCTATCGGCATCCGAGATATAATCTTCGATTTTCGGCGCGTCTTTCATAATTTCAATGTCGCGCGCATCTTTGCTGTCGAAAATTCGCAAAATATTCGTTTCAAAACGTTTTCGACTTTCTTCGCTCAAATCGTTCAATTTCGGTTGCAAATAATTTCGCAGAACAAGTTTATACTGTTCGCGTTCCTTCGGTGAACCGAGCGTGTTTATTTTGATTTTAAAATTCGTTAACCCGAGAGAAGCAAGAATAATGTAGGGAAGCATAATCATTTCCGCATCAAGATAAGGGTCGTTGCTTCCGATTGCTTCCGCGCCGAATTGATGAAATTGGCGCAATCTTCCCGCTTGCGGACGCTCCTGTCTGAACATCGGCGAAATGTAAAAGAATTTATTCAAAGGTTGTTTTTTATGTAAGGAATGTTCCAAGACCGCGCGCATCACCGAAGCCGTCATTTCGGGCTTGAGCGTAAGACTTGTTCCCCCTTTATCCGTAAATGTGTACATCTCTTTTCCCACAATATCGGTCGCTTCTCCTATACTACGTGCGAAAAGAGCGGTTTCCTCGAAAATCGGCGTGCGAATTTCGGAGTAATTATAATTCAAAAAGGTTTCAAGAATTAAATTTTCAAGGACATTCCAATTGAAAATTTCCGGCTGAAAAATGTCTTTTGTCCCTTTAATCGCTTTTATCATTTTTCTCTCGATTATGAAAAATATTTTTTTTCTTCTTCCTTGAGCAACTCGTAAAGTTCTTCCGCCGAGGTTGATTTAAACAACTTTTCTCTGAATTCGTCGTTATTTATCAATCGCGAAATACGGCTGAGCATTTTAATATGCTCGCTTACCATGTTTTCTTTTCCGACAAGCAAAAAGATTAATCGCACGGGCTTTCCGTCGTGCGAATTGAAATCAATCGGTTCGGCAAGTTTTGCAACGGCAAGTAAAAAACCCTCGACGGCGTTTGTTTTTGCGTGCGGAATTGCGAAGCCGTTTCCGACTCCCGTCGATAAAATTTTCTCTCTTTCAAGAACCGATTTTTTTATTTCTTCAAGATTTTTAACGCCAGGCGCGCCCTTCAGCGTATCGACCAAAGCAATAATCGCCTCGTCCTTGTTCGAAAAATGCGCATCAAATAAAATTCGTTCTCGGTCCAATATTTCGGATAACATCATAGTCCTTCTGCCCGTAAAGTTTTAAATGCAAAGTTTAAATATAGTAATTTCGGAAGGAAAAATTCAGTCGAGAAACAAATTTTACTATGCCGAAGTTATTAAGTGCAACACGCCGGCAATCACGGCGAGCATAAAAACGAAGAAAACGACATTTAATATTCTTTTAATCTTTTTTTCTTTCGCCACAATTTCTTCATGCGATTTGTCATATTCATATTTATCGCGAACGTAGTCGCCCTCTTTGGGACTCCACGATTTGTTAATTCCGATATTTGTAAGTCTTGATTTCATAATTCCGTTTATATAATAACTATTTCAGTACAATTTTTCCGTGATTTACAACACTATTTCGGGAAAACGATATTGTGAGTTCTTAGCGCGCGAGGGAACTGACTTTTCAATCCGTCGGCATATGCTATCCCCGTTCCGATAATATTCCCGTCGTATTTAACGATCTTTTGTCCGAAGGGTTCCCAACTTTTTTTCACCGTTCCGCCTTGCAAATAAATTTTCACGTCCTCCGTATCGAGTTCCACAACATTTTTCCCCGCTTTTTTGCCGAGTATTTGCGCCGCAAGCGTATGAATATGAGCAACGTCGCGTTTGTCTATTTTTCCGAAGCGCGCTCCAATACGCAAAAACGCATCAATATTCTCAACCTCGAAATCTCTTGTGAGAAAATAAATTTCGTTTTTCTTGACTAAAAATTGAAATTCCTCAAAAGCACCCCTCGAAATATCGAACCTTTCGGAAACATTTTCAAGATATTTCTTAACGCTTCTGTGATTGTGCGAAACGAAAGAAATTCCCTTTTTCGCAATTTCGGTTTTCTCCATCGGTTCGGTTTCGGCGATTTTTACGAATTTGCAAACGAAAAATCCTTCCGAATTGTTTTCCCAAGGAATTATTCTGTGTGTTTTCGCCAAATCCGGATTTAACGCTTCGTCGCCGTATTTCGTAAATCCGGGGACGGATTTAATCGGAAGTTCAATATCGGTAAGTTCGACGGGATATTTTTTCAAAATTTTATTAACCACAAGTTCGTTTTCTTCAAGCGTGAGAGTGCAAGTGGAATAAACGATTTCCGCCCCGACTTTAGCCATCTTAATGGCGCTAACCAAAAGACGATATTGAAGTTCCGCCAGTTTTTCCGCTTGCGAAAGTTTCCACCAGCCGCTGACTTCGTTTTTCTTCTGCAAAATCCCGAGAGCGCTACAGGGCGCATCAACCAAAACTTTTGTAAAAAGATTTTCGAAAATTTTGCTCAATTTTTCGCCGCGATGTTTTATTACGCCCAAATTCACAAGATTCATTCTGTCGAGATTATGAACAAGCATTTTAATTCTGTCCAAATTCGATTCGTTCGCATAGAGCGTGCCGCGGTTCTCCATCAAGTCGGAAAGTTGCGTGGTTTTGGAGCCGGGTGCCGCGGCGAGGTCGAGCGTAACGTCCTCACGCGTAGGCGCAAGCGCAATCGGCGGAATCATCGATGATAGGCTTTGAATGTAGTATTTCCCGATTGTATATTCAAGCGTTTTTCCGAGATTTTCTTTTCCTTCGAGTACGCGAAACGCGTAAGGGATACCCGAAACCCTTTCGAGTTTTATTCCGTATTTTTCAAGTCGTTCGATAAGTTCCGAATGATTTGCTCTTGCGGGGAAACGCACGTACGGAGTAAAATCCGAATTAATGTATTCTTCATATTTTCTCAAATATTCTTCGCCGAAACGCGAAATTATATATTCGGCGATTTTTTCGCCTACGGTAATTTTTTCCATTTTTCCAAATAGTTAATTGATAGAAAAGTCACTTTTTACATTTGCGGTCAGTGCCTTTGCAAATTTAATTTTCTGAAAATCTTATTCGTAATTTCAAGCAAGGCTGTTTTATCTTCGAAATGAATTTCGAAATCGTTTTTTATCTCCCTTACGAAATCATCGAGAGAGCTTTCGTAGTTTTTCACGCAATTTTCAATTTCCTTATCATCGGTAGGTAGCGTTATTTCATTGGAAAATCTGAAAGCGTAAAGAATAAATTTCGCTTCGGTGTAATTCTTTGCGAGAAAGACCTGTTCGCCGCGCGAATTTACAATTTCGATGTCGCCGAAAAATTCCGAACCGAGTTTTAACGTCTTTTCGTCAAATGCGATTTTTGTGCTTTCGCTAATTTCTCCGTAGCCGCGCGGAAATTCGGTGAGTTCCGCTGAAATTTTATTCGCCCACTTTTCCACGAATTCCCTTTCCGTCATTCCGTACCGCTCCTTCGCGATTTGTAAACGAAATAAATTCCGGCAAGCACAAAGGGAATGCTAAGAATTTGTCCCATGTTCAAAGGTAAATGCGCTTCGAAATACGTTTGGTTTTCTTTGAAAATCTCAATAAAAAACCGAAACGAAAAAGTCATTATCAAAAACAATCCGAAAAGAAAACCGTCCTTAAACTTTTTATGAATTCCCTTTTCATAAAGATAAATCAGAACGACGAAAATTATCAGATAAGCGACGGACTCGAAAATTTGCGTGGGGTAGCGCGGAATATTATCGATGCGCGTAAAAACAAATCCCCAGTCGGCGTTCGTCGGTTTGCCGATTATTTCCGAATTGAACAGATTTCCGAGACGAATGAACGAACCGCCGAGAGCCACCACGATTACAATTCTGTCCAAAAGCCAAAGATACGGTTGGTCTTTTTTCCTTTTCGAATAAAGCCAAAGCGAAATCAAAATGCCAATCGCCGCGCCGTGGCTTGCCAAACCGCCGTGCCAAATCATCAAAATTTCAAGCGGGTGAGAGAGATAGTAAGCGGGATTGTAAAAAAGACAATGCCCCAAACGCGCACCGAGCACCGTCCCGAGTATCATATACCAGAGCAAATCGTTGAGGTCTTCGACCTTTCGGTTTTCTTTTCTGTAAAAATGCGTAAAAATTTGAAACCCGATAATAAAGCCGAGAGCAAACAAAAGCCCGTACCAACGAATGGAGAACGGGCCCACGTGGATTATTTCGGGATTTACGTTCCAAGTAATCAAATTGTTATTCCCAATTATTTAAAAAAAGCGGCAAGGAAAACGCGGCGGGCGAAAAATTCCCCGTTTTACCCGTCGTCAGATTTCCATAATTTCTTTTTCTTTTTCCGCGAAAAGTTCGTCGATGCGTTTGATATGTTCGTCAGTCAATTTCTGAATTTCGTCTTCCAAATCGTGCATTTGGTCTTCTGAAATTTCTTTGTTTTTCTCTTGTCGCTTAACGTGGTCTTTTGCGTCGCGACGAATATTTCTGATAGCGATTTTCGCATCTTCGGCGAACTTTTTAACAAGTTTCACAAGCTCTTTTCTGCGCTCTTCCGTAAGCGGCGGAATCGGAATACGAAGATTCGTGCCGTCGCTAATCGGATTTAAACCGAGTTCGGCTTGCAAGATAGCCTTGTCGATTTTTTCAAGCATCGATTTGTCCCAAGGCGTAACGTTCAGCGTATGCGGGTCGAGCACGGAAACGTTCGCGACTTGATTAAGCGGCGTCATCGCGCCGTAATAATCGACCTTAATTCCGTCGAGAAGCGCAGTGGTGGCTTTCCCTGTTCTGATTTTCGCCATTTCGTGCTTGAAAGCCTCAATGGATTTCTCCATTCTTTCCTTTGCGTCGTCAACGTATTTATTTTGCATAATTACCTCTGAGATAATTTATTCATTAATTCTCAAATTTCGAAATCGCACCGCTAATGTTCAAATCAATTGTTGGTTGCAATAACTTCCTTTACGCTCGTTCCGATTTCTTCGCCTTTTACGATTTTGACAAGATTATCGGGAACGTTCATATTAAAAACCTTTATTTCCAAATTGTTTTCCTGACACAGACTTATTGCGGTCAAATCCATTACACGGAGATTTTTTTTCAGAACTTCAAGATAATGAATTTCGCGATACAAAAGCGCTTCGGGATTCTTTTCGGGGTCGGCGTCGTAAACTCCGTCAACGCGCGTCCCTTTCAAAATAACGTCCGCCTCGATTTCAACGGCGCGCAAAGACGCCGCGGTATCCGTGCTGAAATAAGGATTGCCCGTGCCCGCTCCGAAAATCACGATACGTCCTTTTTCCAAATGTCTTACCGCGCGACGTCGGATGTATGGTTCGGCGATTTGTTCCATTTTAATCGCGCTCATCAGCCGCGTAAACATTCCGTGATTTTCAAGCGCATTTTGCAATGCGAGCGAATTAATCATCGTCGCGAGCATTCCCATATGGTCGCCGGTTACCCGGTCGATGCCTTGCTCCGCCGCGTTCAATCCGCGATAAATATTGCCACCACCGATTACAATTCCGATTTCAACGCCAAGTTCATGAATTTTCTTAATCTCTTCGGAAAAGAAGTTGAGAATTTTCGGGTCGATCCCCGCGCCTTTTTCGCCCATCAGCGATTCACCGCTGAGTTTGAGCAAAATGCGTTTGTATTTGAGTTCGCTTTCCATATTTTTCCTTTCAGACAAAAAAAAAGGTCTTATAAAAATAAGACCTTTTTTCGATTTATTAAACCGTTTTATTTCTTTTCGTCCGCCACGTGGAATCGATAAAACGCTTCAAGCGTTACGTTTGTTCCGTGCGCCTTGTTGTATTCGTCGATAAGTTGTCCGACTGTTTTCGTGTTATCTTTTACGAAAGTTTGTTCGAGCAAACAAACTTCGCTGAAGTATTTGTTCAATTTACCTTCGGCAATTCTATCGAGAATTTGTTCGGGTTTGCCTTCTTTTCTTGCGACTTCCTTGTAAATTTCCTTTTCCTTTTCGATTGCTTCGGTAGGAACTTCGTCGCGTTTAACGTAAAGCGGTTTCATCGCCGCAACCTGCATTGCGATATCTTTCATCAGCGTTTCGAGTTCGTCGGTTTTTTCGGTAACGTTACAAATTTTAAGCATTACGCCCAAATTCGCGCCGTGATGAATGTAATCGACAACCATTCCGTTTTCGGTATCGACCACCGCAAATCGGGAAATCTCGATTTTCTCGCCGATTTTTCCGATGACGTCGTTCAATTTGTCGGCGACTTTCACACCGTCGATTTCCAAATTCATCAACTCGTCGCGGTTCGCAGGACGTTTTTCTACAACGATATCGAGAATTTCTTTCGCGAAGTTTACGAAATCGTCGCTGTTTGCTACAAAGTCGGTCTCGCAATTGACTTCCAAAATTGCGCCGGTTTTTCCGTCGTTCCAAATTTTAGTTAAAACAACGCCTTCGTTTGCGGAACGTTCGGCTCTTTTAGCCGCTACGGAAGCACCTTTTTTTCGAAGAATTTCAATCGCTTTATCGAAATCGCCGTCGGCTTCCTGCAATGCTTTCTTGCAGTCGAGCATTCCGGCGCCCGTCATTTCTCTGAGTTTTTTTACATCTGCTGCACTAATAGCCATTTTTCAATCATCCTTTATTTATTTTATTCTTTTTCTTCGTTTGTTTCTTTGCTTTCGGTTTCGTTGTTCTCAACCTTTTCCGCTTTGGGTTCTTCGGCTTTCGGTTCTGTTTTTTCAACTTCTTCCTTCACCGTTGTTTCTTCGGCTTGAGTTTCTTCCTTCTTCACTTCTTCGGTTTTCCTTGCGGGTTTTTTCGAACCTTTTCCGCCTTTCTTTTCCTTACCGTCCAATCTTACCTTGCGAATGCGAGGTCTTTTCCTTTTGTCTTTCGTGTCTTCCGAAATTTTCTTTTCTTTTTCCTCTTCGGCTTTCAATTCGGCTTTGAGTTCCTCGGCTTTAGCTTGTCCCTCGAGAACAACGTCCGCCAAAGTTTTTGTAATAAGTTCAATCGTGCGAGCGGCATCGTCGTTTGCCGGTATCGGATAATCCACAACGTCAGGGTCGCAGTTTGTATCGACGATGGCGAAAATCGGAATATTCAATCTGTGCGCTTCCTGAACGGCAATCGCTTCTTTACGAATATCTACGATGAAAAGCGCGCCGGGAAGTCTTTGCATATTTTCAACGCCTTCGAGAACTTTTCTCAGTT
This sequence comes from uncultured Melioribacter sp., assembly GCA_964479645.1. Classification (GTDB taxonomy): domain Bacteria; phylum Bacteroidota; class Ignavibacteria; order Ignavibacteriales; family Melioribacteraceae; genus WGAL01. The sequence continues at coordinate 5,333 of CAYZMW010000002.1, read as the reverse complement.
TTTCTCTTTCGCGGGAAAGTTTCAGAACTTCCTTTTTGGTCATCTTTTCGAACGTACCGTCCGACTCCATTTTGTCGATATTGTGCAAACGAGTAATGCTTTTCTTAATTGTTTGGAAGTTCGTAAGCATTCCGCCGAGCCATCTTTCGCTGACCCAATTGCTGTTAGCCCTTCTCGCTTCGGTAGCGATAACGGTCTTCGCTTGCTTTTTCGTTCCGACGAAAAGCACGCCTTTACCTTGCGAAACAATGCTGTAGAGCGCATCGGCGGCTTTGTCGATTAATTGAACGGTTTTTCTTAAATCGATGATGTGAATCCCGTTTTTCTCCATAAAGATGTAAGGTTTCATTTTGGGATTCCAACGGCTGGTCAAATGCCCGAAGTGAGCGCCCGCCTCAATCAATTGCTTGAGAGTTACTCTTGACATAAGTATTTCTCCTGTTTTGCTTCTACTTTCTTCATCTCCGCTTATCATCCCACCGCGGGGACACAGGAAGCGGATCCGAAAGTATGAATGATTAATAAATCAGTTAACTTAAATGATAAACGTAAATTGTTAACGTTTCGAAAATTGAAATCTTTTTCTCGCTTTCGGTTGTCCGTATTTTTTGCGTTCGACCATTCGCGGGTCTCTGCGCAAAAAGCCTTCGCTTTTAAGAACGCCGCGAAAATCTTCGTTAATATCCACAAGCGCGCGCGCAATTCCCAAACGAATCGCTTCGGCTTGTCCCGTAATTCCGCCGCCTTTTACATTAACGAAAACGTCGTATTTTCCCGTGGTATCCGTTACTACGAACGGTTGTAAAACCGTATTGCGATGAACATCAACGGGAAAAAAGTCTTCGAATTCTCTTTTGTTAATTGTAATTTTTCCCGAACCGTTTCTCAAATATACTCTTGCAACCGAAGTCTTTCTTCTGCCTACAAAAATTTTATCCGTCATCTATTCCTCTTATAAGCTTAATGTTTCTGGTTTTTGAGCCGCATGCGGATGATTTTCGCCCGCATAAACTTTAAGTTTTTTGATAAGTCTTCTACCGAGACGATTTTTCGGCAACATTCCCCAAACGGCATGTTCGATAACTCTTTCGGGATGTTTCTGCATCATTTCGGTAAAAGAAATTTCTTTTCCTCCGCCCGGATATTGCGTATGATGGAAATACGTTTTTTGCTGTTCTCTTTTTCCCGTCATACGAACTTTTTCGGCGTTAATTACAACGACAAAATCGCCGGTATCTGCATTCGGAGTAAAGATAGCTTTGTGCTTTCCGCGAAGTATTTTCGCGATTTCACTTGCCAATCTTCCCAAAACCTTATCTTTAGCGTCAACAACGTACCACTTACGATCGGCATCTTCCGTTTTGATAAACTTCGTCGTTTTCTCTTGTTTCACAAAATCCTCCAAATAGAAAAAATTTTTTTATAGCCCGATAATATATTTCTATTTTATCCAAAAGTCAAGATTTTGTTAAACCGGAAAAATTTTCCGCTTAAGGTAAAATGCGAACATTCGCGACGGTCTTTCGCATAATTTCCAATCGTCAAGAATTTTTTCAAGGCTTACAAGTTGTTTCGGTCAATGAAATACGGTGTTTTTTCGATAAATTATTTTTAATTCCCGAAAAGTTTTTTAAGTTTATGGAAATCCACTGAATCAATAACTTTCCGTTTTGAATATTCCGATAACATTTTCTTTAATTCGTCGAATTTCCCTTCGCTTATTTTCAAATCTTCTTTTTCGAGAGCCTCGAATTTTTCTTCGAGAAATTCTTTAACGGAATCGGCGTAATCGTCGGTAAACTTTCCGAAAAAAGGTCGCACGTTCTTTTCATAAAAAGATTCGTATCGCTCTTTTGCAAATTCGTCTATTTCTTCGCCGTGTTTTTCATAAATGTAATAGAGAACCCCGGTTAGTATCACGAAAAAAACAACAACGAGAAAACAACCTTTAATCATTTTTCGCTAACCGACTTTCTCGATCAAAACTTTCTCAATGCGACGATTTTTCAGAGATTTTACCGTGAAACGATAGCCCTTTTCCACGAAAGAAAAACCTTTTTCGGGAATCTCTCCCGCATAATTGAAAATAAATCCCCCGAGCGTTTCGTAATCTTCATTTTCCGAACCGAAGTCCACGCCGAGTTCTTCGCTCAAATCGGAAATCGAATATTTGCCGAGCGCAAGATATTTATCGTCGCTTATTTTCTGAAATTCGACTTCGTCCTTATCGAACTCGTCACGAATTTCGCCTACGATTTCTTCCAAAATATCTTCGAGCGAAACGAGCCCCGACGTTCCGCCGTATTCGTCAACCACTATGCCGAGATGAATATTCTTCTCCTGAAACTCTCGTAACAGTTCGTTAATCAATTTATTTTCCGGAACGAAGTACGCCGTTCGCGCAATTTTTCTGATGTTCAAAGCCTCATCCGGATTCGGATGTTTCAAAAAGCGGAGCAGGTCTTTCGCGTAAACTATTCCCTCGATATGGTCCAAATCTTCCCTAAAAAGCGGCAAACGACTTCTTCCCGAATCGTTTACGATTTTTATTACATCGGCGTATTTCGCATCGATGGGAACGGCTTTAATATCCACGCGAGGCGTCATAATTTCCTTTACGGTGACGCTCCCGAAAGTTACTATTCCGTGAATTAATTCCTGCTCGCCTTCCTCTATCGCGCCTCTTTCCGCGCTTAACGTCGCAAGATGTTTAATTTCCTCGCTTTTTATTACCGATTTTCTTTTATCAATTTTTATTTTTCTCATCACGAACGAGAAAAACTCGGTAAGTACTTTTGAAACGGGATAAATAACCACTGCCGTCCAATAAAGCGGAATCGCGATAATCCTTGAAAATTTGTATGGATGTTTGCTCGCCCAAACTTTCGGCGTTATTTCCGCCAGTAAGATAATCAGCAAAGTAAGAATTACGATTTGCGCGGTAAGAGCAAGTTCAACGGCAATACCGAATTTTTCGGACAAATTCAAAGCAAACGTTACGGCGACGATAGACGCCGCAACGTTCACCAAAGTGTTTCCCAAAAGTATGGTAACCAATAGTCTGTGGGGATTTGCCAAAAGCGAGAGCAAGTATCTGTTTATCAACTTATCTTTTTCATCGGATTTTTCCAATCGTTTTTTATCCAATGAAAAAAGCGCAACTTCCGAACCCGAAAAAAGCGCGGAAACAAAAAGTAAAAACGCCAACAATATTAAATTAAAACTCTCGGTTTCCAAATATCAGATTTTCCTCACATCGTTTGCAATCAGAACGGCAAATCGTCGTCGTTATTGTCGGGAAGCGCTTCGGGAGCGACGTTCGAGGCGCCGGGTTCGCTCGGTGTTTGCGCGGAAAATCCGCTGTCGCGCGCATCAAGCGGTATCAGAGTCTCCGCTATAATTTCCGTAACGTAACGTTTAATTCCGTTTTTGTCTTCGTAATCGCGCTTTTGCAATCTGCCTTCCACGTAAAATTTCTTTCCTTTTTTCAGCCCCTCTTTGTAGAAATCGGAAAGATTGTAAGCGACAATTTTGTGCCACGTCGTTTCATTAACCCATTCGTCGTTTTTCTTGTAACTTCGGGTTGTTGCCAAATTAAATTCCGTAACCGAAAAATTGTCATTGACAAATCTTGTTTCGGCGTCTCCCCCGAGATTTCCTATGAGCATGACTTTGTTTAAAGAAAAAGCCATTTTTAACCTCCTATTCTTCTGTTACAATAAACGCGTCTTTGAATTTATCGTATCTCCAAAGACGATTTCTAACTTTCTCCGCTTCTTTTTTATCCTTGAACGGCGGCAATTGCACCACAAAAAGGTCAACCTTATCGCTAAACGTGATTGTCAGTTCTTGATTATTCAGCAATTCTTTCGCTTCCTTAACGAATTCCTCAGCCGCTTCCTGAGTTTGAAACGCCCCTATTTGCACGAAATAAAGCGGTTCTTGAATTGTTTCTTCAACTTCTTCTTTCGTCTCTTCCTCTTCCGTTTTTTCCTCTTGCGTTTGTACGCTATCGGGAATTTCCGTTATCGCTTCGTTTTCTTTTTCGTTTTTCGTCTCTTTTTCCGCAACATTCCCGACGGCATCGAAAACATAAGTTTCATCGTTTGAATTAGACGTATTTTTCGATGCTTTTTCACCCGAAGAACAAGCGAAAACAAAAGATAGCAACAAATATGGAATTATTTTGCGCATCGTTTTTCCGTAAAAAATTTTTTCACTTACCATATAATAAGAAAATCCCGCTTTACCTAAAAACGGTAAAGCGAGATTTTACAATTTTACTAATAAAAATCAGTAAATCAATAAAGAACTTTATTCATAACGGAACGGTCAACTTGCGGAATTCCGTTTTTCGTTGCCGGTGCCGAGCCTTGCAACAAAATGCTGTTCGGGACGGCGGCAACATCAACTTTCGGAATTTTAGCGTTGTACGCTTCGTTAATTTTTTCGATGAACAAGTTGGCAATCACGGCGTAACCTCTGCTTGTCGGGTGAACGCCGTCAAGACTGAAAGTGTTGCCTGTAATATAATCGGAAGTAAAGTGAATTCCGTTAGCGTCGTAACCGTTCGTTGCGACTTGGGTCAAAAACGTATTAACATCCACAAGCGGAATATTATGAGCCGCCGCCAAGGTCGCAATTGCGCTGTTAAAGCCGTCAATCGTATTTTTAATTTCCGTCAATTCGTCGGCATCGAGAGTGTAAACATCAGGATACGGGTTCAACGGATGCAAACCGAAAGGTTGCGTGGTATCCACACCGACCAATGCGGGGTCGAGACCGATATCGCGGTAATATTGCCCCGTAGGTTGTCCGATTAAAGCCGCATATTTCGAACCCGCCAAAGTTAAAATAACTTGAAATTGGAAAAGTCCGTTGTAATCAACAAATTGTGTTTGAGGAACAGCGCCGACCTCACCGTTCTTTTGGTAATAAACTCCCACGGCTAATCCGGCATCCACTGCATCTTTAATTGCCAAACCAACTTTCGGACCTATTGTAGTAAAATAAGGCGTTGACGTAACATAAGGAATATTTGCAACAACCATTTTCGCGCCAGTAGTCATCAAGGAATCCAACGTCATACTGTAAAGCGCGGTAAAGGTATTAACATCGTTATGCGGGTAAAATCCGCCTGAACTTGCATAACCGAGAATATCGTTATTTCCGAGCCAGAAAATCATAAACGTGGGTTGCAACGCGCGCGCTTGATTTACTTGTGTTCCTTGTCCTCTCAAAACCAAATCGAAATAAGGATTAGGCGAACCCGCTTGTCCTGTGATACAATCGTTTGCGTTTGTTGCAAACAAAGCGTCGCCGAGCCATTCGCC
>CAYZMW010000001.1:0-4840 GCA_964479645.1 uncultured Melioribacter sp. | reverse complement strand
GCAAAACGAATGGGACAGGAAAGTCAAATCAAACTCGAAAAGAATTTCGGAATTAAACCCGTAATAGTTAGTACCGATAACGTCGATGAAGCGTTGAAGAACGTTTAATGGAAAACGTTCGCCGAAATTTTTTCGCGCTTGTCTGGCACGGGTTTTGGCTTGCTCTTGCTCAAACTTTCGCGGAACGCAATACGATTTTGCCCGCGCTTATTTTGAGCGTCGGCGGAACGCAAACGACACTCGGCGTTCTAACTTCCGTCGTAATCGGCGTGCCTTTCCTCGCGCAATTGATTTTTGCGGGCTATCTCAATCGAAAACCGCTGAAAAAGAAATTCCTCGTACTCGGAATTTTACTCAGAGTTTCCGCGTTCGCCGGACTAAGTTTAACGGTTTACTTTTACGACAAAGCCTCGCCGAACACGGTACTTTTCATAATCTTTCTTCTGATGCTTCTTTTCAGTATCAGCGGCGCTTTTGCGGGCGTTTCCTACACCGACATTGTCGGCAAAAGCATGGATACGCCGATGCGCAAAAAATTTCTTGTCACGCGACAATTTATGAGCGGCATCGGTCTTCTGATTTCCGCCGTGGTTGCGCGTCAGTTGCTCAAATCTTTCGACTACCCGCAGAATTACCAATTGCTTTTCGGAATCGCCGCGGCGCTTTTGTTCATCGCCTCTTTCGGTTTTATGGCAATCAAAGAAAAACCGTCCGAACTGAAAGAGACTCATAATTCCATTGCCGACGTTTTGCGTTCCGTGCCGTCGATTATCAAAAACGACAGTAATTTTCGCACGTTCATTATCATAGTTAATTTGACAGGGTTCGCGCTTACAATAATTCCGTTCTACATTGCGCTCGGCAAGGAAACTTTCGCAATTGCGGAAAAACAAGTCGGCAATCTTTTGCTTATTCAAATTACGGGAATGATTTTGTCGAACATCTTCTGGTCGAAATATGTTCACACAAAAGGTTACAAAAACGTTCTCAAAGTTTTCGTCGGATTTCAAATCGCTTTGCCGTTGTTGTTTCTCGTCGTTTCGCGCACGCTCCCGTTCGCGTTTTACAACGCGCTTTTCTTCCTGGTGGGATTAAGTATCAGCGCGCAAAAAATTTCAATCGAAGGAATTTTATACGAAATCACAACCGAAAGCAATCGCGCGCTTTACAGCGGAGTTTACGGCGCGCTTTCCGTAACCATTTCGCTTTTCCCTCTCGTTTCGGGTGTTCTCATAAACTCAATCGGGTTTACTCCCGTTTTTGCGGGCGTTAGCGCCATCGCTTTTTCCTCTTTATTATTTCTGAAAAAACTTTCTCTCGCCGCTTAAAATTACGGAACGTACCGAAATCATTCGCCATAAAATATTCAAACGATTTTGCCGTTGTTATTATTTCGGTTTATTCATACTTTTAAATAAAAAACCGAAAGAAAAATGAACGACGAACTCGAAAAAATCATGCGCGACAATATTTCGGGTAGCGAAGAATTGTTGATGAAAATCAAGAGTTTTCTTTTGCGTGAAATCGAAAACGGACATGATATTGAGAAAACCCTGACAAAAATCGACGTTAACTTTTCGGAATTTTCCGCGATTAAAAATTTTGTCGCTCGATTGAGAAAGTCGCCTGCCGCCGAACGAAAATCTTTCATTGAAAATTATTTCAAAAACAAAGAGAAAGTTTACGATATTCTTTACGACAAACTCAAATTTGTTTTCGGAGCGGAATCGCGTATCGTTACGATTTCGAACAGCAAAACGCTTACCGAAATTTTTCTTCGCGCGGCTCGCGATTTTCCCGCAATACGAATTTTCGTATCCGAAAGTCGCCCCGTCTTCGAAGGGAAAATTATGGCGGATAATCTTGCACGCGCGGGATTACACGTAACGCTCATTACGGAAGCGATGATTCCCGAATACGTCAAGCGATGCGATTTTTCCTTAATCGGCGCGGACAAAATTTTGCCGAACGGCGATGCGGTCAATAAAATCGGTAGCAAGATAATCGCGCTCGCTTGCAAACATTACGGGAAAGCGCTTTACGTCGTTGCCTCTTCCGACAAACGCTCGAATGAAAATAAATTCGAACAAAGCCCGCACCCGCAAAACGAAATTTGCGTCGAAACGACAAATTTCGAAATAGCGCCGAACGTTTATTTCGAAACGATTGAGAAAACCTTAATCACAAAAATTATTACGGATTAAGCGGAAACATTTTCTTTGACGAATTGGCGCGCCGATTGCTTGTAAAAGGAAGGCGTAACGCCCGTGAATTTTTTGAAAGCGGAATTGAAAACGGAACGCGACTTGAACCCCGCGATTTCCGCAATGCCTTCAAGAGAATAATTGTCGTAGTTCGTGTCAAGCAACATTCTCGCCGCTTCTTTGACGCGCAATTTATTGATGAAATCGGGGAAAGTTTCTCCGTATTTTTTATGAATCACCATCGACAAATATTTGGAACTCACGTTCAATTCCGCCGCCAATTTGCCCAAAGTTAAATCGTGTTGAGTGAAAATTTTTTCGTCGTTAATTTTATTTTCAAGAATTTCGTACAACTTCGCCACTTTCTCTTCACTGAGTTTATCCTCGGTTTCCCCGGCAGTGGTTTCCTCGCTTATTCGCTTAATTTCGTCGGAGCGCTTTTCGGTTTCTATCGAAGCGACGTATCTTTTTATCAATTCAAGATACGCTTCCCTTTTCTTTCGATACAAAACGAAAACAACGACGACGAATATCACCAAAAAGAAAATCGCGAAAAGAGTAAATCTCAAAGCCATTTCCCTTCTTTTCAAGGCGGCGTCTTTAAGAGCCAATTCCTTGTCTTTCTTTTCCGTTTCGTACTTGGTTTGCAGTTCGTTCAATTGCTTGGCGATATTTTCGTTCAGCAAAGAGTCTTTCGCCACGGAAAACATTTTCTGATATTTCAGCGCGTTTACAAAATCTCCTTTCGCTTCGAAAAGCGTGGCAAGGTTTCCCAGCGTATTTACGTATTGCTCGCGAAAATTATTTTTTTCGGTTTCCTTTAAAATCTCGAACATAAGTTTTTGCGCCGCTTCGTATTTGTTCAACATTTTAAGCGCGTTGGCGTAATTCGTTTTCGCCTCCAAAATCAAAATCATATTGCCCGCTTGACGCGCCAAATCAATAGCCGTTTTTCCGTACTTCGCGGCTTTTTGAAAATCACCGTTTGCAATGTAAATATAACTGAGCGAATTCGCCGCTACCGCTTTGTAGAAAGTCGTTTCGGTGGAATTAAATAATTTCAACAAGTTTTCTTCCGCTTTTCGCAATTGTCCGCTTTGGGCGTATGCAAGCGAAAGGTTTAACAAATATTGAGCGGCTTCCTCTTCGTTGCCTTCGTCAATCGCCATGGAATACAACCGCTTAAAATATTCTATTCCCTTTTCGAAAGAAAGCGTCTTGATATTGAGTATGGCCAAATTATTCAACACGTTTTCGGTTAAGGTATCTTCGTTCGCCTCTTCGGATAATCTCAAAGCGTGAATAAACGCCGCCGATGCGCTGTCGTACTTGCCCTCGGAAAGAAACTTTATCCCGCGATAATTCAATAACTTGATTCTCGCCGCGCCAAGCGTATCTTTCGCCGTTAGGTTCTCGACAAGTCTAAAATACTCGTCCGCCTCTTCGGGGGAAGTTTCAACAAGCGATTTTATTAACGACAAATAAAGTTCAATTTTTATCGAATCGTTTTGCGCGGAGGTAATTTTCGCCAAAAGACTATCGTTAACGCCCGTATTGTTCGTTCGCCCTAAAATCGTCTGCGCGATAAGGAATAAAAAAAGAAATAAGATTGAAATATTTTTTCTAATTGCGTTCATAATTATCATATATACAAAATAGCAAAAAAAACTTTTTCGGGAAATATGAAAGTGAGAGAAAAAATAAATTGCCGTGCGCGCTTTTATCGTATCCTGATACGATTTCGAACGAATAAAGAAACAAAGCGGGAAACGGATTGAACCGATTAACTGTGATTGAAAACCGATATTTCGACAAAACACAAATTTCTTTTTTAATTATGAATTTTGAATTATGAATGTTGAATGAAAGGGTGAATTAGGAGTTAGGAGCAAGGAGTTAGAATATAGAAACGGATAGAACACCGATTTTATCGGATTTAGAAATTTCATGTCTGCGAAGAGATACCCCGCCAAAGGCGGGAAAACGACGAAGCCCAAATAAACACAGTCCTTGCGAGGAAGCGCCGATAAGGTCGGTAAGGACGAAGCAATCCACCGTGCCGTGCGCCAACCCTAACAAATACAGTCATTCCGAGTTCCCGCCTTCGGCGGGACGAAGGAATCCGCCACACCGTGCGCGGATTTTATTTTGCTGACACTTCGATAGATTATTTCCCCCGCCGTTGGCGGGGTCGCAATGACGCGAATTTTTCTGTCGTTGCGAGGAAACCCGCCCGGCGGGTTGACGAAGCAATCCGTAGTACTTCTGCGCCAAATAGTCTTTTCGCAGACAAACCTACAGATTGCTTCGTCGCCTCCCGCTTTCGCGGGAGTTCTCCTCGCAATGACCGTCACTCTCAACCAATCCTTTTAAGTCAAGGTAGTTATTCTAAATATTCAAACTAAGGCTGTTGTTGTTTTTGAAGACGCATTTCGAAGTTTCAATCCTTTTAAGTCAAGGTAGTTATTCTAAATCGTTGATGGTGTTGGAGCAATCCACCCACGTAGATATGCCCACATACATCCGTTTCAATCCTTTTAAGTCAAGGTAGTTATTCTAAATTTCAGTTTAACCAATAAACTACTGAACAAAGGTATCGAGGGTTTCAATCCTTTTAAGTCAAGGTAGTTATTCTA